>CAIYYW010000330.1 GCA_903930515.1 uncultured delta proteobacterium | reverse complement strand
TACGGATAAAGGTCCCGGAAATTGAGCAGGCGCGCGTAGAGCGAGACCGCGATCAGGGCCAGGAACCCGATCCCGACCAGGATTTTTTTATATTGTCTGATCCAGTTCATTAAAGGAATTTCAACCGGAAATGCGCCCAGGCGATTTTGGGCAGCATCCATTTGTTGGGCATAGCCCGGAAAATTTTCAGGACCTGCGCCGGCCGGAAATAGAAGGCCCGGTGCGCCCGGCGGTGATACTGCAAAAGCTTTTGATCGGAAAGTTCGGTCAGGTTGCAGGCGAGCCGGGAATAGGAACTGTCCTCGGGCCGGAACTCCACCTTCTTGCCCATCTGCTCCGCCAGCTCATGGACCCGGGTGCCGGGGAAGGGGCTGAGCAGGGCGAACCCGGCGGTGTGGAGCTTGCTGGAGAGCGCGAAGTCAATGGTGGCCTGAAGGTCAGCTTCGGTCTCGCCGGGAAAACCCATCATAAAAAAACCGTGCGTGAAAATCCCGGCCCGGTCCGCCAGTTCAATATTTTTTCTCAGCAGTTCCAAATCCAGCCCTTTGCGGATCATTTTTTGGATCCGGGGGGACCCGCTTTCAATCCCGAAGTTGATCTTGTAGGTTCCGGCTTTGGTCATCAGCTCCACCAACTCCGGGTCCAGCCGGTCCCCGCGGATGCCGTTGGGAAAAGCCAGCTTCAACTCCAGCCGCGAGTCAATGAGCAGTTTCAGGATTTGTTTCGCCCTCCCCAGATCGAAGTTGAAGCAATCGTCAATGAAATGTATCTCCCGGACACCGTATTTTTCAGACAGCATTCGGATTTCCGAAATCACATTCCCAGGACTCCGCGCCCGGAATATTTTCCCGAATAGATTGTGGCAGAAAATGCAGCCATACGGGCAGGCCCGGCTGGTGAAAATGGTGGCCAATTCCTTCCGCCCGCGGATATCGTTTTGGGTCAGAACCTTCCAGTCAAAAAATTTCTTCAGATCAACCAGGTCCCAGGCCGGGAAAGGGATCTGATCCAGGTCCGGAATCAATTCCCGCTCCGGCTCGAAGACCAGTTCGGAATCTTTGCGATGCGCGCTTCCCTTCAAGCCGGAAAAATCACGGCCCTGATCGAGCCGGTCAAACAGCTCCAGGAAAGTCAACTCGCCTTCCCCCCGGACCACCAGGTCAATATTCGGATCGCGCAAGGCCCTCTCCGGCTCCGAGCTGGGATACGGCCCTCCGACCGCCACCGGGACGGGAAAAGTATCCTTGACCAGACGGGCGATCCGGTGCATGGATTCGGCCTGGAAATGCATCGCGTGAATCCCGACTAATTCCGGCCGGAAATTTTTCAGCTCGGAAAGGATCGCGCTTTCGGGTTCGCGTTTGATCATCAGGTCAATAATCTTGATCTCCGCTTCCGTCCGATGTTGCCTGAGATAAGCGGCCAGATACATCAGCCCGTGAGGGGGATAGACCTGGTAAACGAATTTACCCGGGGCGCTCACCCCGCTTTCAACCAGCGCGACCCGCTTCATCTCCGTCATCCTTGACCGCGAACACGATGATGTGTCCGCCGTGGAGGTTCAAATTTTTCACCAGCCAGCGCAGGCCGATAAAGCCGAGCCGGATCGCACGGGGAATCCATCCCGGTTGCCTGGTTTCCAAAAATTCCGGGATGATCAGCGAGCTTTTGCGGTCAATGATTTTCATCCCGCATTTTTTCAAAAACGCCGCCAGGGTTTTGGGAGAGTATTCATAAAGGTGATAGGGCGGGAATTTTGGACCCTGGTCCCAGACCTTGAGCGCCTGGAGCAAGCGGGGGTCGAGCCGGCCCATGGTCC
>CAIYYW010000329.1 GCA_903930515.1 uncultured delta proteobacterium | reverse complement strand
TTCAGAGACCGAACCACCAGCTCCCCGCCAGAGCGCTTTTGCTTCGCGCTTAAAAGCGCGGTGATCCCGCACCCGCACGGGTTTCTTATTTCCCAGTCATAGACACCCCGGACTTGCATTTTTATTCCGGCTCCTTTGACCGGTGCATCCCGGCGAGAACCTTTTTCAACTCATCATCCCCCGCGGGCGCGAGCTCTCCCAATCCCAGCTTCTTCCGCATCACTTGAGCGGGCTTGGTCACCATCCCGGTCTTGCAAAAGGCGTCCACCGAGCCTTGGACCGATTCCGGCGCCAGGCCTTTTGCCAGCGCCAATTCTCTAAGCTGACCGAAGAAGCGGTTCATCCCGATCGCCTGTCCGCACAACTCCTCGCAGGTGTGGCAGTCCAGGCAATTCCAGATTTCCCTTGACGCCAGAACCCCCGCCAAATCGCCCGCCAGTATTTTTTCAAAAAGCCGATGGGGCTGGAAACCCTCATTGCTGATCTTGACCGCGGGACAGTCGTCTTTGCACGCGGAGCAGGCTACGCACTGCCGCATCATCTCCAGATTGATTATGCCTTTAGCCGAGAACCTCTCCGTTTCTTTCTGCGCCAGCCGGTTGAGCAGGCTGTCAACCGGAACCCGATGCCGGTCCAGGGCAAGCTCTTCCGCAGACAGCCCGAGCGCAAGCCCGAGCAGTTCCGTGTAATAAAGCACGGGAATCTCAAATTTTTCTCCGGCCCGGTTGAGCATCATCTGACCCGAGTCAAACTGGCTGTAACAGGTGGGACAGCCGGTGACCAAGGCGTCCGCTCCCAACTCCTGAATTTCTTTCAATTTGACCCGAACCGCCTGAAGGGAAAGCTCATCCTCGCCGGAATATTTGAACGAGCCTCCACAGCAGAGAAATTTGCCCTGATATTCCAGCGGCTCCGCGCAGGTTGCCGCGATCAGTTGATCAAACTTGGACGCGATAAACGGCTCGTCAAACCGGAGATGAGTGGATGGCCTGAGCAGATGACACCCGGGATGAGCCGCGATTTTAATTCCCTGCAGAGGCCTCCGAATCCTGCGCTTGATGCCCGCGGGACTGAGATCGTCAAAAAGCATCTCAAGGAAATGACTGATCTTGAGCGTGCCCTGATATTCCATGCCGATCCCTTGGAGGGATTGGTTCAGGCTCTGCCGCGCCATCGCGTCTCCTCGCAGCTCCGCCTGGGCGCTCTTCAAGGTGGAATAACAACCGTTGCACGCGCTGACCAGATCCATCCCCATCGTTTCCGCAATCGCCAGATTCCTTCCCGCGGTCAAAAGCCAGGGGTAATGACCCATCGCCTTGATCCCGAAATTTTCCGGACAGCAGGTGAACCGGTTGCTCTCCGCATAAAGTATCCCGAGCGCGTCCAGAACCTTTTTCATTGAAAGCTCCAAATGCGGAAACCGAGCCGGGATATGACAGCCCCAGAAAATTAAATAGGGCATTTTCAGAGCCTCCCAACGGCTGAATAACCGAAGCTTAAAATAGCCTCAATTGCCCGCGCGCATATTTCGTTTATTGTCTTCAGCATCGCTTTCCCTTATGTGCAAAAGCTATGCCCAATGGTCTTAAGGCTTTTTGCAACGCGGGCCAGCGGATGCGTCAAGCCTTTAACATCTTGATTTTATTCGCTTATTCCCCGCATTTGCGGGTTTAAAAAAAACTATCCGCGCCAATATCCGAATCTGCGGCTATTTTGACAATATTGGTATTTTTTGGCATTATTGACAATTTTGGCGGGCTAAATTTCTTCTCCTCGCAACCGGTTTTGCGATCCGCTCCGGGCAAAAGGTAAAGGGTTTTCCAGCGCAAGAGGCTCGCATTTCCGGGGGTTGGCAACGGGGAAAACTATTGGCACGGAATATGCTGACCTTATTTCCCGAAACCAGGAGAGTAAAATGTTTGTAATTCATATTACAAAAGTATCCGGGAGGTGATTGAAATGATTGATTCTGGAGACACGGCTTTCGTTCTGGTCGGCTCGGCGCTGGTCTTGCTGATGACCCCGGGCCTGGCGCTCTTTTACGGGGGGATGGTTCGGCGGAAGAATGTGCTTAGCATTCTGATGCAGTGCTTCATTCTGATGTGCCTGATCGGGGTGCAGTGGGTTTTGTTCGGGTATTCTATCGCGTTCGGCCCGGACCTGGGTCATTTAATCGGGAGCCTGAAATGGATCGGCCTTTCCGGGGTGGGGATGCAGCCCAACCCGGATTACGCGGCGACCATCCCGCACCAGGCCTTTATGATCTTCCAGGCGATGTTCGCGGTGATCACCCCTGCCCTCTTCATCGGAGCGTTCGCGGAGCGGATCAAGTTCTCGTCCTTTTTCATCTTCGCCCTGCTCTGGTCGGCGCTGGTCTATGATCCGCTGGCGCACTGGGTCTGGGGAGCGGGCGGGTGGCTCCGGAACCTGGGCGTTTTGGATTTTGCCGGCGGAACCGTGGTTCACATCAGCGCCGGCATTTCCGCGCTCGCGCTGGCGATTATGATCGGGAAACGGAAAGGCTACGGCGAGATCCCGATCCCGCCGCATAATCTACCGTTCACCGTGCTCGGGACCGGCCTGCTCTGGTTCGGATGGTTTGGGTTCAACGCGGCCTCCGCGCTCGCGGCCAACGGGCTTGCGGTGAACGCCTTTGTCACCACCAACACCGCGGCAGCCGCCGCGGGCCTGACCTGGGCCTTGCTGGAGTGGACGCTGCGGGGAAAACCCACAATGTTGGGATGCGCCTCCGGCGCCATCGCCGGGCTGGCCACGATCACCCCGGCCTGCGGGTTTGTCGGACCGCTTTCCGCCATCGCGATCGGGATCGGCGCGGGGTTCTTTTGTTATTTCGCGGTGACCAAGGTCAAGGCCTGGTTCAGCTATGATGATGCGCTGGATGTGTTCGGGGTGCATTGCATCGGCGGAATTGTGGGAACGCTGTCCGCGGGTTTGTTCGCTCAGAAGGCGATCAATTCCGCGGGCAACGACGGCCTGTTCTTCGGGAACCCCCATCAATTCCTGATCCAGCTCCTGGCCGTGGTTGTGACCGTGGTATTCGGCCTGGTGATGAGCCTGATTTTTTACCGGGTGGTGGACAAGCTGATCGGGATGCGGGTGGAGGCGGAGGACGAGGATAGGGGATTGGATTTGAGCCAGCATAGCGAGTCGGCGTATGGCGGGGAAGCTGAATAAAGTTGTGCGCAGGCAAGAGTGCCTGCGCCACGAATAAAGGAGAAGACGATGAAAAAGATTGAGGCGATTATTAAGCCTTTCAAGCTGGAAGAAGTGAGGAACGGGCTGGTCAAGCTGGGAATTCAGGGGATGACCGTAAGCGAGGTCAAGGGTTTCGGAAGGCAGCGGGGCCATACCGAGCTATACCGGGGCGCGGAATATGTGGTTGACTTTTTGCCCAAGGTCCAGATTGAATTGGTGGTTCCGGATGAGAAGGCCGAGAGCGTGGTCCAGGCGATCCAGGAGTCGGCCCGGACCGGCAAGATCGGGGACGGAAAAATCTTCGTGACTTTGATTGAGGAAGCGATCCGGATTCGGACCGGGGAAAAAGGGGAGGATGCGCTCTAATGGGTTTTGGTCTATTTTTTAAACTTAGCTCAATTCAGCATACTTATCTAATTTTGTTATAGCGATCCAGCAATGCAGGGGCAAGTGGTTGGACCGGAAAGGGAAGGCGCGGGCAAGCCGGGGAAGAATCTGCGATCAAGTTGCAAGCCGGGGAAGCCGGGGATATAATAAAAAAACCATCCGCTCGGGTGGTTTTTGAATTTTGGAGCAGAGATGCATCATTTCAACTATCAGCACGGCGAGTTGTATTGCGAGGAGGTTCCGCTCCGGCGGATTGCGGAGGAAACGGGTACTCCGGCGTATATTTACAGCTCGGCTACTCTGACCCGTCATTACCAGGCGTTTGACCATTCCTTCGCGGACATCCCCCACCTCACCTGTTTTTCGGTCAAGGCTTTATCCAACCTGGCGATCCTGCGCCTATTTTCGCGGCTGGGGAGCGGGTTTGACATCGTGAGCGGAGGGGAGCTTTACCGGGTGGAGCAGGCGGGCGGGGATTTTCAAAAGGTGGTTTACAGCGGGGTGTCTAAAACCGAACCGGAGTTGGAATACGCCTTGTCCAAAGGGATTCTGTTTTTCAATGTGGAGAGCGAGGGCGAGCTTGAGCTGTTGAACCAGGTGGCGGGTCGGCTGGGGAAAAAAACCCCGGTGGCGCTCCGGATCAACCCGGACATAGACCCTCAGACCCACGCCCATATTTCCACCGGGCTGAAGGTCAACAAGTTCGGGATTGAACTGGGCCAGGCCAAGTCCTTGTTCCGGGACTGGAAGAAATATCCGCATTTGGAATTGTGCGGGGTGGACTGCCATATCGGTAGCCAGCTTCTTCGGATGGAGCCGATCGTGGAGGCGCTTTCCTTCCTGGTGAAACTGGTGGGGGAGTTGCGGGGTATGGGATTGGAGATCAAATACCTGGACTTGGGCGGAGGATTGGGCATCACCTATAACAGCGAGCATCCGCCCCTGCCCGGGGAATACGCCGCGGAGATTTCCGAGATGGCGAAAGCTTCCGGCTGCAAGCTGATTTTGGAGCCGGGAAGGGTGATCGCGGGGAACGCCGGGGTGTTGCTGTTGCAGGTGTCTTTTTTGAAGGAGAACAGCTTGAAGCGGTTCATCATCGCGGACGGCGGGATGAACGATTTGATCCGGCCGGCGCTTTACGGATCGTATCACGAGGTTTGGCCGGTGACGCAAAAGCCGGATCAGCCGGGATCGCTCGCGGACCTGGTCGGGCCGATCTGCGAGAGCGCTGATTTCCTTGCCCGGGACCGGGTGTTTCCGGAGCTTAAGCGGGGGGAGTTGCTGGCGGTGATGAGCGCGGGCGCGTATGGGTTCGTTATGGCGAGCAATTACAACGGCCAGCCGCTCCCGGCCGAGGTGCTGGTTTCGGGAAGAGATTTCCATGTGATCCGGGAGCGGGAGAAATACTCGGATCTGACCCGGCTGGAGAAGATTCCGGAATTCCTGGACGGGAAATAAGATGGAGCTGAATTTTTACAAGCTGGAGGGACTGGGGAACGATTTCATCCTGCTTGACACCCGGGGCAGGGATTGGGTCCCGGCCAAAAGACAGGTGATCAAATGGTGCGACCGCCATTTCGGGATCGGCGCGGACGGTATTTTGCTTCTGCAAAAATCCGGAAAGAAAGACGCGGACTTCCGGATGCGGATTTTCAACGCGGACGGGTCCGAGGCGGAGATGTGCGGGAACGGGATCCGCTGCCTGGCGCTATATATATATGAACGGGGCCTGAGCCGGAAGACGAATTTTGGAATCGAGACCCGGGCCGGGGTGATGCGGGTTGAGAAGCTAAGCCATCGGTTCCGGGTCGGGATCGGAAGGGCGGAATTTGATCCGAAGAAAATCCCAGTGGCGGGCCGGGGCGAGTTGATCGGAAAAACCTTGAAGGTGGAGGGCAAGAACTTTTCCGCCACCTGCCTCTCGGTCGGGAACCCGCATTGCGTGATCCCGGTTCCGGATTTGAGCAAAATTGACCTGGCCCGGCTGGGGCCGAAGATCGAGCGCCATCGCTGGTTTCCGAACCGGGTCAATGTGGAGTTCGTGAAAGTAATCAGCCGATCTCATCTCCAGGTCCGGGTATGGGAACGGGGAGCCGGAGAGACTTTGGCCTGTGGAACCGGAGCCTGCGCGGCCCTGGTTGCCTGCGCCAAGCTCGGCCTGGCCGATTGCTCCGCGACGGTATCCCTCCCGGGCGGAGATTTATGGATTGAGTGGAATCCGAATTCCTGCTATCTGACCGGCCCGGCCCGGCTGGTTTTTTCCGGCCGGATCAAGTTTGGCTCCTGAGCCTTTTGCAAATCCCTGGAAAAGCGGTATAAAATACAAAAATGGGATGGAAAGTTTTTATTATGATCACCGGCGGCAGCCAGCGAGGAGAGGAGTACCAGTTCACTCAGGACAACATCCTGATCGGCCGGAGCCGGAAAGCGGAGGTGGTCCTCAATGACAGCTCCGTGAGCGTCAAGCATTGCCAGATCATTGCCGGCGGCGAGTCGGTGGAGCTGGAAGACTTGATGAGCAAGAACGGCACCTTTGTCAATCAAGCCCCGATTGATGAGCGCATCACCTTGAAAAACGGAGACCAAATCCAGGTGGGACGGAGCGAATTGACGGTCCGGCTAGAGCCGACCACCGCGTCATTGCCTCTCACTTCTCCGCTCTATCCCAATCTGTTCATAGCCGGTTACGAGAATCAGGAGCGGGAAATGCTGGCGGCGGAGGCCAAACAGTCAATGCTGGCGGAGGAGAGCCATGCTTTTCCCAACGGCGAGGAACTGATGGTTCGGACCCTTGAGTGGTTTGAACAGAACCGGGACCCGGGTTTGTTGATCCTGGATTTGAAAATGCCGATCATCAACGGGATCAATGCCGCGATTTCAATCAGGGCATACGAGCGGGCCTATCAGAGACCGGGTCTGATCCCGATCGTGTTCTTCTTTGATCCGCCCGATACCGAGGCGTTCCGCAAGGTGCTCACCTTCTGCGCGCCGAGCCTTTACTATCCCAGGCGGCAGGACCGGATGGATTTTGGCGAGCAGGTCAAGCTGCTGATCAATAACCTGAAGCGATCCCCGATCCACTAGCGGGAGCGCTCCGGTCAGGTCTGAAATTCCGGCTTCCAGGCCACCAGGTCCTGGGAGGTCTGACGGAGCCGGTCGCACAAGGTCTGGGTGAAGGCCTTGTAAACCCGGGCCGCAACCTTGTAATCGCTCTCAATCAATTTCTGGAACTCACTCCGCGGAATCACCAGGCACACCACTTCATTATAGGCCTTGACCCGCGCGCTGGTTTTCGCGTCCTCCACCAGGCTCATCTCCCCAAAATGCTCCCCCGCGAACAGCTTGCCCAACTCGCTCTCCAGCGCCCCGTCCACCTTGGTCACTTCCACCGTGCCGTTCTTGATAATGAACAGGGCTTTCCCTTCCGTGTTCTCTTCAATAATCACCGCGCCTTTGGCGAATTTCTTCTCCTCCGCGATCTGTAAAAACCTTTCCAACTCCGGGTCTTCCAGTTCCATAAAAATCCGGATGTTTCTGATCAGCTCCAAATTTTCCATTGCTCTCTCCTTTTTTCCGTGGTTAATTTTCCCCTGACCTCAGACCCTTGCCCTCATTCCACCTGCACGACCACCACCGCGACATTATCCTTGCCTCCCTTCTGATTTGCAAGCTGGATCAGTTTCCGGCAGGCCAGATGGGGGAGGTTCTGGTTCACCATATCCACCATCTCCCAGGTCTGGACCTGGCCGTAGAGGCCGTCGGTGCAGAGCAGGAAATGGTCCCCGGATTTGGGCGACCCCCCGGCCAGTTGCACCTGAATATCCGGATTGATCCCGAGCGCCTGGGTCAGCTCGTGTTCGGAGGTGCGCTGGCTGCCCTCGTAAAATTCCATATCCTCGCTTAATTTCGAGGGAGAATCGGAGATGGAAGTATGATCATGGGTGAGTTGTTGCGCCACTTTCTGTCGGATCAAATAACCGCGGCTGTCCCCGAGATGTCCGAAATAGGCGCGGCCCTGATAAATCCAGAGCGCGGTCAGGGTGGTGCCCATCCCCTGGTATTTCGGGGTCTCGCGCGAAAAATTATAAATCTGGCGGTTCACCTCGCGGAATGCGTATTTGAGCGCCCGGACCGGGAGCGGCACCGCGGGATGATCATCGCTCGGGGGAGTGGCGTCCAGGGACAGGTCAAAATCCTTGAGCAGGCCCTCCAGCTTCTCCGCGGCCATCCTGCTCGCCAGCTCGCCGTAAGGCGCGGTTTCAATCCCGTCCGCCACCGCGAACAGATTAAGCTGTCGGTTGACCAGGAAAAAATCCTGGTTCACCTCCCGGAGCCGCCCCTGATTGGTCTCGCCGGAGCTGATCAAAGAAAGCTCGCGCATTATTTCGCCTCCGAGAGATTGCTCACGATGAATTCAAAAACCGTTTGCCCCATCTTGATCTTGTCCCCGTTCTTGAGCTTGGCCTGCTTCACCGGCTTGCCGTCCAGCAAGGTGCCGTTGGAGGACGCGAGGTCCTTGATGAAAAAGTCGGGCGCGAAATACAGGATCGCCCCGTGCTGCCGGCTCATCCGGGAATCCTTGACCGAGATCGCGCAAATCTTGTCCCGGCCGATTGTGACCGGGGTCTCGTGAATCTGGTAGCCCTTGCCGGCTTCCGCCCCTTCCAGCACCCGGAGCAGAACCACCAGATCGTCCGGAATCTTATGAACCTTGGCCTCGTCTCCCAAAGTGGTCACGCCCTGGTCGTCGGTGACCAGCGAAAAAAGCAGTGCGGGAAAATTTATCACCATCTCGCTCATCGTTTACTCCTCAACCATGCAGCTCGCAGATATCTTCATCTTCAAACACATAATCGCGCGGCACTCGCTGTCCTTCAAACTTATTCTTACCCCAGATCCGGGCATATTTCAAATTTTGCTCCAAATCCTTGTGGATGCCCCGGGCAAAGTCGTCCACCGTGCTCCCCTTCCGCAAAACCACCGGGTCGCTCCGATCCGCGGGCTTGCCCGGACTCTTGGTGTAAATCCGGACCACTTCCAGGCGCTGGAAAATTTCCCCGGCAAATTTATCCGCGCCCTCCCCGGTCTTGAACGACAAGGCCAAAATGTCCAGGTCCTTGCCGTAAATGTCCCGGAGCGCCTCAAGGTTGTCTTTGGCGCCCTCCAGGTCCAGATGCGTCCCGAGTATGACCGCCTTGATCCGGGCGTTCCCCTCGTCGTCAAACTTCTCCGGCGCGCTCCGGTTAAGTTCTATCCTATGCTGGCGCAGGGTATTTTTGATGAACTCCAGATCGTCCAGAATCCCCGGACTCATCAGGTCAACCACCAAGATGAGGTAATCGGACGACCGGATCGCCGAGGTCATCCAAGGCTCGAACATTTCCGGACTCAACGCCGGGGTGTCCACCAACTGGATCTGGACATTCCCGAACGGCATCATCCCGGGCTGGAGCTGGCGGGTGGTGTAAGGGTAATCCGCGATCTCCACCTGGGCCTTGGTGAAAAAGCCCAGGATGGAGCTTTTACCGGAATTGGGGGGGCCGATCAAGATCACCTGGCCCGCCCCCTCTCGCGGCACAAAAAGGTTTACCCCGCGCTTCCCGCCCCCCTTTCCCGACTTCTCCTCGGAAAGCTCCCGCAGTTTGGCCATCCGGTGCTTGATGTCGGATTGAATCTTTTCCGTGCCCTTATGCTTGGGCACAGTGGACAGCATCTGCTCCAGGGCCGCCATCCGCTCCTGGTCCGTGCGCGCCTGTTTATACAGCCGCTCCGCTTCCATATAATCGGGGGTCAGGTTTGCCGGCATAATAAGAATTATAGCAATTTTCTTTCGCCGATCAAAGCGGGTTTTGCTCAGGGCGGATCTTGCCAGCCTCCGGGCCGGTGTCTCTCCGAAAAAATTACCGGTATAAAGTGGGATCGGGAATATCCGCGGCTTGGAAAGCCTTTTTGCGGATCAGGCAGGAATCGCACAGGCCGCAGGCGCGGCCCTGCTCATCCGGATCATAGCAGGAGAAGGTGAGGGAGAAGTCCAGTCCCAGTTCGGATCCGGTCTTGATGATCTCGGCCTTGCCCAGGTGGATCAGCGGGGGCCAGACCCGGATCAGCCTTTGCTCGGTCCCGGCTTTGGTGGCGAGGTTGGCGGATCGCTGGAAGGAATCTAAAAATTCCGGACGGCAGTCCGGGTACCCGGAGTAGTCAATGGTATGCGCGCCGATGATGACCGCGTCCGCGGATAAAGTTTCCGCCCAGGCGATGGCGATGGCGAGGAAGATTAAATTCCGGCCCGGGACATAAGTGGATGGGATCCCGGTTTGGATTTCCGAATCGGTCCGGCCCTTGGGCACTTCCGAGTCGCCGAGCAGGGCCGAGCCTCCGAAGAGATTAAGCGGGAGCGGGAAGATCAGGTGGCGTGCAAAATGCAAATGATCCGCAATTTTTTTTGCGGCCGTGAGTTCAACCTTATGCCTCTGGCCGTAATCAAAGCTCAGGCCGAAAAGGTTATAGCCGGCCTTGTTCGCGAGGGCCGAGGCCACCGCGGAATCAATCCCGCCGCTGAGCAGGACCACCGCTTTTTTATTCGGATTCATCTTTTTTGCCGGCCGTTTTTTTGTTGAGCGATTCGAGGTATTTGCAGTCCGGGTATCCGGAGCAGCCGAGGAACGGCCCGAACCTTCCGCGCCGGTATAACAGGGGCTTTCCGCATTTCGGGCAAGCCTTCTCCGGGCCACTCGCTTCCGCGGATGCCACGATCTCAATTTCCCCTTTATCGTTGCGCTTGAAATTCTTGATGTTCCGGCAGGCCGGGTACCCGGAACAGGCCAGGAACTCGCGTTGCGCCCTGGATTTGATCACCAGGGGCTTGGCGCATTTCTCGCAGACCAGCCCGGTCGGCTGCGAGGCCGGGGCTTTTTCCTTAAGTTTGATCCCGCCGGTTTCCGCGCGCTCAAAATTGGAAGTGGATTTGCATTTCGGGTATCCGGAGCAACCGAGGAATTCTCCGCGCTTGCTCTTGCGGACCACCATGGGCTTTCCGCACAACGGGCAATTGATCCCGGTCTCTTCCCTGGCCACCAGCTCCACCTTTCCGCTTTCATCGCGCTTGAAATTGGAGGTGAAATCGCATTCCGGGTAGCCGGCGCATTTGAGGTATTCCCCGTTCTTGCCCCACCGGATCGCCAGTTCTTTCCCGCATTTGGGACATTTGAGACTGGTCGGCACTTCGCCCCGGGCTTTGTCAATCAGCTCCGGAGCAGCCTCCAAGTCGCGGGAGAATTTTTTATAAAACTCCTTCAGCAGGTCCACCCATTTCAGTTTGCCTTCCTCAACCTCGTCCAGTTGGTCTTCCATCCGGGCGGTGAACTGGGGGTTGACCAGGTCGGGAAAGCTCATCACCAGAATATCATTGACCAGGAACCCGAGCGCGGTTGGCTTGAACACCGCTTTTTCCTTTATGACATATTCCCGGTCCTGGATGGTGGTCACGATCTGGGCGTAGGTGCTGGGTCTTCCGATCCCCTTCTCTTCCAGCTCCCGGATCAGGCTCGCTTCATTGTATCTGGGAGGGGGCTGGGTGAAATGCTGTTTCTTTTCCAGCTTGAGCAGTTGAACTTTTTCCCCGACCGATACCAACGGCAGTTTTTTGGAATTGGATTTATCCTCGGAATCCTCATCCTCGCTTTCCGGCTCCTGCCAGAGGGCGAGGAATCCGGGGAACTTGATCACGGTGCCGGTGGCTCGGAAGGTGAAGCCGTTGCCGGAGATATCAATGGAGGTCTGGTCCAGGATCGCCGGTTTCATCTGGCTGGCCAGGAACCGCTCGTAGATCATCCGGTAAAGTTTTTGCTGCTCCGGGGCGAGGTATTGCTGGATTTTTTCCGGACTCAATTCCATCATCGTGGGACGGATCGCCTCGTGCGCCTCCTGGGCGCTCTTCTTGCTCTTATAGATATTGGGCGTGGCCGGTAGATGAGATGGTCCGAACAGCTCCAGGATTTTAGACCGCGCCGCGGCAATGGCCAGGTCCGAGACCCGGACCGAGTCCGTGCGCATATAGGTGATCAATCCGACCCGTCCTTCCGGGCCGAGGTCTATTCCTTCGTAGAGTTGTTGCGCGATCGACATAGTCCTCTTGGCCGGAAAGCCGAACCGCTTCACCGCTTCCTGCTGAAGGCGCGCCGTGATGAAGGGCTCGGGCGGCCTTCTCTGCTTTTCCTTCTTCTCAACCTTGGAAACCTGGTAAGCAAGGGCCTGAAGGGATTTTTCCAACTCATCGGCCCGGGCCTGGTTTTCGATTTTGAACTTCTCGTTTTTGATCAGGGAGAGCTTGGCCAAAAATTCCGGCGGGTTCTGCGCCTTGAAATCGGCCTCAAGGGTCCAGTATTCTTCCGACTTGAACGCCTCAACCTCGCGCTCGCGCTCGCAGACCAGGCGGACCGCGACCGATTGCACCCTCCCGGCGCTCAGGCCGGTGCGGATTTTTTTCCAGAGCAGCGGGCTGATCTGATATCCCACCAGCCGGTCCAAAATCCTCCGCGCCTGCTGAGCCTCGAACCGGTTCCGGTCCAACTCGCCGGCGTCGGCGATCGCCTTCTGCACCGCCTGCTTGGTGATCTCGTTGATCAGCACGCGCTTGACCCGCGGGTTGTCGGCTTTGATCAGGTTGGCGATATGCCAGGCAATGGCCTCGCCTTCCCGGTCCGGGTCCGGGGCGAGAAAAACCGTTTTGGCCTTTTTCGCCGCCTCCTTGATCTCGGCGGCGATCTTTTTCTTCTCCGGCATCACCTGGTATTTAGGCTCAAAGTCCTTTTCAATATTCACGCCGATTTCCTTTTTGGGCAGGTCAATAATATGGCCCACGCTGGCCTTGACCGTATAGTCCTTGCCCAAATACCGGCTGATGGTCTTGGCCTTGGCCGGACTTTCCACTATCACCAGGTCTTTTCCTACAGACTGCTCAGTTTTTTCCGCCATTTTCCTCCCGGCATTTTTTCAATCAATCCGAACAATTCCAGCTCGGTCAGAAAGGATTGGGTCTGGCTCGCCCCGACCTTGCTTTTCCGGATCAGGTAATCCAATTCCACCGATCCTTCCTCCGACTCCGGAATCAGAGAGTAAATTCTTTCCTGCTCAATTGTCAAGTTGCCCGGTTTTTGGGCCTTCTCAAACAGCGGCCCCAATTGCTCCGGCTTTATCCCCAGGCTCGGGAAAAGGTCCAGCACAATGTCCTCGGCGTCCTCGGCCAAAACCGCGCCCTGCTTGAGCAGGCGGTTGGTTTCCTTGGACCAGGGAGAGCCGGCGTTTCCGGGAACCGCGTAAACAATCCGGCCCTGGTCCAGGGCGAACCGGGCCGTGATCAGGGCGCCGCTCCTGGGATTATTCGCCTGGACCACCACCAGCGCGGTTGCCAGGCCGGAGATGATCCGGTTGCGCTGCGGGAAATTTTCCGCGGCCGGTCCGGTCCCGATCGGGAATTCGCTGAGCACGGCCCCGCGCTCAATGATCCGCCGGTAAAGATCCTTCTCCTCCGCCGGATAGATCACATCCACGCCCGAGCCCAGGACCGCGAGGGTCCGCCCTCCCCCGTCCAATGCCGCGGCCTGGCTCAGGGAATCAATCCCCCTGGCCATCCCGCTCACCACCGTGATCCCGAATTTGGCCAGCCCGGCCCCGATCCGGCGAGCCATCACTTCCCCGTATTCGTTGTAATTCCGCGAACCCACTACCGCCACTGCCCGCTGGTCTTCTTTTTTCAAACCGCCCTTGAGATAGATCACAACCGGCGGGTCCGGGATCTGCAATAAATTTTCCGGATATGACGGATCGCCCATCGCAATGATGGTTACCCCGGCCCGGTCGGTTTTTTCCAGCTCCTGCTCCGCCCATTCCCGGTGTTCTTTTTCCTGAAGCTCCCTCGCGATCCCGGACTTGATACCTTCCACTTTTCCGAACTCCGATTCCTTGGCCGCGAATATTTTCTCCACCCCCTGGAAATGCAGGAACAATTTCCGGATAGAGATCGGGCCCATTCCCTTGGCGCGGGTCAGCCTGAGCCAGAGCATATTTTTTTCGCGCTCGTTCATCGGATTTAAAGATGAAGGGTAAAGGGGAATTCCGGGACTGTCAATTCCGGGAGGTTAATTTTTACGCGCTGAATCTTGCGGGAACGCGGCCTGATATACCGGCCGGAGGAAAGGGATGCCGGTGAGGGTTCGGGTGAGGAAGAAGAGGGCGGACCAGACGATGCTGTAGGCGAGCACGGCTTCTTCCGAGGCGTATCCCTTGAGCAGGAAATGCGCGACCAGCTGCGGCCCTCCGAACCCTCCGGCCGAGACCGGCCAGTACGCGATGTTGACCATCAAGGGCACGCAGGCGAACAGGAGCGCGATCGGGGCGTTGATCCCCAGAGCCTTGAGCATAATGATGTTTGCGCCCAGGCTGATCAGGTTGTTGCTGAAGCGGTAGAAGAACATTTCCAAATAATTCTTCAAGGCGGCCTGCTTGAATGATAGCAGGAGGGGGTTGTCGCGGATTTTCGGGAAGCGGGAACAAAGGCCGGTTCTCCAGAAGATCAGCCAGAGCGGGACCAGAGCCCACAGCGAAATGATCAGGGCTTGGAACAAGGTCCAGAAGGAAATATTGAGATAGGGGATTGGGATCAGGATCCGGTTTGCCGTGGGCAGGGCGAAGGCGCAGTATGCCAGAAAAGTCATCAGGGTCAGGGTTTCGTTGAAGTAAACAAACCCGGCCGAGCTGGTGGAATTAAGGATGGGAACCTTTTTCGCGCGCAACATATAGAGCACGCTCATAATTTCGGTGAGCGCTCCGTTCACGGCCTGGACCGCGTAAGAGGCGAACCGAAGGAGCGCGGTTTCCTTGAAACTGATCCGGAGATTGAACCAGTTGTAAGCGCGGAAGAAGCTCAGGATGTCGGTGAGATAATAGACCGCGCAGTAAAACAGGTATGCGCCGATGATCCAGAGCGGCTTGCCCGCGGCAATCACCTTCCAGACCTTGCGGAAGTCCACCTGATAAAACATATAAACCAGGATCGCGATCGCGAACATCCAGGGAATGACCTGCCGGATTGGCGAGGGCTTTTTCGGGGCGGAAATTTGATCGTTTGCAGGATTCATTTTTTGAAATTCAAATCGGATATTTTCCCAGCTCCCATCCGGTCTTGAGCATAATTAAATAATTTTCCACCGGAAGATAGTTCACCACCGAGTTGCCGGTGCCGAGCGCCCATCCGCCGCCCGGGGCCAGCTCCCGGATCATCGCCGCGGTTCGTTCCCGGACCTGGTCCGGCTTGGCGCGACAGAGGAAATCAATATCCAGCCCGCCCAAAACCGCCACCTGGTCCCCCCAGAGTTTTTTCGCCTTGGCCACCGGGGTGATCTCGTCCTCAAACGAATGCTTGGCGTCTATCCCGCTCGCGATGATCTCATCCATAACTTTTTCCAGGTTCCCGCACGAATGAAAAATAAAGGGCTTGCCCTTTTGATGCGCGGCCTCCACGGCTTTCTTGTGCCAGGGGAAAACATACTCGCGCAAGGCTTTGGGAGAAATCATCGTCTGGGTCTTGAACCCGAGGTCGTCCCCCATCTGGATCGCGCCGACAAATTCCCTCTCCGCCATCCGCTCAATCAGTCTCACCAGGTTGCTCCCGATCCGGTCAAAAATCATTTTCAACAACTCGGGATCGTCCGCCATCAGGTAAGACATCCCCTGGTGGCCCAACAGCCAGACCGCATTTTCCATTATGCCGGAAGTTTGTCCGAAGACCACCATTCCTTCCGGAAGATGCTGGGCAAAGGCGTCAAAAAGATCCAGGCTCACCGTGTCCGCGTCAACCCAGAAATGTTTTTCAAAATCCTCCCGGGTCTTGATCAGGGATGCGCCCTCATCCACCCAGAACCTCATTCCCTGATCAACTCCCGCGGTGTCCTTGGCCAGGTTGACCTTCATCCCGAACCCGTATGCGGGCGCCGCCGGGACATAATCATAACCAAGCCGGAGCCAGAATTCAATTTCATTAGGGATCAGCTTGGCCGGATCTCCGATCGGCAACAGGCTCGGAAACAAGGTGGGCTTGCCCAAAATCTTGTCCTTGATCTGCTTGTCCGCGAACAACTCGTAAAAAGCCACCCGGTCCGGCTCGCCTTTTCTCAGCAAAACCTTCTTGATCCGGCCTTCAAAATCCGGCGCGGGTTTGATCCCAAGCTCGTCAATCAAACTCATTTACTTGTTCCTCAAGTCGGCTCAATTCTAAATGGCTTTTCTCTTTTGTAAAGCGCCCCTGGATTTTGATCCTGTCTTTTCCTTCGTTTCTCGCTGATTGTTTTAGGGAAAGAGCAATGGTATATTTAAACCGATGAAGATCAAGCCGAAAAGATATATTGTCTGGTCCGTGGATGAGGTTGACCTGGATAATCCCTTCCAGCGCAAATGGTACATTGAGCAAGTTTTGATTCACGGCCGGACCGAGGATATCCGAGATCTGGACTGGGGAGAGGTGCGCAAGCTTCTGCCGGACCTTACCCTGCCCAAGGAAGTCAGGAGTGTTTGGAATGAAATCTTTTCCGAAATGGACAAATCAGGCGCCGCAAACTAAGGGCACCCTGTCCCCGCTGCATCAAAGGTTCCTGAAATCCTTTTTCGCTTTGGCGGGCGCGGAAGATTTCTACCTTGCCGGCGGAACCGCGCTGGCGGAATTTTACCTCGCCCATCGCAAGTCCTATGATTTTGATTTTTTCACCGGCCTGGAGGGAGTGATCATTCCCTTTGCCAACAAGCTGGAGCAGCACTTCAAGGGATCATTCAGCGTCACCATTACCAGGCGACATGAGACTTTCGTGGAACTGGAGCTAAAGGAGACCGATCAAACCATCAAGATTCAGCTTGCCTATGACAGCCCGTTTCGTTTCCAGCCGCCCCTCAAGGTAGAGACTATTATTGTCAATGACTACCTGGATTTAATTGCGGACAAATTCGGGGCCTTTTTCGGAAGGACCGCGCCTAAGGATGTGGTTGACCTCTATTTCATTCTCACTCAGGAAAACGCTTCCTTCTGGGAACTGGCGGAATTCGCCAAGGAAAAAGATCCCGGATTTGACCTCTACTTTTTCGCGCAAGCCCTCCATAAGGCAAGGTCCTATTCCGATCGCGCGGAAGACTGGCCCGTGCAAATGCTCAAGCCTTTTGACCCCAGGGAACTTAAAACCTTTTTCCAAAATCTGTCCCTGGAGATCGAAAGAAAATTGGCAGAGAATAAATAATTTTTCAGACTGGCCCCAAAACCGCACCTATCAAATGTTCCGCGAATGGTTTGAGGCGACTTATTCCAGCATGGTCATTGACCTGGCGCCGGGCAACATCAAACACGAAGAAATTTAAACCACAACGACGCAACCGAATCTTTGCTTTTAAGGCCTGTCCTGCATAACT
Source organism: uncultured delta proteobacterium (assembly GCA_903930515.1). Lineage (GTDB taxonomy): Bacteria > RBG-13-61-14 > RBG-13-61-14 > RBG-13-61-14 > DRUE01 > CAIYYW01. The sequence continues at coordinate 19,571 of CAIYYW010000329.1, read as the reverse complement.
CCGCGTCTGGAGAGGAGCGGAGCAGGATGCGAGCGCCTTCAGGCGCGATTCCTTTGATCCTCACTCAGCCCTTCGGCCGAAGCCAAGCCTGCTTGCCGGCCTCGGCAAAATTTTTGCCGAAGAGTTGAGGCACGAACCAGAAGGGCGCGGTCAGAAACCAGACCAGGCTGGACAGGTTCAGGATCAATTTATATTTTTCAAATTCCAGGACGCCGGTGAAGGCGAGAACGCCGACCAAAAGACCGATCAGAAGTGAAAGGATCGCGAGGATGCTCGCGAGGTTGATGATCAGGGTGCGGGTTTTCATTTTACCCCTCCGGTTTGAGCCGCTGGGGCCGGGCGCAGTTTTGATTCCAGCGAGGCGAGGACCAGGTATAGGACCAGCGCGATCAGATATCCCGGCAGCCATCTGAAGAATAAATGGAACGGCATATACCAGCAGACTGCGAGGGTGATGCCCCAGGTTAAAAGCACGGCAAAGCTGATGAACCATCCCCTTTGCTTTGCGCGGTTCTGGGCCATCCCCAGTTTCGGGATCAGCCAGTGCTCGGCGAAAACCACGGCTCCGATCGGCATCAGCACCAGGCCGTAAATGGCCACGAAATCCAGGAGGCGCATAAAGAAGAAGGGGAAGCAGGAGAGGATGGTGGTGAGGATTCCGATCACCAGGGTTACCAGCCAGCGCGGCCAATTCGGGGTGACGGTCTGGAGCGCGAGTCCGGCCCGATATAAAGTCGGGTTGGCCGTGGTCCAGCCGGCAATCACGACCGCCACCGCTCCGGCCAATCCCGCGGCGTTCACCGCCATCTGTCCCGGACTCATCTTCAGGCCGATCGCGGCCACCATAATTCCGGAAGCGATCCATGCCATCAGGTGTCCGGGAAGCACGCCGCAGGCCGAGTAAAATCCGTAGGTCCAATGCCGGGCGTAGCGGAATAAAGCCAGGTCCGACAAATCCATGTGCATCGCCAGATTGCAAAACCAGGCGAAAAAGCAAATGTGCCAGAAGCCTAATTTTTCCTTGCCCTCAATCGGGATCCCGGTCCAGATCTTGGTTTGAGCCAGGTTCCACAAATCGGACGCTGAATGGAACTCGCCGATCCTGGGAAGCACGGCAATGGCTCCGACAAAGAAGATCAGGATCAGCCAAGGCGCGCAGACGCTGGAGAATTGGGACAGTTTTTCAAATCCGAGAATGGCCACCACCGTCACCACCATCCCGGTTCCCAACGCGATCACGACCCAGCCGACGCTGGTGGGGAGTTTCGCGTCCAGGGCCGGGGTGTCCACGCCAAAGGCCAGTCCGATCGCGGTGGCCGCGACCGAGATCATCGCCCCGGCCAAAATGCAATAGAGGAAAGCGTTGGCCACATTATAGATAAAGGTGATTCCCGGGCCCCCGATCTGGCGCAGATACCAGTAAAGGGTGAGCCTTACCCGGACCGCGATCGGAGCGCAGACCAAGGTCCAGGAGAGCACGGCCAGGAGGTTTCCCAGCAAAAGCCCCAGGATCAGGTCCTTGGCCGAAACCCCGTGGAGCACGAACATTGACCCGATTACAAATTCCGTGCCCGCGATATGCTCGCCCGCGAACAGGGACGCGAAATTCCAGCCCGACTGAAATTTGCTCTCACTGACCGGCTCCCGGTCAAACTCATAAAGCGCGTCCAGCCGCGCCGAGATCGCCTTTAACCTGCCCTTCTTTTCCATTTCCCAAAATCTAACATACAACTATGCTCAAGCGCAAATCAAATATCTCCATTTGCAAAAAACTTGACCTGTCGCCACCGGTGGTAAAAAAATGGCGCCGGCAGTCCGGGAGAATAAAAAAGGCGGGAGAGGATCTCCCGCCTTTTTTGGTTTAAGGTTGAACTAGATAAACAGCGGCGCCAGCACCAGGGTTATGGTTGAGAGAAGTTTGATCAGGACATGGAGCGACGGTCCCGCGGTGTCCTTGCAGGGGTCTCCCACGGTGTCTCCCACGACCGCGGCCTTGTGGGTGGGGGAACCCTTCCCGCCGTAGGCGCCGGTCTCAATATATTTCTTGGCGTTGTCCCAGGCGCCTCCGCCGTTATTGAAGAACAGGGCCATCAGGATCCCGACGATGGTCCCGACCATCAGGAGCGAGCCGACGGCTTCCGCGGCGATGGTTGGGTCGTCCGGGGTCTTGAAGATCCGGAAAATAATTCCGACTGCAATCGGCATTAAGACGGCGAGCAAGCCGGGCGCCACCATCTGACGAAGCGCGCCCTTGGTCACGATGTCCACGGTGCGTCCGTAATCGGGCTGCTCGGTGCCCAGCAGGATGCCGGGCTTTTCTTTGAACTGCGCGCGCACATCATTGATCACATAATAAGCGGCCTTGCCCACGGCCCGGATGGCGAGGGCCGAGAACAGGAAAACCAGCATGCCTCCGAAAGCGCCGCCGACAAAGACCTCTGGTTTGGCAAGATTAATGCCGACAAACAAGTTCTTCTGGACCTCGGGGAGGTAGTTCCTTACTTCATCAAAGTAGGCGGAGAAAAGCAGGAACGCGGCGAGAGCGGCTGAGCCGACGGCGTATCCCTTGGTCAGGGCCTTGGTGGTGTTTCCGACCGCGTCCAGCCGGTCGGCCTTGTCCCGCACTTCCTTGGGCTGTTTGCTCATTTCAACGATGCCGCCGGCGTTGTCCGCGATCGGACCGAAGGTGTCCATCGCCAGGATGTAGGCGGCGGTGGCGAGCATACCCATGGTGGCGACCGCGGTTCCGAACAATCCGGCGTGCTCAAACCCGGATGATTTTCCCAGATAGTAGGAGCCCAAAATTGCCGCGGAGATGACCACAATCGGCATCCAGGTGCACTCCAGGCCGACGGAGAGGCCGGTGATGATATTGGTGGCCGGGCCTGTCTGGGAGGCCTCGGCAATGGAAAGGACCGGGCGATATTTATATTCAGTGTAATACTGGGTAATGAACACATAACATACCGAGGTGACCACGCCGATCACTCCGCAGAGCGTGAAGTTGATCCAGGCGTGCGGGGCCTGCTCGTGATAAAGCAACATCCGGCTCGCTCCGGCAAAGGCGATCATAGCCAGGACCACCGTGACATAGTAGCCGCGGTTTAAAGACTGCATCGGGTCTTCCTCGCCCTTGACCTTGACCGAAATGATCCCGATCACCGAGGCAATGATTCCAAAGGCGCGGGCAACGAGCGGGAAGAGCATCACTCCCAGGACCCAGGAATCGGGAACCGTGATACCTTTTTCCAGCATTATTTTCTGGAAGGTATGGGCCATCACGCCGCCCAGGATCATCGCGCCGATGTTCTCGGCGGCGGTGGATTCAAACAGGTCCGCGCCACGGCCGGCGCAGTCGCCGACATTGTCTCCGACCAAATCCGCGATCACCGCGGGGTTGCGGGGATCGTCCTCGGGAATCCCGGCTTCAACCTTGCCCACCAGGTCCGCGCCCACATCCGCGGCCTTGGTATAGATACCGCCGCCGAGCTGGGCGAAGAGGGCGACAAAGGACGCGCCGAACCCGTAGCCCACGATCAGGAACGGGATCTGGGTTGGTTCCACGCTGGTAGTGAATTTTACCGCGGCATACAGCCCGGCCACTCCCAGCAAACTCATTGCCACCACCATCAGTCCGGAAACCGCGCCGCCCCGGAGCGCCACCTGCAGGGCCTGGTTGACCGCGCCTTCCTTTTGCAGGAATCCGGCCGCGGTGCGGATATTGGACCGGATGCTCACCCACATCCCGATGTATCCGGCGATCAAAGAACAGATCGCGCCGAGCACAAAGGAAAGCGTGATCCAGAACGCCAAAGCCATCCGGGTATCCACCGGGTCAAATTCCCGGTGCGCCCGGAGCAGGCCGTAGCCGATAAACAGGAGCGCGGCAAAGGCCACGGCCAGCAGGCCAATGGTCCTGAACTGCCTGGCCAGGAACGCCTCGGCCCCCTGTTTAATGGCGTCGGAAATTTTTTGCATGGCCTCGCTGCCGGTGCCCTGTTTGAGCACCCATTTGGCCAGGCCATACGCCATGATCAGCCCGAAAACGCTGATCACAATAATGATCGCAAGTAACCCTACTTCACTCATCGCCAGAACCTCCTTTTTTAAATATATTTTACCAGCCGCTAAGCGGAAAGTTTGGAGTTGGTTGACAATGGATGCCCAAACCTTTTCAAAAGCAGTTGTAAATCCCAAATGTGATTCATTTATAAGTTGGCGGGAAAATACTATAAAACGGAAAGCTTGTCAAATTATCAGGGCTGAGATCGGACCCGCATAGCCGGAAGGGGGATTTTGAAATAATTTTCCCGGCCCGTGCCCCTGCGGTCATCGCCAACATCTCTAGAACTTGACTGCCACGATCTCGTAGGTCCTTTGTCCCTTGGGGTTTTTTATAACCACATCGTCTCCCAGTTCTTTCCCGATCAAGGCCCGCGCCATCGGGCTTTCAAAAGAAATCTTGCCCGCTTCCGCATCCGACTCAAAACTGCCCACGATCTGATAGGTCACCTTTTCCTTGCTCTCAATGTCCATCAATTCCACCCTGGCGCCAAAGGTGATCTTTTCGCCGGAGAGCCGGGAAAGGTCTATCACATCGGCGCGGGAGAACTTGTCTTCCAGGTTGCGGATCCGGGCTTCAATCAATCCCTGCTTGTCCTTGGCGTAATTATACTCGGCGTTTTCAGACAGGTCTCCAAAAGAGCGCGCCCGTTCTATCTCCTCCGCGATCTTCACCCGCTCCACTGAGCGCAGCCGCTCCAACTCCGCCTTCAGCCGCTCATAACCCTCCCGCGTCATCGGCTCGCGCATCAACGCCATCTTTTTTCATTCTCCCTTTTACCCATTATTTTCAAAAAACCGCTAAGGATTATAGTCAGTTAAACAAATCTTGCAAACGGACGGATGGAATGGTTTCCGCGGATGGAGCAAGATCGCCCAAACCGAAGACGCTCAAGCGCCCCCCATTGCGGCCTGGCCCAGGGCGTAACGCAGAATAGTCTCGCTCTCCACCCGGCCGGATTCCAGCTCGGCCGCGATCTCTCCGTTGCGCATCACCAGGACGCGCCGGCTGACTCCGACGATTTCGGGAAGGTCGGATGAAATCAGGATGATGGCAATCCCCTTTCGGGAAAGTTCCGAGATCAGGCGGTATAATTCAAACTTGACCACTACATCAACCTCCTGGGTGGGACAGGCCAGGATGATCAGCCGGGCGCGGGAGGCCAGCCACTTGGCCAGAACCACCTTCTGCTGGTTGCCCCCGCTCAAATTTTCGCAAACCTGCTCCAGTCCCGGGGTCTTGATCCCCAGTTGATCAACCCAGCTTTGCGCCAATTCCCTCTCCTGCTTGATCCGGATATTCCCGATCAGGCCGGAAAGTTTTCCCAATATCGGCAGCGAGATATTTCTCCGCACCGAAAGCGACTGGATAATCCCTTCGGTCTTGCGGTCCTCCGGAAGGTAGGCGATCCCGGCCTTGATCGCGGTCCAGGGAGTGGGTGAAATTTCCTCTCCGGCAATTTTAATCCTGCCCCCGATGATCGGATACGCCCCGAACAAGGCCTGCCCCAATTCCTCTTTGCCGCTCCCGGCCAAACCGGTGATCCCGATAACTTCTCCCTGCCGCAATTGGAAGCTGATGTTGCGAAAAGATTTTCCGCTCAACCCCTCCACTTCCAGGACCGGCTTGCCCGGCTCGGCGTTCTTGGATGGAAACGATCCGGTCCACTCTCTCCCCACCATTGCTTTGATCAGGTCGTCCTTGTTAATTTCATTGATCCGAGAAGTCTGAATCCATTTCCCGTCCCGCAGAACCGTCACCCGGTCCGCCAGACGAAAAATTTCCTCCAGCCGGTGCGACACATATATAATAGTCATCCCCTCTGCCTGGAGCCGCTTGATCCCCTGGAACAAACTTTCCCGCTCCTCAAGGTTCAAGGCCGAAGTCGGCTCGTCCATAATCAGGACCGAGCTTTTCTGGACCAGCGCCCGGCCGATCTCCAGGATCTGTTTTTGTCCGGCCTTCAAGTCCCCGGCCTTTAAGTCCAGTCCGATGTTTTCGGAATGGAGCAGCTTGAGGACTTCCCGGCATTTCTTTTTCATCTCCCCAAAATCCAGACGGCCGAGCGAAGAACCTTTTTCCCGGCCCAGCATAATGTTGAACATCACATTCCGCTCGGGCAGGAAACTCCGCTCCTGGTAAATAGAGCTGATCCCCGCAATGATTGAATCCTGCGGACCGGCCGGATGGAAAACCTTTCCGTCCAGGAGCATCTCCCCGGATTCCGCGTTCAAAGCCCCGGAAATGATCTTGATCAAAGTGGATTTGCCCGCGCCATTCTCTCCCACCAACCCGTGAACCTCTCCGGTTTCAACCGCGAACGAAACCCCGTCCAGGGCCTTCACGCCCGGAAAAACCTTGGTGATGTTATGGAATTCTATCTTTGCCGACATTTTTTATTAAGCCCTGCCCCCGATATTCCTCAGCCGATCCAGCGAGAGCGCCAACACCAGGATCACCCCAGAAATAATTTTTTGGATATAGATCGGGACATTGAGCAGGATCAGGCCGTTGGCGATGGTCGCCAGGAAAATTGCTCCGATCAGGACATTGAGGATTTTGCCCTTGCCCCCGGAAAGGCTGACCCCGGCCAGGATCACCGCGGTCAGGATCGGGAACAAGAATTCGCTTCCCATGCCTCCGGTGGCCGATCCCATCCGGCTGGTCTGCATCACCCCTCCGAACCCGGCGAGCAGACCCGCGATGATGTAGCTTAAAAGCCGGAGCCGGTCAATATTGATTCCGGAGAGCCAGGAGGCGCGCTCGTTGGCACCGACCGCGTAGGATCGCGCTCCGAACACCGTATAGTTTAAAACATAAAAAGCCACCGCGTAAAAGAAAAACAGGATCAGCACCGGAACCGGCACCGGCCCGAAATATCCGCGCGAAAGCGGCGCCAAAGAAATCACGGTCGGTCCGGAGATGGTCTGTCCCTTGGTCAGCACAAACCCCACCCCTTCCAGGGCGTACATCATCCCGAGCGTGACCACGATCCCGTTGATCCGCATCCGGGTAACCATCAGCCCGTTGATCATCCCGACCAGCCCGCCCAGCAAAACCCCGGCGCAAACCGCCGCCGGCAACGACCACCCCGCCACCATCAGCATCGCCGCGGACACCCCGCAAAGGCCGAGGATGGACGCGAGGGAAATATCCATTCCCGATCCCATCAGCACGATCAGCATCTCCCCGATCGCCACGATCCCGATGATGGACGCCTGGCGGAGCACGGTCATCAGGTTGGATATTGAGCGGAAGGGCGGAGTGACTATGGCCAGGAACAAACACCAGATAATGAAGATGATAATGAAGCCGTTTTCGCTCAGGAACTCCAGGATTTGGGAACGGCTCAATTTCATTTCGTCCCATTATCCTTGATTCCCGCACAATTACAAAAGGGAGCAAAATCCATTGCCGAAATTTTATTTTTGTCAGGCGCCGCACATTAAAGTAATGCAGCAGGAAGACATAAAAAATCGAAAATCTCATAATTCCGAACATTATGCCAGTTGACACCATTCCGCGCATATCGTACATTTTTTGATCATGGGTTGGAAAGTTAAGGAGAAGGAGTTTGAATTGCCGGGCAAAATTACCACGGTCCAGGCCAGAGATAATTTTTTTGAGGTGATCAACCGGGTGGCTTATGGCAAGGAGCGAATTATTATCACCCGGCGAGGAAAAGGTTTTGCGGCCATTTTACCGATTGAAGATTTATCTGAGATGGACGATTTGGAAAATCTTCTGGAAGCAGAAGCAGTTAGGCGAGCCTGGGCGGAACAAGGCAAAATGAAACCGGGATCGTGGGAAAGGGTCAAGAAAAAGCTTGAACTGAAATAGGCGGAGTTTTTTATCTGTTCAATCAGCAGATATGCTGCAAAACATCAGGCGGCATCAGAATAACTCACCCTCACGAGTGAACTGCATGGAGCAAATTAAGTAGAATAAGAAAAAGGAGAACGAGAGATGGCGAAAAAAGTTGGAGCGAAGAAAGGGGTTGAGCCTCGGAAGAAGTGGGACTGGCTGGAGGGGGGCGGGGTAAAGGCGGTTGAGGGGACCGGGGAATTTCCGGTGATGTATATCGCGCTCGGGAGCAAGCCCCGGACCTCTCATCCGTTCAATCTTTATAATGACATTATGAGCACCCCCAAGGCCCTTAATGACACGCTTAAGACCATTCCGAAATCAGTGGCCCAAGTCGCGGATCATATTGTCAGGAATAAAAAGCGGCGGATCATTGGAACCGGGCTGGGCACTTCTCAGTTCGTGGCCATGGGCGTTGCCCAAGCGCTCGGGAACCTCGCCGGATGGGACGGGGACTCGGTTGACGGCGGGGAATTCATCACCAGCCAAAGAGACTGGGACCTGAAAAATTCCGCATTCCTGGTTTTCTCCGGCTCAGGCAGGACCTTTGATTCCAACGCCGCGGCCAAAAAGGCCAAAGCCGGCGGGGCCTATGTAGTCGCGGTGACCTCCGTGCCCTTCAGCCCGCTCACCCAAATCGCGGACGCCACCATTGTCTGCGCCGGCGGGTTTGACACCGGCGGTTCCGACACCTTCCACTACTGCACCCGGATGGCCGCGGGAATTCTTTTGGCGATTGAGCTGGGCGAGCGGAGCGGAAAGGACCTGGATTTCAAATCGCTCCGGAAGCAGCTTTACAGCGTCCCGGTCTGGCTGGGCAAGAATATGAAATATCTTGACGGCCGCTGCCGCGCCATTGCGAAGCGGCATAAGGACGCGCGCAGCTTCATCACGGTGGGCGGCGGTCCGAACCTGGCTACCGCGGAAGAGTTCGCGCTCAAGTTTGACGAGATGGCTTCCATCCCGGCCAAGGCAATGTGCCCGGACCGCCATATCCACGGCGCGCTCGGGCTGACCGACGAGCGGATCGTAACCGCGATTATCGCCCCGCCCGGACCGTCCCTGCCGTGGCTTCAGCAGGTCGCGATCGCAACCGTGGGTTTGAAAACTCCCTCAATCGGGATCGTTTGCGAGAGCGACCGGGAAATCTCGCCGATGATGGATTATGTGGTGAGACTGCCGGATCTGGATGAGAATATTTTTGTCCTGCCCGCAACCGTGCCCGCGCAACTGATCCCGTATTACTGCGCAGTGGAGTTGGGGGATAGAAACCCGGATTGCCAGCGGTCCAATATCCCCAAGCACGCGCGGGTGTGGATGCAACTGTTCCCGCCGGGATCGCACTGATTGGGGTCAGGTCTCAACTTATGACTTGTCGGTAGCGCGAGAAAATTGTCGCGCCGCCCAAAAAGGGAAAAGGAAATAAATGAAAAATAAAATAGATGTTCTGGCGGTTGGCGCGCTCAATGTTGATCTGATCGTTTTGGGAGATGCGCCCAGGGAGATGGAGAAGCTTTTACAATGGGTGGGAACCTCAAAGGTTGAGTTGTGCATGGCGGGCTCGGTCGGATATTGCGCGGTTGACCTGGCCCGGCTCGGGCTCAAGGTCGGGATGTTTTCCACGGTTGCGGACGACCTTTTTGGAAAATGGATTATACAGAGATTGGAAAAAGAAGGCGTCACCTCCAGTTGCGTCAATCTGGAAAAAGGAGCGAGTTCCGGGATCGGGATATATCTGCTCTTGTTCGGGAGCCGGAAGCGTCCGCTCACGGGCAGGCTCGCGACCAATCATCCCTGGCCCGCGAAACTGTCGCAGACCGTTGATCATCAACTGCGTCAAGCGCGATCGCTGCACTGCGGAGGATATTTGCATTACCCGGAAATGTGGGGCGCGGCCACGGAAAACTTATTTAAAAAAGCCCGGCAATACGGCTTGCTCACTTCCCTGGATTCCCAGTTCCCGCTCGCGGAGGTTCAAAAGCCCTGGCTCAAACATTTCGGGAATCTGCCGGAGTATTTGGACATTATTTTCACGGACGAGCTGGAATCCGAAATGATCACCGGGACCAAAAGTCCGGAACATTCCGCAAAAGTGTTGATTGACACCGGGATCAAGCTGGTGGTGATCAAGCAGGGATCAGCGGGGGCCTTGCTCAGGACCAAAGACCAGATGATCCGCCAGCCCGCCTTCAAGGTGGACGAGATCACGGATTCCATCGGAGCCGGAGACGCCTTTGACGCGGGCGTGATCTACGGCATGCTCAAAGGCTGGCCTTTGAAAGAGACCGCCCGGTTCGCCTCGGCCACTGCCGCTCTAACCCTGAAGGGAATGGGCGGCACCCAAAGCGCGCCGACTGAAAAGCAGGCGAGTTCGTTCCTGAAAAAATTCTCCTGAGCGGCACTTTCAGGGCGAGACATCAATGGAATAAATACAATTTTCAAAAGTGCAAAACGCGGTGGCGTTGGTGCTGTCTTTGACAATCACCTTGAACTTGATGGTTTCTCCCCGAACCGTTTCCATGATGCTTCCGCGCACCACCCCTCGATCCAGATCAATCGCCAATCCGGAGGAGACAAAATTTGCCCGCTCGGAATAGGTGGTATCTTCATACCACTTATAAGGCGGGGTTCCCCCGGCAACGGCCAGCGACGACCCAAAGGGCATCCCGGCATTAGCGGTTCCCAGGCTAAGATCGTAGGACTGCTGGAAAACCGGACAGCCGCAAATGTCAGCGGTAATCACTGCCAGATGAAAGTCCCCGGTCGCAATATGGCTCCCTTCGTCGGAAACCGTCATATTAAAGGTATAATTCCCTTCAACCACGGCCGAGCCGGTTCCGGTGAAAACCCCGGTTAAAGGCAATACCGTGGTTCCGGGCGGGAAAGTTGAAAGATTGGAAACGGTCCAGGTATATCCGGATAAAGGCGCTCCGCCGATGGCCAACAAAGTGCCTTCACAGACAATATATTGATAGGGCGGCCCATTCAAGGGTTGAATGCAGGCGGAAAGAGCGCCCTGACCGGGAACGATCTGCAAAGGGTTTACTTCGGCCACCCCGCATTTGCAGTGATCTTTGCATACCGAATGTTCCAGCGAACAGCAACCATTGCCGCAATCAACCGGACGGTCTCCCTCGCAGGGACCATAACAGACATTGTCTGGATCAGGATCAGCCCAATCGCATTTCGGATTGGGCACGCAAGTTCCCTTACAGCAGGGATTTTTATCACAGGACTTGCCCGTGCCGGCGCAGTCGTCAACGATTACGGTGGTTTGTTTGCAATCTTTCCAGCCAGCCAGGTCCACCACGCAGACCCCGAAAGGGAAAGTGCCGGTCTCCTTGGTGGTTCCTTTTGCCAGGGCATTTAAATAATTAAGCGAGGTCCAAACGCCGATTCCAAATGGAGTCCGGCCATTGCGCAGGGTGTCTTGGACAAAGTAATAAGGCTGAATTCCGCCCGTGGCAGTAGCCACTTCGGTGGAGCAGGGGATTCCCCTCCGGCAAGAGCCGGTCATCGGCTCCAGGTTGGGCAGGCCCGGTATAATGATGATCCTGAATTCATTTTCGTTTTCCCCGATGAACGGCTGGTCGGCCAAAACCCGGCTCGGATCCGGCTTGGCCGGGGAAACCCCGGAATCGGTCATTACGACTGTGAAGGGAGGACTGATTTTCATCTTGATTCCGGCTGCCAAAATTTCCGCGGTGCCGGAAAGAACGCAACCGTCCGAGATGGCAAATCCCGCGGGCAAGGCTGAGCCGGCCTTGAGCGAGCAGTGATATGGCAAAGTCCCGCCCTGGCCGGTGATGGCGGTGGACCCGAATTGACCGGAAGTCCAGACCGGGAGGGTGGTTTTGGTGATGAATAAAACGCTGTTCATACTCACTCCCACGGGCCGGTAATTATTGGAAATGTCCAACAGGGTGATGTTGGTCTTGTTATTGGCCGAGGCGAGAAAAGCGTCAATGGCATTATGCAACTGGGAAGTCCCGGCCGAAGTCGGCAGGCGGATGGTTTCACCGGCGCCGCCGATGAGCGGGAGGTAGAGGGGGGTGGTTCCTTTCATTCCGTCCAGGATGCCGTCGGATAAATCTTCGGCCAGTCCCGAGATCAGATCGTAGGTTCGGACCCCCAGTAATTGCGCGAGATAGGAAAGGCCGGCCAGGATCAAGCCGTAGTTTCGCTGGTAAAAATCCGCGGTGTTCATAACGGATTGGTTGTTCGGGGCGACCGGGACGATTCCCAAAAAGGCGGGAAGGTTATATTGCTGGGCCACCCCGATATAAGAAGAGATGATCGCAATCGTGAGTGGGGCGCCGGAGGCTGCCAAGGCCCGGGCCCGGGTGGATGCCAGATGCGTGAGCGGAGTAATGGCGATGGATTTGGTCCCGACCGGAACGATCGCGGTCATTAGATCGGTCCGGTTCAGGGCCACCGTGTTTCCGCTCACCTCATCCTGATATGCCCCGCCCCAGGATTCCACCAGAATCGGCTTGACCGGCTTGGGAGAAAACTTGATGGAAAAATGGCCGTTGCCGTCCGTGGTCTTGGCGCCCAATGGTTCTCCCCGCGCGCCATTCCCTTTCAAGAGATAGAACTTCACCCTGGCGCGGGAAACCGGCCCCTTGAACACATTACCGGTCAGCTTGAGCGAGCCGGCGGCAAAGGAGGCGGTTGAATCAAAATCTGCTCCCGGATTTGGGTCGTTTTGTCTGGCGCGACGCTCTTTCTGCAAACATCCGCTCAAGATCGCCAACCCCAGAATGAATACGCCAACCCCGATCCAAATTTTGCGGAAATCTTTTGTCATGGGCTTGTTCTCCTTTTCCAGAATGCCCTCAACCGCAGGCTCTAAGTTAATCCAGCCCCAATCCAAGTATCGCCCAATTGATTTTTTCATCATAAACCTTTTCCGCCAAAGATGCCAATTCCCCGCGATCATAACTGGATGCCGCAGCAGAAGTCCGGCATGCGATTGATCATCCTTATCCGATACTGCCCGACAAAGAATGACCTGGCCGGAACCCAGACCGCACCCGTGCTCAGGCAGGCGATGAAAAATATGGAAAAGATAATTTGAACCTTTCTGAGCAAGGGCTTGATTTTTCCCGAGGCCCGGGCTATTTTGGAAGCAGATGAGCAGGAACCGCGAAATAAATAATCTGGTCTCCCAGATCACCCGCTCCTTCAAGCCGGAAAAGATCATCCTGTTCGGCTCTCACGCCTATGGCAAGGCCCAGCCGGACAGCGATATTGATTTGATGGTCATAATGAAAACGCGGAAGAACACCCTGGACGCCGCGGCCGCGGTCCGCCAAGCCATTGAGCATACCTACCCCATAGACATCATTGTCCGCACCCCCGCCCAGATCAAGCAGCGCCTGAAATGGGGAGATTCCTTCATCCGCCAAATCATGGAAAAAGGCAAAGTCGTTTATGAAGCCTCCGGTTAAGGAAGGGGTTGATAAGGCCGAGGAAGATTGGCAGGCGGCCCATCGGTTGAGCAGGGGCGCGAAGCCGCTTTACAACTCCGTCTGCTTCCATTCCCAGCAATGCGCGGAAAAGTATCTGAAAGCCTATCTGGAAGAACAAGGCCGGGGCATCCCCAGGACCCATGACCTGATCGCGCTGTTGAACCAAATCCTTCCCGAACTCCCCGAACTGCTCTTGATCAAGAATGAGATGGAAAGCCTTACCGCTTATGCGGTCTCCTTCCGATACCCCGGCGACCAGGCCTCGCCGGAACAAGCCCGACAGGCCCGTAAAACCGCTGCCCGGGTCCGCGAGACAATCCGAATGAAACTCCGCCTGTCTCCAAATCATAAATAGACATGCGGAAGCAGCCGGTCCGCACCTAAGCTCAGACGGACGCCGGCGGGCGCTCCTGCCACGGCGCCGTGGCTCATTCGGGGTTCGGAATTTCCCGAATTACTAATTCCCAATTCCTAACGCCCAACTCCCGATTCCTCTATGGTTCAAATTTCTTGAATTTGTGAATAAAAAAGTCTATACTCATCTTATAATGAAAAAGCTGATCTGGATCGCGGCGGCGGTGCTGTTGGGCTTGGGGCTTTGGAAAATCGGCGTCTATTATTACCATCAGATGGAGCAGCAGGAGGCGCAACGGAATGCGATAATGCAGAAACAGGCGGATACCGCCGCGGAGCGATACACGAATCCGGCTGCTTCCGCCCTGGAACAAAAAGCCCGCCAGATTGAACGCAAGACCGAGGAGTCGGAAGAGGAAGAGCAGTAAGGTTCGCGCTGCATTACAGGTTGCATAATCCCCCAGGCCGTTTCCTCTCCCCTACCCCTCTTAAACCCCTTGACCCTTTTAAACCCTTTCCCTTGCCGCCCCCGCTCTATTTCTCCCCGGCCTGATCCTTTTTACCCATCAACTCCTCAACGCTGATCGCGGCGAAGTATTGGTAGCGCTCTATTTCCCTGGCCGTGAGCGGCGCCACCGTGATCCGGTTATCAAGATAGATCCGGTCGCGCCGGTCGGTTTTATATGCCGGCCATTCCGCAAGCCCGGCTGGGTTCGGGTTGCCGGTCTTGGCGAAATTAGTCCAATAGCTCATCATTTTTTCCGAGAGCGGTTTCCCCGAAGCGACCGCCCTGGGGCTGAGCAGGAGATGGAGGGTGGCCTTTTTCGCCTCCAGGGTTCCGAACACAAAGGGGATCTCTGTCCCGTGAAAAGCTCCCAGGATTTTTCCCAGCCGCTCCTCGCGCCAGTCAAAGCGGTAGAGGTAAACCGGCGTGAACGGCGACATCGCCTCCGCCGCGGCAAAGGCGCGCGACCCGAACCCGTCGGTGAAGGCCGCTCCCATCAGAAAAGCGGGCCTTTGGTAATCGTCAAAGGAATACATATTGAGCACCTCCTGCGCCCGGGTCCCGAGTTGGTCTTCCATCAATTTGACCACCTGTTTGCGCGAGGAAAAAATTCCGCCCGGGGCGAGAAAAATGATCAGGGAGAACTCATCGCGGTTGGACCCGACGATCATGGGCACCCGGTTGAAATTTCCTTTTTTGAGAATTTCGATTGGCTGGTCGGCAAAAACATAATGGTCAATATGCGCCGCGGCGCCGGTGATCAACTCCTTGCTGGGAAGCAGCAGGCTTTGGGCTGGTTTTGCGCGCAGGCATTGAAGCGCGTCCCGGCCCTCGCAGTCCTGGGCTTTGAGCAGGATCCGGCCCTGTTCATATCCGTCTTCCAAAGACCGGTTCAGGTCGCAGCCGCCGCTCTCAATGATCCCGCGCTGGAACAGCCCGGCCGCCAGGGGTGTCACCAGGAGATTGCAGACCGAAACCCCTCCGGCGGACTCCCCGAAAATAGTTATCTGGTTCGGGTTCCCGCCAAAATTGGAGATGTTTTCCCGGACCCATTTTAAGGCGGCAATTTGATCCAGCACCCCGTAATTGCCCGTGCTTTGGTGCGGGTCTTCTTTGGCCAGCTCGGGCAAAGCCAGGAACCCGAAAAAACCCAGCCGGTAATTGATGGTCACGACCACCACCTTTTTCGCCGAAACCAGGCCGGTTCCGTCATACATCTCATAACTGCCCGCTCCCTCGGTGTCCCCCCCTCCGTGAATCCAGAACATCACCGGATAGGTCCCGGGTTCGGCCGGCCGGAAAATGTTGAGGGTGAGACAATCCTCGCTGAAAGACTTGCTCTTGCCCCCGGAAAAAAACGCCTCGTTCTGAACGCAGGATGCCCCGAATTCCCAAGCCGGAAAGGTCCCGCTTCTTTGGGCGGGAAACTCCGGAGCTTTCCAGCGCAACCCTCCCACCGGCGGCAGCGCGTAAGCAATGCCCTTATAAGCGCAGACCGGCAATTTTTGATCTTGCCTGCCCAGGACCGGTCCTTGTCCGGTCGGAACGGCTTGATCACAGAGGCCTTGCGCCTGCAGGGAATTCGCGGTCAGGAAAAAGATCCCCGCCAGGCAAAAGCCAAAGATTCTTTTCATTTCCGCCTCCTTGTGTTTTGCTTTTTATCTTTTATGCTTTCAAGCCTTTGTGCCTTTCAGACCTTAAGGATCGCTCCCTGCGCCGCATCGGTCACCAGCTTCTTATACATTCTCATATATCCCTGCGGAACCGGGTTTTCCCGGGGTTTGAAATTCTCCAGCCGTTTCTTAAGCTCGGAATCGGAAAGCTTGACCTCAATCTTCCGGTTCGGAATATCAATTTCAATCTCGTCTCCGTCCCGGAGCGCCGCGATCGGCCCTCCCAAATATGCCTCGGGCGTGATATGGCCGATGCACGGACCCGCGGAAGCGCCGGAGAACCTTCCGTCCGTGATCAAGGCCACCCGCTTGAACCCGATCAGGTCCATCGCCATCGTAACCGTGAGCATCTCCGGCATTCCCGGCCCGCCCTTGGGGCCTTCATAGCGGATGATCAAAACCTCCCCCTCCTGAACTTTTTTCTCGCGCAGGAATGTGATCGCCTCGGCCTCGGACTCCGCCACTTTTGCCTTGCCCGTGAACTTGAGCATATCCCGCGCCACCGCGGCCTGCTTCACCACGCATCCTTGCGGAGCCAGGTTCCCGTACAAAACCGCGGTGCCGCCTTCGGGCAAAAACGGTTTATCGCGCGGCGGAATCACCTTGGGATCATTTACCAGGGCGTGGTCCACAATCCCCTTGACCGGCGTGCCCATCACGGTCATCGCGTCCAGGTGCAGGTCTCCCTGCATCATCTTCATCACCGCGGGCACTCCGCCTGCCATATAAAGGTCAATGATCCCGAAGGGGCCGCACGGGCTGATCCCGCACAGCGTGGGAATCTTTTTCGTGTATTTGTTGAATTCCTCCAACTTCAGTTCAAACCCGATCTCGTGCGCCAGCGCCGGCAGATGCAGGGTGGCATTGGTGGACCCTCCGATCGCCAGGTCTATCACGATCGCGTTCTCAATCGCCTTTCTGGTCAGAATCTTCCGAGCGGTCAATCCCTCCTCCACCATCTCAACAATCCGCTTCCCGGCCTTGCGCGCGAACCGCTGCTTCTCGGCCAGGAAGCCGGGCACATTGGCCGAGCCGGGTATGGTCATGCCCATGGCCTCGGCGAGACACTGGAAGGTGTTGGCGGTTCCCATCAACTCGCAGGCGCCGCAGGTGGCGAGCGTTCCGGTCTGGATCTTCCATAACAGTTCCGGATAGTCCTTGTGGTCAACACTCTCCTTCCGGCCCGGCGTGTACCGGATCTGCCACGCCCCCGGACCGCCGGTGATAAAGATCGCGGCCAAATCCAGCCGGATCGCGGCCATCATCATTCCGGGAATGATCTTGTCGCAGCTCGCGATCATCACCATCCCGTCAAAGAGCATACTCCGGATATGGGTCTCAACTATGTCCGCAATCAATTCCCGCTGGGGCAGGATGAACCTCATCCCCTCGTTCCCCTCGGTCAGCCCGTCGCACGGCGCCGGGACATTGAACTCAAACGGGATGCCGCCCCCGGCGTAAATCCCTTCCTTGACCTTCTCGCCCAGGAGCCGAAGGTGCGAGTGGCCCGCGTTGATCTCGGTGTGGCTGTTCACCACCGCGATCATCGGCTTCTCCTTCAAATCCTCAATGTCAATCCCGGTGCCTTTCAAAATCCCCAGCCGCACTATGCTCATCGGCATATCCGCATTCTCAAACAATAACCTGCTCTTCGGCTTCTTCATTTTTACCCCCTGATATTTTTTCCAGAACTCATCAATCAGAATATTTTTTCCGGGTCCAACTTGTTGCCGGAAAGCCCATAAAACATCAGGCTTTTGCCCTGATCCCATTCCGCGATCACGGGCTTGGCCTTATACCTCCGCGCAACTTTTTTTAAACGAAAGATATCGCTAATTTTCAAACCGGACTTGCCGCTCTTGACCTGGATCATAACGATGTCAAACAAATCTCCACGGCTAAACGGCTCCTTTTTCGGCAATTCATGGTTCTTCCGGATCGCGATCAGGTCAACCACGCCGGTGGATTCTCCCCCCTGCGACCCTTCAAAAGAAACAAATTGCCATTTCACGCCCCGGGTCTTATATGTGATCCTCCATTTGGTCATAATTTTTGCGTATTTCCCGGTCCGCTGGGCTTTTTTCCCCGGGCTTAAATGCTTTACCATTTGTTTCTTCCTTTCCTTTGACTACATTCTCGGCCGGGGATTCTTTGACTAATTACCAGCGGACGGCTTTGGTGCGCGCGACCAGATCGGGGAGAGAGTTGCTGAGGACCGTGGGCAGGAACCCGAGTCCGAAGGGGATCAGGCAGAGCACATAAATCAAAGCCCGGAGCGAGGCTTTCAAAATCCGCGGCCGGTTGCCGGAGGGTTCCAGGATTTCCACCTTCATCATCATCCCGCCCAAGGTCTGGCCAAGCACGGCGATAAAAAATAACTGATAAAACCAGACCACCGCGGACAGCGCGGCCAGGATCAAGATCCCGAACGGCCAGACCTGCTCGGACAAGCTCAGGCTGGAAAAGGGAATCCCGCTTGCCCATTGCCCGGCAAGCCCGAACAGGGCGGCGATCCCCATATAAATCAACAGGTCAAACATCCCGGCGAAAACGATCCGGGACTTGCCCGGGATCGCGGGCGAAGCCACCGCGGACTCGGAAGATTCCGCGGCGCTGCTCTCAGCGGAATCGGCCCCGAATTGCGGGAACCGCGGCTCTTCGAAATCCGGCTTGAAACTCGCGCCGTTCCCCTCTTCTTTTTCAATCCCGATCCGGGATAAGCTTTCCTCCGACTCCTCGGATTCCTTATTCAGCCTAAGCTCGCTCCCCTCCGCGGCTGGCTCTTCTTGAACCGGCTCCGGGGTTTTCTTCTCGCCCTTGAAAAAATTGGACAGGTCGCCCAGGTCGGCCCGGGGCCGGGATTTGCTCGCGGCTGCTTCGTCAAAGCTGGGCAGCTCCGGCTCATACTCAATCGGTACCGGGGCTTCTTTGGAAATGCCGGTGGCTTGGGTAATGACTTCGCCTTCAATTATTGACCCGGATTTGGACCCGCTCCCTTCTCCGAATTCCCGCTCAAAAAAGCTTTTCTTCCGGACCGGCGCAGTTGGCTTGGACGCGGGACCGGGACGGGGAGCAACCTCCTCTTCCAGGATCACGGGTTTGTATGAACTGAATTCCTCGGCCGGCTCCGGAGACGGAGGAAGCGGCAGCGGCTCGGCTTCAATCATCTCTGGTTTTTCCGGCGCGTCCGGCAGCAGAGCAATTTCCTCGGTCCGGACCACCACCGGCGTCTCTTCCCCGGCCTCGGCTTTTTCCGCCTCTTCCAACAGCGAAACCTTTTTCATCTCTTCCTTCGGCTTCAGGGATTCCCCGGTCTGGGAGATGAGGTCTGCGGGAAGGACCGACCCGGACCCGGTGGTCTCGTCTTCCGGGAACATATCTTTTTGACCCGCGGGAATTTCGGGCAGGGATTTTCCGCACCGGGCGCATTTGGCCCGGGCAGTCAGGTTGAAGAACCCGCAATGGGGACATCTCAATCCGGTCATCCTTTAAATTGTCATCCCAAACCGGTCTTTTTGTCAAGAACCGACCGGGGGGGGAAATCTTTTATTTATTTTTCCTTGACAACTATTGGGAAAAATGCTAGCTTCCTTCCAGCCTTTAAATTGGTCCAGTGAGATCAGAAAGGGAGACAAAAT
>CAIYYW010000328.1 GCA_903930515.1 uncultured delta proteobacterium | reverse complement strand
TAAACCTCGGTCTTGCCGCTCCCGGTGACCCCCTCCAGCAAAAAAACCTTGGGATCGTTTGAAAGGATCGCATCCTCAATTTTCCCCAGAACGGCTTTTTGGGCCGGGCTTAAAGTTTCCGGACGCGACATCGGCATCAATTCCAAAGTGAATGGCTTCCGCTCCATCCTCTTTTTCTCCAGCCGGGCCATTCCCCTTTTTTCCAAACCCCGCGCCAGCGCCAGAGGGTTCTTGAATTGTTCCTTCATCTCCGCGAGCAGGAACGAGCCGGTTTTTTGCAAAGCCAGCAAAAAACGGTATTGCTCGGGCGCGCGCCTGGAGAGGAAAAGCTCCTGGTCCTGACTGGGTTTTTTATCAATCCTGACCGCGAGTTCCTCCTTGGGCTTGATCCGGGGCGGTTCTGTTTCTTCCGTGAGTTCAATCAGCTGCTTGCCGGCCAGGCCCTTTAAAAGGGAATCTGAAACCGGCTCTCCCAGCAGGGACTCCAGCTTGGTCCGGGGCAACTCTTCCATTTGATCCAGAAGCTCGAGCAGGCTCCGGGCCGGCTCTTTCATCCTGGTTTTTGATTCCCGTCCCGACTCGGTGATCCGGATCAGCTTTTGGGAGGATACATTGATTCCGGGAGGAAGCGCGGTCTTGAGGGTCTGCCCGAGCGGAGATTGATAGTATTCGCTGCAGAACCTAAACAGTTCCATCTGGTCGGGAAAGAAAAGCGGCTCCTGGTCCAATACTTCCAGGATCGGCTTGAGTTTGGATGGGTCCAGACCGGGCTCGCTTTTCAACTTGACCAAATACCCGGTGATCTTGCGGCCGCGGAACGGGACTAAAACCCTTTTGCCGATTTCCACCTGATCGGATAAATGTTCCGGAACCGCGTAATCAAAAATTCCCTCCACCGGCAGGGCGGGGACGATTTCAGCGTAGCGGACTTTCTGGGCATCGGTCATTTCTTCATTTTGTTAACCAGGTAGTGCACCCAGTAATTCACCAGGTTCTGGATCTGGCCCCGGGCATCCTGATCCAGATCGTCAAACAGGATGCCCACTCCCGGAGGCTTTCCCGGCTCCTCCCGGACCCGGACCACGGTCCCCCAGAGATCCATTATCATATTCTCCCCGGGAATTTCGAATTCAATCATGATTCGTTTCCCTTTGGCCGGGAGAGGGGCGGCCCGGAGAAAGACGCCTCCCCAACTGAGGTCTTCGGTCGTGCCGGTCTCCAACTGTTCCTGCCCCTCAAATTTATACTTGACGCTGAGCGGGAGCGAAATCCGGATTTGCTTTCGTTCCTTCATCATTGGGAGGATATTATACAAACTTAGCCCGGCTCTGTCAAAGCCGTCCGGGATTTTTTTTAAGCCCGGCTTGATGAAAGAGGCTGGATTGAATAAGATATAAATGAAATTGAACTTAAGAAGCGCCAGAATTCGGCTGGAAAAAGTCTTGGACGGCGAGGATGATTCTCTTTGCCGGCTGGCTCTGGATATCCACCGGCATCCGGAGCTGAGCTTCCAGGAGCATCGCACCTCCGAGCTGTTGTCGGGATATCTCAGCCGGAGCGGTTTTCAGGTTCAGAAGAATCTGGCCGGCCTGGAAACCAGCTTCATCGCTCGTTCCATCAAAGGCCGGTCCCGGCCCGCGCTGGGATTCCTGGCGGAAATGGACGGGCTGGCCCAACTCGGACACGCCTGCGGCCATAACCTGATCGGGGTTTCCAGCATGGGCGCCGGGATCATTTTGCGCAAGGCCTTCCCGCAACTGAAAGGCTCGGTTGAAGTGATCGGCTGTCCGGCCGAGGAGCGCGGAGGGGGCAAGGTAATCCTTTCCGAGCAGGGCGCGTTTGATCACCTGGATTTCGCGATGTTGATCCATCCCAGCAACCGGACCGAGATTTACAAGCTCTCGCTGGCGCTGGTGGAGGTGGAATTGATTTTTCTGGGAAAAGCGGCGCATGCCGCGGCGGCTCCGGAAAAGGGAATCAATGCCCTGGACGCGGCGATCCTGACTTTCAACAGAGTCAACGCGCTCAGAGAAAAACTCTCCGGCTACGCCCGGATCAACGGGATCATCACCGAGGGGGGCAAGGCCCCCAATATCATCCCGGACCGGGCCCGGGCGGAATTCTGGGTCAGGGACGAAAAGCTGGATCAGGCGCTCGCGCACGCGGGGCTGGTGGTCGCGGCGGCCCAAGCCTCGGCTTTGGCGATCGGGGCCAGGTTGAAGGCCACGATCCGGAAGGACTTGGCCTACGCGCCCTTCCTCCCCAACCGCGCGGCCGGGTCGGAGCTTCGGAGGATATATCAGGAACTCGGGATCAAAATTGAGCAAGGGGACGAGCGGACGGAGATGGGAAGCACGGACCTGGGCAATTTAAGCCGGATCGTGCCTGCGCTCCATCCCACCATCGCGATCACCAACGCGGCGCTGCATTCTCCGGAATTTGCCAAGGCCTCCGCGAGCGGACAAGGTCTCCAGGCGATGAAGGAGGCGATCCTGGCAATGGGCATGCTCGGATACCGGGTGATGAGCGACTCCGGTTTGAGGAAAAAAATGAAAGCGGAGTTTAAGGAG
>CAIYYW010000327.1 GCA_903930515.1 uncultured delta proteobacterium | reverse complement strand
GGCTTCGGGAAATTTCCAGGCTCCGGCTTTATATAAATACCCGGGCCTGATCCTCCTGGTCCTGGCCTTGATCATCTATCCCGCCAACCTGTTTTATAATGTCAAAACCCTGATTCATCTGCAAACTTTCTCCGACTTCAAATACCTGCTCGCGCATCCATCCCTGAGCCAGGAGAGCATTTTTTACCTGGGCAGATGGACCAGCCTGCTGGCCGGGATTTTCAGCCTCTGGCTGTTCTACCTTCTGTTCCGAAAACGGATCGGGGAAAGGCCGGCATTGATCGGATCCCTGTTTTTAGCCTTCAGCCCGGCCTGGCTCTTTGCCGGCTCGGTTTTCAAGAATGACAGCTTCCTGCTCCTGAGCCTGCTGATGCTTTTGATCGGCTGCTTCGGGATCCTGGAACAGGGAAGGACCCGGGATTATTATATCGCCGGATTCGCGCTCGGGATTTGTCTCGCGGCCAAGTTCCATTTCTTCGCTCTGGTCCCTCTGCTCTACGCGCATCGCTTGCGTCAACCATCCCTGAGCCTGAAAAAAGCTATGTTCAAAAAAGAACTCGGAATAAGCCTGGCCCTGGGATTGATCGTCTTTTTCCTCTTAAGCCCGTTCCAGTTTTTCCACCCGGTCAACTCCCTGAAAGACCTGATCCTGGAAATGGCGATCCAATCCGCCGGCCATCCCCTGCTCAAGGCCTCTTTCAGCCACTGGTATCAATGGCCGATCCTGTTCCAGATTTTCTGCGCGTTCCCGTTCGCGTTCGGGATCATCGGATACCTGATCTCCCTTTTTGGATTCCGGGGATGCGCCAAGGCCCTGGGCAAGCCGGGCTTCCGGCTATTCCTGTCATATCCCCTGGTTTTCTTTGTCGGCTGGGCCGCGATCAGCCGGCTCGGATATCCGCACCTGTATCTCCCCTTTACCCCATTCTTCGCGGCATTGGCCGGGATCGCCCTTGACCGGCTGCTGAGCAAGAAGGTTCTCCATCTGGCCGCAGGGATGATTTTAGTTTTGGCTTCAGCGGTATTTAATATCTATGGCCTGCGGGAGATCAACCAGGTCCAGGCCGGGGTGGTTTATCAAAGCCTGGATTCAGCCCGCAAGCAATTACGGGGCAAAGAAAAAATCTCGGCCTTTTTCCCGTACCGGCCCCTGGCCGATTCCAATTACCTGCTGGATTTCCAGTTCCAGCCCCAGTTCCTGCTCACGGAAAAATGGATTAGGCAAAACCGGCCCTTCCAAATCCTGATCCATCAGACCTCTTACCTGGCATATCTGGACAACCCGGAATTGAACAGCCCGGAGCGTAAGGGCTTCTTTTTGCTCAAGCAGGGAAAACTCGGCTATCGGCTCAAGCAAGAATGGAAAGAGGAGTTGAGCTGGGCGGGGATTTATCAATATTTGTTCCCGGACCTGAAATATTTCTCCGCGGCTCTTTATCAGAAGGAGTAGCTTCAAACCGGGATTGAGATTGAAAGCAGGGGGCAAGGCCGGACGTCCAGAAAAATGCGGCCACCGATCAGTTGTGCTAATTTAAAATATCGCAGGCCAAGGAAAGGAGTAAGCCAATGGCGGTCACGAGAAGGGAATTCCTCAAAGGGAGCGGGATCGCGCTGGGAGCAATGGTCGGGCCGTGGAGTTTGGCCGGCCGGAAGGGTTTCGCGGCGACTGCCTTGGCTCCGGCGTTGAAATTTCTCACCCCCTCGGAATACAGGCTGATCAGCAAGTTCGCCCAGGAGATCATTCCGGACGAGCCGGTCTTGAACGGACAAATTGATGTGGCGCTGAATTTGGACCGGTTTTTCGCCCAGAACCCGTCTCCGGATTTTTTAGTGATGCTCCGGTATCTGCGCCTGATCCGGATCGCGGACCCTCTGGTCGGAGTCATTTCCAAGCTTGCCCCGGCCACCGCCGAGGACATCCTCAGCTTCAAGAAAATGCTCTGCGCCCTCGGCTATTACAGCGACGCCAACGGTGAGGCCGAGACATCTCCGGAGAAAAGGATTGTCTGGCCCAGGATCGGTTACGGCGGTCCCAAACCGGATAATTGGTTCCCGCCTGAAAAGGAGCCTCAGCTTGATCCTAGTTTATTGGTTGACCGGATCAAGGAGGAGTTATGATTATCCAATACCAGGATCTGACCCAAAGTAAAACGGTTGGCCCGGTGGATGTCTGCATCATCGGAAGCGGAGCGGGCGGGGGCGCCATGGCCTATTACCTGGCAAGGGCCGGCTTTTCCGTGGTGGTTTTGGAAAAAGGGGGTTACTATCCGCCGGCGGAGCTGGGCCGGAAGGAATTGTATATGCTCACCCGGATTGAGGCTCCCACCATTTTCACCCCGGCCACCGGAGAATATTCGCGGGTTTCCCTGATCGCCGGCCAGTGCTACGGCGGGGGCACGGTTGCCTCGGAAAGCGTTACCTGGGATTTGCCCAAGGTGGTGATGGAGGACTGGGTGAAGCTGGGCTTGAAATCGTTTGACCCGGAGAAGAACCCGAAGCTGGAAGCCTACCAGGCGGAACTGAACAAACTGCTTTCGGTGAAGCCGGTGGCGATGGAGCATCATAACCGCTGCAACCAGATCCTGGCGATCGGAGCACAGCGAGAGGGGATCCGCTGGAAATCCTCGGACCGGCCGGTGGATTTCTGTTTCCGCTGCGGAAACTGCACCCAGGGATGTCATTACGGCGTGAAACAAGACGCGGCCAATACCTTCCTGACCTGGTCTCATAAGTTCAAGACCGAGGTCTATTGCGGGGCCGAGGCGGACCGTGTGAAAATAAATTTCCCGACCGAAGCCGACTATCCGTATTCGGAAAAGCTCAAGGCCGCCTCGGGATCGGCCAAGGATGATCTTTTGCGCGAACTTGCCAGCCGCAAAAACGGCGCGCTTGCGAAATTCACGGT
Organism: uncultured delta proteobacterium; assembly: GCA_903930515.1. Taxonomy (GTDB): domain Bacteria; phylum RBG-13-61-14; class RBG-13-61-14; order RBG-13-61-14; family DRUE01; genus CAIYYW01. The sequence continues at coordinate 7,894 of CAIYYW010000327.1, read as the reverse complement.
CACGGCCCGGGTGGTGGACGCCAAGGCCCCTGCCCCGCGCAAAGGCGGGTTGGATTACCGGAGCCTCACGGTCCATTCCCATAATGTGGTGATGGCCGCGGGGCCGGTCGCGACCAGCCGGATCCTGCTCAAGAGCAAAATCAACCCGAACGGAGTGGTCGGGACAAAGTTTTCCACCCAGCCCGGCTCGATGAATATGGCGCGGTTCCCGCAAAATATTGAAATCCGCGGCTGGGACGGGATCAACGATTCCACCGAGATTTACCACTACGCCGACATCTTCCGGAACGAACCCTACTATGACAAGGACAAGCACGGGTTCCTCTGCGAAAGCGCCCTCTCGCTCCCCTGGGGAATGGCCAATATTTTGCCCGGCGCGGGCAAGGAGCTTCTGGCGGTGATGAAGGACTTGAACCATTGGTCCGGGATTGAGGCGATTATCAAGAGCGATGCCTACGGCCGGATCACAGAGGACGATATTAAGATTGACATTTCCGAGCGCGACAATGAAGCAATGACCTTTGCCACCTGGGTGATCGGCCGGGTCTTTTTCCGCGCCGGCGCCCGGGAAATCCGCACCGCCCTGCCCGGGCTGACCCTCAAGTCGCCCAACCAGTTGGACGAAATTTTCAAATACCGGTTCCAAAACGGCAAGCGCAAGGGGTTTATGGTCAAGCAGGCTAATTTATATTCCGGTCATCATTTCGGCGGCGCGATTATGGGTGCGGACCGGACCTCATCCTTTGCCGACGACACCGGAGAATGTCATGACCTCAAAGGCCTCTGGGTGGGAGACGGATCATCCTTCCCGACCACGGTCGGGGTCAACTGCGCCATGTCCATAATGGTTGTGGCCCGGAAGATCGCGGATGATTTCATCGCGAAAGTTAAACCGGCCTAGAAATATGGTGCACGGTCAACGGTTTGTCCGCCGTAGCCCCAAACTCGCCGAGAAGCAAAGACGAATGACGGCGCAGGAAACAAAAGTCAATAACCTCCCAAGTGTTTGATGACCGGTTCACCGGCCGCTTCTTCAATGTGGAGGCGAAATAGTCTTCAGGGATGCAGGAGGGGGAGGCCTTAGTGGTTTCGGAACTTATCCTTTTTTCTGGCCGGCTTTTCGGGCCAACAGGAACTCGTGGATGATCGCGGTAATCTTGAGGGTGGTTAAAGGGGCAAGCCGGGACATGGCATCAATGAACTTCGCGTCCAGACCGACCAGAAGTCTCTCCCGGTTTTTTTTGATGCCCTTGACTATTTTTCGAGCGGCCTGGTCGGGGGTGGTTTTTGCGATAGAGGCGAAGACTTCCACCAGATCGTTCTGATTGATTTCCCGGTCCGCCGGCTTTCGGAAGCGGGCGTTGCGGACGATGTTGGTTTGGATGCCGCCGGGATGCACAGAGGTCACATGGACGGGCGTGCCCCTCATTTCCTGGACCAGGGTCAGATTAAACCCTCGCAACGCGAACTTGGCCACATTATACGGGCCATTATCAGGGAATGGGACCATCCCATTGATGCTGGAAATGTTGACAATGTGGCCTTCCGGCCGCTGCTTCAAATAAGGTAGAAAGGCCCTTGTCCCATAAACCACGCCCCAGAAATTGACATTGAAAACCCACTCAAAATCTTCATAACTCAGTTTTTCCAGCTTTTCAAACACCGCCACGCCGGCATTATTGATAATCAGATCCACCGCGCCGTGCTCCCGGACCGTTGCGTCCGCCCAGGCATAGACTTGTTCCCGATCGGCCACATCCAACTGTTGCGAACTGGTCTTGATCGGTTTACCCTCCAGAAGTCTCGCGGTTTCCTGGAGTCCCTGGAGGTTTATGTCCGCAAGGGCCAGATGACATCCCTCGTCCGCCAGGACCAGGGCCAGGCTCCGGCCGAGGCCCGAGCCGGCGCCGGTAATCGCAGCCACTTTGTCGGCTAAATGCTTCATTATTTGCCCTGATACTGTACCAGGCGGCCGGCCGCGAGCTCTTCGGCGTCCCGGAGCATGCGGGGTAGATCGAGAGCGTCGTATTTGGCGACCAGGTCATTCACATATTGGCTCATTCCGGTAACGGCGTCCGCTGAGGCCATGGTGACACCGACCGCGGCCAGGTCCACGGCCCGGCCCTGGGGATAAGACAGCCGACTGCCCTCCCGGATGTCCCGCTTGGCCGCGGCCATTGCCAGCGGGGCGCGCCGGGCGAGCGTTTGCGCCAGCTCCATGACCCGGGGCATGAATTGGTCCGGCTCCATTGCTTCATTGATCAAACCCATGGCCTGGGCCTCTTCCGGGGTGTAGAGCTTTCCGGTCAGCAGTATCTCAAGGGCCTTGGCCTCGCCCACCACCCGGGGCAGGCGCAAGGGGGTCCCGGTGCCGCCGGGGATGATCCCGACCAGGATTTCGGGCAGCCCGATCCGGTAATGCGGTCCCCGGGCCATAAAGCGGAAATCGCAGCAGAGGGCGACTTCGCACCCGCCGCCGAGGGAGAGGCCGTTAATGGCCGCGATGGTCGGCTTGGGCAGGGTGTCGAGAAGGTCCAGGCACCGGGCCCAATAATAGATGCCCTGCTCGCCCGGGCTGCGGCGCGCAAAGCCCCCGATCAGAATGCGGTCCAGGACCGGATGCCGGTGCGCCAGGGCAATCAACCGGGAAATGAGCCGCGCCGCCAGGTCGTTCCAGCGCGCCGGGGGCTTGGGAGCGAGACGGGCGTATTCAATGAGTTCCGCCACCTCGTAATGGGTGAGGAAAGAGTCGGGCAGGCCGCCGGTCAGTATCAGCGCCCGCACCTCCGGGTCCTGCCGCACCCGGAGGAGTTCGGCATACAGCTCCTGGAGCATCCGATGGGTGATGAAATTCTTGGGCGGATTGTAAAAGGCGATCGTCTCCACCGCGCCGGCTCGTGTAACTTTAATCTGTTCGGTCATTTATCGTCTCCCCTCCTTAGATATTCTGCCGTTAATTACTTCACTCATAGGGGTAATCGTAATCGGGGCACTCAATGCTTATTCCCCCATTTTCGTTGATTTTCTTCCCGCCTTTAGGGGCTTCCGGCATCAGCCAGATGCACTTCCAAATTGGCAACGAACTCCTTAATGCCGGGCTAGTGCACCGGCAGCACCCTACCCTGCACGCTGTCCGGGGCCTTGTAACCCTCAAGCGTATACAGCGTCGGCGCGACATCGGAGGAATAGGACGGATAATCGAGCGACTGGTGGCCGGGAATTCCGGGTCCGCGAATGGATAGGAGCGCGTTCTGGGTGCTCTGGCCTCCGTGCCCACCCACGAAGATGTTGATCTTGGGCAGGGGGATATTGAGCTTGCCCAGGCCCACGGAGGCAAGCCCCACTCCGTAAAGCGGGAACTGGTAATTCTTTTTGGCAAAGAGCATGATGTCCGGCCACGACAGCCCACCGGTCTTGGGGTTCTCAATATAGAACTCGCTGTAAAGCTCTCCGGGCGGGGAGAACCTTTCGCCCGTGGCCTTATCGATCCCGGTCTTCATTTCCTCGCGGTCAAACGCCACCAGCGGACATTCCATCACGCCGGTCAGCGGGTTCTTCATGCGGTAGCTCTCGAGCGCCTTTTCCAGGTCCGGGATCATCTGCGGGGCGTGGTTGCCGGGCCGCGCGAAGAGCGCTCCGATCTGGCTGACTGTGAAAACAAAATAGTCTTTTTTCTGCGAGTACCCGGCCTTGCCCATGATCTCTTCCAGTTTGGCGCCCGCGAAGAAATTCGTCTCCATGTTGTGGTCGGACTCCAGCACGATGTAAGAGTCGTCGTAGGTCCCGCGTTCTTTGAGGAAAGCTATGAACCTGCCAAGCTGCTTGTCCGCGGTCCTGACCGTGTTGACCTGGCCGAGCCGGTTGCCCCTGCGGTTCACCCTGGAAACATCATCGGAGAGGTCGTCGGGCGTGCCCTTGGTGTTCCACTCGTCCAAGTCCCAGGCCGCGCCGTAGAGATGACCGGCTGCGTCGGTCGCGCCCAGCAGGATGTAGCACACATCCGGGTCTTCGTTGTTGATCACTTCGATGGCCTGGTCCATGGCATAGGGGTCTTCCCACAGGAAGGCCTGGTTGTCGCGGAACTTGTGGAGCTGGATGGAAAGCGTCTGCTTGACCTGGCCGCCGACCGTTCCGGCGTCCGCGGCCGGCGCGACATACTCCGGGAAGTTGCTCACGGTGGCGATCCGGTCCAGACCGAAAACCGGGTTCAGGTAATGCTGGGGCACCCAGTTCTTGCCCGAGACATACGCGGTGAACGCGTGAGGGTTGCCGCCGAACGCGGGGTCCTTGACCACATTGAAGATATTCGTCACCGACTTGCCGTCCTTGCCGTAATACATCAGGTCCACGGGGGTGGCCTTGAGCACCGGGGTGCCTTTTTCGTCAAACCCGAAAAGGAAAATGTTCACGCTGTAGATCCCGAGCCGGCCGGGATACGCGCCGCTCAAGTAGGCCGCGTGGTTCATGTCCGTGGCCGCGACCAGGTGGGCGCGATGTCCCGGGAAAAAAGCCCCTTCGTCAATCAGCTTGTGGACATTGGGCGTCAGCCAGTCGCCTTCCCTGCCGAGGCCATTGCCCTTGGAGTTCAGCGCCAGGTATTCCGGGCCGAAAGAATCTATAGATACATAGTATATTTTGTGCTTGTCCGTGACCTCGGCCTGCAGGACCACCTCTCCGGAATTGCCGGAAGAAGTCATGGCTTTGACCGTTATTGTGCCGCTGCTCCCGGCCGCGGACTTGGCCGGGGCTGACAGATCAAGCCTGACATATGCGGTCTGGCCCGCGCCGAGCTTGAGACTGGTCTTCTCCAGTTTGGCGCCCCAGCCCGCGGACAATCCCGAGAGGGCCAGGTCAATGGTGACCTCCTGCGCCTCGGCGTTGGACAACCGGAGCAGGTAAGTCGTGGCTGCCCCGGCCCTCACAAGATGTTGATGGAATGCGGGAGAGCCCTTGGCGCTGGAAGCGGAGATCAATGCTGTTTCCGGCATGGTCTTGACCAATTCTTTCCTGGCCTGCATTTTCTTGAGCACATTCTGGCTGCTTGCGGGATGCGCGAACATTACCGCCGCGACCAGGACCGCGACCAATCCCAACCTGTTTTTCATATTCTTTCCCACCCCCGTTTTTGCGGCCAGTTTAGCAAAGTTCCATCAAGATGTCAACCGTAATTATGCGGCAAGCCGCCCTCCCAAACACTTACAAGCCCCTTTAAAAAACCCCTGTAGCGCCCCTGTGAATAATTTATCGCTCTGTACATAATTTGTAAAGAGACCCGGAAATGTGAGAAAGACCATCATCGGTCCGATCGTTTTTTCTGCTTTAAAAAATGCCCGCGCTCGGCTAGGGCGGAAAAGGCATGGACCGCGCCATCTATCTACGGGCGCCTCGGTTCTGAACGCGTCAAAGTCAATAAACTCCAAAGTGCTTGATGACAGGTTCACCGGCCGCTTCTTCAATGTGGAGGCGAACCCTGGACATCCGCATATTCATCACATTATGTATCCGTTTATGGCCCACCGAACTGCCCCGGGCCAGCGGCTCCCAGAAAAGGCCGTTATAGCCATCCACCGAATATTTCCTTATTCTCTGGCCCTGGGAAATATCCTCCATGATCGCGAAATAACTCGGCTCACTTTTTTTCCCGAGATCAATCTCCAGAGAAACGCCCCGCCCGGAGGTCTCGGCGATCGGATCGGCAAAACCACGGCTGATTTCCTCTCCAAAGGCTTTCATTATTCTGCGGTCCGCATCCGGGACTAAACCGCGATCATCAACCACCATGCCCAGCAGCAGGTTGGCGTTCCGGCCCACGCTCATAAGATATTTTTCCTTCAGTTGGTCAACGCTCTTGATGCGCGAATCCTGCCCCTTTTTCCAAAACCATCCTTGGCAGAAAGAGGCCCATTTGCGGATGGGGACATCGGCTTCGGCCGGGCACCAGATTTGGCCTGCCGGGTCGCCGTGGAGGTTTTTGATCTCAATGTTGCCGGCGGCGTTGGTGGTGGCATTGGCGGTGCTCCAGTTGGGATCGGGCGCAATGCCGCGTTCGTTGCCGGACCAGCGGATGAGGTTTCTGGCCTTGGCCGGCCCCTGAAAATAAATGGCTTTCGGTTGGAGGTGCAAGAGCGGGATCAGGTCCGGCCCGCCCTGCTCTGGAGGCAATACCCCGCCATCAAACCAGATTTCAAACAGTTCGCCGTAGTTGGACCAGAGCTCGGTTAGCTGCTGAACCACGACCTGGTTGTAATGCTTCTGGGCCACGGGGTCGTGGGTGGACACCAGCCCGGGATTGTCCACCAGAAAATAGGCGTTGGCCGCAGATGAGTAATAGAACCCGGGCTTGACGCCATACTTGCGGCACGAGGCGACGAAGTCGGCCACGATGTCGCCTTTGCCGTTTCGCCAGGGAGTGCTCCTGACGCTGTAATCATGGGCGGCCGTGGGCCAGAGGCTGAACCCGGCGCAATGCTTGGCCACTAGGATCGCGTATTGGGCGCCGGCATCCTTGACCGCTTCGATCCACTGGTCGGTGTCCAACCGGGTGGGATTAAAGATCTTGGGGTCCGGGTGATAGCCCCATTGCCGGCGCCATTCGTATTGTGGCTCAAACACATGGATGTCATAGTGGATCAGAACCCCGATCTCGCAATCCGCCCAAGCCAGCGCCTCCGCGCCCGGCCTGACCAGGGTTCCTTCCCCGCCGATTGCGGCTATCTTGCCCGGCGCGACCATGAGCGAGGCACCGGCTACTCCGAATGTGCTGATAAATCCTCTCCGGTTCAACATTTTAGTGCCTTTCAATTTGGTTTTTCCGCGAATGCGCTATGTAATTTTATTACGATGAATCGCCCAGTCAATAATCAGGAAATATCATTGGGTTTTCCGGATAGATAATTCAGAGGAAACCTTGAAACCAGCAGGGCGTCATCAAGGTGGAGCGGCGTCCGCGGGCAGCGCGCCGCGGGAAAATATCAATGTCCCCCTGGATCCGCTTCCTGACCCCTCTCATCCTTGATCCGATCAACTATGCCCATCGCTCTCCTCCCCGATCAATGACGGCTCAAGCCCGCTTCCCGAAAGGACATTCAAAATCCATCCCCTGGTCGCTCTCCCTCATCTCCGAGACAGATCCTGAGGGGGCCCGATCATTCGTTCATTATGTAAGCGTCCTTGAGCGCGTACACATGGTTGGTCCAGATATTGTCATAGCGCCGCTGATCCCCGGCCGGTTTCCGGATCATCTTGAGGAAGAACTCCATCTGCTTTGGTTTGGACGACTGTTTGCCGTAGAGTTGGACCGCAAACTTGGAAAAGTCCCGGACCATGAAGTCGAAGATCTGATCAATCAGGTCGGCCGGAAGCTCCTGCAGCCTGGCCTCCTCCAGAATGAGCTGTCCATAGACGACCAGGGTGAAAATCTCGCCCATGCTCATGAGGAAATCAATGTCCTTCTTCTGTTCGTCATCGGGAGTCGCCGCCGCCAGGAACTGTTTGAAGACCTCGATCTGCTCCTTGAAGATATTGACATTGGGAATATTGGATTCCCCGTAGATCGGATTGTAGTCGTGGAACTGGACCTTGCCCAAGCCGCGGGACGGCCCCTGGTTGAACAGGAACTCGTCGCAATTGGTGTGCATGATCTTGCCGATTTCCGGGAACTTGCCCGGGTTGAAAAAATAGTTGGCCATGAACTTGACGATGAGGGCGATGTTGACATGGACGGTCCCCTCCAGCCGCGGCAGGCAGCGGATGTCGCGGGCGGCCATCTCGAAGTAGGTGTTTTTTTCAAAACCCTTGGCCGCGATCACATCCCAGAGCAGGGTGATAACATCCTCTCCCTGGCTGGTTACCTTCATCTTCACCACCGGGTTGTAAAGCAGGTAGCGCCTGTCAT
>CAIYYW010000326.1 GCA_903930515.1 uncultured delta proteobacterium | reverse complement strand
CACATTCAAGAAGCAAATGGCGACTAAAGTCGCCCGCACAGAGTGGTCAAGGGCTGCGCCCTTGTCGCGACTGAATTCGCTCGCACATTGGAAGCAGCACGCAGGCAAGAGTGTCCCGCCCACCCCCATGCTTCGCTCTGACTCGCTACGCAGGGCAAGCAAGAAGTGTTATTCGGGTTTTTTATTATGGGGGCTGGCGGAGTCGGGAGAGGCGGCGGGATCGGTTGAATGATCCACCGAATCGAGACCGAAGAGGATTCTGGCCCATTGGATGGCCTGCTGTGCCTGGTTGTCTCTTGCGACGAGCCGGAGTCGCTGGGAGGGATTATGGAGGACTTTTCCGAGGATGCGGTGGACCAGGATTTCCAGCTCCTGCTTTTGTTCGGGGGATAGTTCTCCGAGCTTGCGCAGGCTGCGATTGAGTTCCTTTTGGGCGATCTCTTCGGCCAAGGCACGGAATTCCTTGATGGTTGAGGCCACGGTGGCTGATTTGCAGAACTGAAGATAGTCCTGGACGCCGGTCTCTATAATCCGGCGGGCTTTGATCACTTCCAATTCCAGTTGTGCCTGGTTCTTGTTGATGATTTCCTGGAGGTCGTCAATATCCTTGAGATAAACCTGGCCGAGCTTTTTCAGGTCGGGGCTGACATTTCTGGGGATGCCCAGGTCGAGGATCAGGAAGGGGCGGTTGCGTTTCTGCCTGGTGTCCAGGGCCTGGCTGACTTCTTTGGCGCCCAGGATGGGCCGGTCGGTTTCGGTGCAGGTGATCACGATGTCGGCTTTCCAGAGCAGGCTGGAGAGGTTTTCCAGGATGGCCACTTCGGAGTTGGGATACTTCTCCTTCCAGATTTTAGCGCGGTCCGCGGTCCGGCTGATGAAGCCCATCTTGCGCACACCGCGTTTCCTCAAGACTTCCACCGTGACTTCCGCGATCTCTCCGGTGCCGATCACGAGTACAAAGGCGTCGGAGAGGTCCTCGAAAATGGCCCGGGCGAATTCCAAGGCCACCGAGGGGATGGAGGCCTTCTGGGAAAGGAGTGCAGTCTGATTATGCACCTTTTTGGTGGTCTCAAAGGCTTTCTGGAAAAGGAAGTTTAGGGCGATGCCGGTGATTCCGATTTCGCGCGAACATTCGTAGGCGCTCCTGACCTGACCGAAGACCTGGGTTTCTCCGAGCACGAGCGAGTCCAGTCCGGAGGTCACTTCAAAGAGATGACTGACGGCTTCTTTTCCGGAATAGGCGTAGATCAGGGGCTGGAGCGGCTCGGGGTTGTCGGGATTGAGGAGCGGGAGTGCGCGGAGGAATTCCAGGGGGCTGATTTTTTTGTCGGAGGCCCAATAGAATTCGGTCCGGTTGCAGGTGGAGATGATGACCAGCTCGGAGAGTCCGAGGTTTTTGCTTAAAGTATTCAGGACTGCATTGATCTTTCCTTTCGGAACCGCCAGCTTCTCCCGTATTTCCAGGGAAGCGGTGCGGTGGTTGACTCCGGCCAGATGAAGCGAGTCCACCAGCGGGATGCACTCGGAGGCTGTGGTTTTGGGAGCCAGGTGGTTTGGATGTTCTTGGTTCAAGCTTGCTCCTTAGAAACGATGGAACCCGGTGGCGATGAAGTTGGAGAGGAAGAATCCGAGCAGGATGAAGATATATCCGAGGGTGGCGATGGCGACGATGGTCCAGGAATAAAAACCCTGGCGTCTTCGCGAGACCCATACCCATCCGTAAAGTCCCCAACCGAGCGAACTCAGGAGCACCTTGGGGTCTTCATACCAGGTTCCTTTCAGGTTCATTCCCGGGAGCAGCCAGGCTCCGAGGCCGATCCCGACTGAGAGCAGGAGGATTCCGAGGCCGAGGGTTTTGAAGAAGAGGTTGTCCAGAGCGGTTAGCGAGGGCCATGGGATTTCGGGCTTGAAGGCCCAGTCCATTGATTTGAGAATCCGGGTGCGGAGCAGGATCAAAATGCCGACCACGCATCCGACCGCGAGGATGGCGAACCCGGCGGAGGTGAACAGGATATGGAGCGCGAGTTTCATCGTGATCTTGATCGGGAGATTGCCCGGAGCCGGGAAGAAGACCCGTCCGAGGATGATGGCGAGGGAGAGCAGGACCAAGGCTCCGATCAGGACCTGGGGCGTCTGATATTTTTTCCCGGCCCAGAAGGACATCGCAATCACGGCGATGATGAACACGGCCATCACCCCCCAGGGGTCCAGGAGCACGGAGTAAGGAAAGGAGAACCCGGCATAGATCAGCCAGGCCGCCTGGCTGAGCATGGCGGCGACGGACAGGATCCGGGACACCAAAAAAACCGATGACTGTTTCCGGATCAGAAACAGGATTCCGGTTAAGCCGGCTAGAAAGATCACGCTCTGGGCTAATAACAGCATTTTATTTTCCTTTGATTAAGCATAAATCCAGAGCCGGATTATACAAAATTGGCAAGGGTTTGGCAATTGTGCCGCCGGAAACTCTTGCCTGCCCTGCGTAGCGAGTCAGAGCGAAGCAGGGGCTGCGCTAGCTCTGAATACACCCCTCCCGTCAAATCCACTTTTGTTGTTTCAAGGGCAAATATTTTTTTTGCGCAGGCGCTGGAGCAATGAAGTAGAAACGAGGTTGAGTCTCGGGTAATCGTGCTTGCTTGCAGATCAGTGGGCGCGACATTCTTGTCGCGCATTCCGCAGTCTGCGTCCGCTCCTCCAGCTCGCGATGAATTTAAACCACGCAAACCCCAATCTTTTCACCGCAAAGTCGCAAAGGGACAGGGCGACGCATGGCTTCGCCCTGTCCCTGCGACCCTTGCCAACCCGCGCTCAAGATCACTCTGATGATTGATGATGGGCGTTGCTGAATCTAATGGCTGGCAAATGCCAGGTTCTCGCGTGTAATTGTTTCTGTAAGCTTCAAAGTTGAAATCCGCCTTCGCCGACAGATTGTCCGAGCAAGCAGAGGCTACGGCGGACAAGTCCGATCACACGGATTGGATGGGTCGCTCCCGACTTTAGTCGGAAGAGAACATTGTTGTAAAAGAACGAATTGGGGGCGAAGCAGGGCGGACAGACCTGTGTATGTTTATTTATTAAAGAGTCTTTCTGATCCGGAAAAACGATAGGTCGGGATAACCCGAAATCTCAAGCAACGACTGGCCGAGCACAATTCCGGAAAAGCCCCTTATACCGCAAAATATCAACCTTGGAAAATTGTGGTCGCCATCTGGTTTGAAGATGAGCGAAAAGCGAGAGCGTTTGAGAAATATCTTAAAAACGGATCCGGGTATGCCTTTGCCAAAAAGCATTTCGGGTAATTGGCCCGGGTCTCTCCATACTCTTGACCCCCTCCACCTTTGCAGTAAGATACTTCCGCAATGCCCAGGCAAACTCATCTAAGGATCAGGCCTTGGTTTTTTCCGCTAGCCTGCCTGCTCCTGACCTGCGCGGCCGAGGAAAAATCAATTAAGGCCGACCCGCTCCAAAATAAAATCCTCTTCGGCGTGGTTTTCACCCCGGAGGTAAACGGTCGTTCGCTCAAATCCCAGATTCAAGACCTGAAGGAGTTGGGAGCGGGATGCGCCAAGTTCTGGCTGGACTGGAATTGGGTTGAGCCCCGCCTGGCCGGCCTTGAGGGCGGCTCCGTAAAATTCGGAAAGCCTGCTGAAAAAGGAGCAACGGATCTGACCCTGGATTTCATAATCGCGCATCCGGAATTGATTGAAGAATATGCCTTTCCGGAAAAACCCGGAAGCCGGTTCCAGGGATGGATTGACTGGTCAATTCCGGACCGGTTGATCCGGGAGCTTAATGCCGCGGGGATTGCTCCGCTGCCCCTGATCGGAGACGGCACGGCCACTCCTTTTTTATCAGGCTTTAACCCGCAGCCTGAAATTTCTCCGGAAGCCCCCGGTTTTTCCTGCCAGACCAGGGTTGCCGGAGAAACCCGCTCCTACCGCGGAATCGGGAAAGAGCAGTATCTGGCGCATCTCTATTTATTTTCCGCGGGCCTGGCCCGGCGGTATTCCAAGGAGCCGGCCAAGGTTGAATGGTGGAACACCGAGAATGAACTCAACTGGACATACATTCACACCACCGTTGCCGGTTGGCGCTGCGGAAAATCATGGGTGGATCAGAAATTCCTGACCGAGTTGTTGCGGGTTTTGTATCTGGGAATCAAAGCCGGGAATCCAGCCGCGTTATCAACGATGAATGTCAATATCCACGATCCCGACTGGATCAAAGACCTTGACCGATGGTCGCCTTTGATGGACGCGCTCGGGCTGGGATCGTATCCCAATTACCTTTTCCCAAGGCCCCTGATGGATCGGATCCTCACCGCCGGGGTCAAGCTTGCGGTCAGCCGCTCAAAGGGGAAACCGGTTTTTATCCTGGAAACCGGAGATCCCTCCGGACCCGCGGAATTGGGATGGAACGAAAATTTGCAGGCGCGGTATATTTCCAGCTCGGTCGCCGGGGCCACCAAGCAAGGCGCCCGGGCTTATATCTATTTTAAACTGGACGACACCGACCTGGCGATCCCCGCGGGCAGTTTGCAGCAGGTGGAAAATCATTGGGGATTGGTCCGGCTGGACGGCACGCGCAAGCCCGCGTTTTTTTCCTACCAAAACGCCATTGCCCAAGACCATCGTTGACCAGGCTCGGGTTTTTTATCTGGCCCGGGAGCGCCAATGCCGATTCCCGGCGCGCTGTCATTGTTTTGCATCGCCCCTGCCTTTGCGGTAAAAGGATGAGTGAAGCAAAGGAGGAATGATGAGCCGAAATAAATTATTGCCAGGCGGCGCGTTGGTTCTGTTGGTTTTCGCTCTGCTCACGCCCTCCGGCGCGAAGGGCATTGATTATGAAAATCTCCGGAACCCGATCTATGCTTTTCGGGACTGGTCCATCAAGGACTCCTGCGTCGCGGAAAAGGACGGGACTTTTTATATTTATTTCTCCGCGTTTTATTCTGACCGGGGCGGAATGCGCTGTCATATCTCCGGCGTTAAGACCCCCGATTTCAAAAATTTTTCCGAGCCGCTCTTGCTCTGGAACGGCGAAGAGGGGAACTGGGACGGGATGTGCTCGCCGAATATCTCTCAGATCGGAGATACCTACTACCTGACTTACAATTCCTGGGGCGAGGACGATAATCATCCGAACCAGCTTTTTTTTGCCAGGAGCAAAGACCTGGAAAACTGGGAAAAGGATTTGCCCCTCGCGTCCAACCTCACCGCGGGCAAGCGTTCAATTGACGCCGCGATCATTTTCCATAATAACAAATACTATCTGGTCTGGAAGGAGTTTCAGACCCCGATGATGGCGGTTGGAGAGGGCCTGGGGCCAGAGGGATGGAAACGGCTGGGCACGGTCCCGGGCGGCTGGTTTGAAAACGGGGAGTTCATAAACATTGACGGCAAATGGTTCCTCCTGGCCACCGAACGCAGCCACCTGCCAATGCTCCGCGCCATCCGGGATGACGGCAACGCCGATGACGATTGGCTGAACCTCGGAAAGTTCCAGCGTCTGAAGATTCCGCAGCAAAAATTCAACACCATTGAAAAGGCCAATTGCGCGTTCCTGTCCGACCGGCGCGATCAAGACGGATACTTCTACCTCCTCTTCTCCGGCCGAAATCAAGGCTTCGGCCACGAGGGCGATGCTTATTTCAAGCTCGGGATCTCCCGCTCCAAGGACTTGGTCAAGTGGGAATCGGCCGGGAGGAATCGGAAATGAGAAACAAATTCTGGATTATGATGTTCGCGTTTGGGATGATGGCCCCGGCCACCAGGGCGGACCAGGAATTGAGGCTCTGGTACGATCATCCGGCGCGGCGCTGGGTGGAAGCTTTGCCGATCGGGAACGGAAGGCTGGGGGCGATGGTTTTCGGAGGGGTGGGCAAGGAGCGACTGCAGTTGAATGAGGACAGCTTATGGGCGGGCGCGCCGCGGGATTGGAATAATCCGGGCGCCAAGGAATATTTGCCGGAAGTGAGGAAGCTGGTATTTGAGGGCAAATATAAAGAGGCGGACCGGGTCAGCAGGCAAATGCAGGGACCTTTTACCCAGTCCTATCTGCCGATGGCTGATTTATACCTGGAATTCGCGCACGGAGATCTTGCGGGCGACTATTACCGCGAATTGGATCTCAACCGGGCCATTGCCCTCACCCGCTTTCAAATCGCCGGGGTGGAATACACGCGCGAAATTTTTTCTTCTTTTCCGGACCAGGTGATTGCGGTCCGGATCAGCGCGAGCCGTCCGGGGAAAGTCAGTTTCATCGCCACCCTGGACAGCCCGCTCCGGTTCAAGGTCTCTGCTCAGGGAGATACCCTCATCCTTTCCGGCAAAGCCCCGCTCCACGCCGATCCCATTTATCATACCGCCAGGAACCCGGTGGTTTACGCCAAGGACGATTCCGGGGAAGGGATGAATTTTCAATGCCGGGTCAGGGTGATCGCCCAGGGCGGCAAAATTTTCGCGGAACCTTCCGGTCTTCGGATCAAAAATGCGGACTCGGCGCTGGTTTTGATCAGCGCCGCCACCAGCTTCAACGGCTTTGACAAGTCGCCCGGCCTGGCCGGCAAAGACCCCGGACCGATCGCGGCCGCAGATCTGGATTCCGCGGGCAGGGAAAAGTATCCGCAACTTAAAGCGGATCACCTGGCCGACTACCAGGGCTTGTTCAAGCGGGTTGAACTGGACCTGGGGGAATCTCCGGCCGGATCAAAAAACCTGCCCACGGATCAGCGCGTGGAAAAAATCGGGGCCGCTGATCCCGGCCTGGTGGTTTTGCAATTCCAATACGGCCGCTATCTGCTCATTGAAAGCTCCCGGCCTGGCGGTCAGCCGGCCAATTTGCAGGGGATCTGGAACGATCTGATCCGGCCGCCCTGGAGCAGCAATTACACCCTCAACATCAACGCGGAGATGAACTACTGGCCGGCCGAGACCGCGAACCTCTCCGAATGTCATCTGCCGTTCCTGAAATTTATCCAGGAGCTCTCGGTCAACGGAGCTAAAACCGCGGCAATAAATTACGGAGCGGCCGGATGGGTCGCCCATCATAACAGCGACCTCTGGAGACAGTCCGCGCCGGTCGGGGATTACGGCAAGGGCTCTCCGGTCTGGGCGATGTGGCCGATGGCCGGGGGCTGGCTCAGCCGGCATTTATGGGAGCATTACGCCTTTACCGGCGACAAAAAATTTCTCGCCGAGCAAGCCTATCCGGTGATGAAGGGGGCCGCGGAATTTTTGCTGGACTGGCTGATTGACGACGGCAAGGGTCATCTGGTCTCCAATCCCTCCACCTCGCCCGAGCACAACTTTCTCACCCCGGAAGGCAAGCAGGCCGAGGTGAGCATGGCCTCCACCATGGATATGGCCATTTGCCGGGACCTGTTCAGCAACTGCATAGAAGCCTCGGAAATTCTCGGCATTGACCGGGCATTCCGAGACCGATTGATCTCGGCGCGGCAGAAACTTTTTCCCTACCAGATCAATTCGGCCGGCGCGCTCCAGGAATGGTTTCTGGATTTCAAGGACCCGGAGCCGACCCACCGGCATCTATCCTTTCTGTATGGCCTTCATCCCGGAGACCAGATCGGGAAAGATTCCACCCCCGAGCTGTTCCAGGCGGCAAAGCGCTCGCTGGAAATCCGCGGAGACGGGGGCACCGGCTGGTCGCTGGGCTGGAAGATAAATATGTGGGCGAGACTATTGGACGGCGATCACGCCTATAAGCTGATCAACAATTTCATCAAGCCGGCCTGGTCCGGCCGTTTGTTCAACCTGGGAAAGGCCGGCGTGTATCCCAACCTCTTCTGCGCGCATCCGCCCTTTCAGATTGACGGCAATTTCGCCTTCACCGCCGGGATCGTGGAGATGCTTTTGCAATCGCATCAAAAGGAACTCCATCTTCTTCCCGCATTGCCTTCGGCCTGGCCCGATGGCTCGGTGAAGGGGCTCAAGGCCCGGGGAGGATTTGAAGTGGAGATGGAATGGCAAAACGGGAAATTGCAGCGGGCCAAAATCCGCTCCGGCCTGGGAGGACCCTGCCGGGTGCGAGGGGCAAAGGGCTTCAAGGTTTCAACCGGCGGAATTGCGATCCCGGCCACCGGCCCGAGCCCGGGGGTTTGGGAATTTCCGACCGAGCCGGGACAAATATATATTATGGAGTAAAATTTTTCCTTCATTCTATGTATAAGACAAAATTTAAGCGGGCCTGAGCGAGGCAGGGAAGATTTAAGATGAAAGGACTGGGCAGGGATTTAGCCGCGTTAATCGGTCCGGAAAAAGTCAAAACCGATCCGCTGGACCTCCGCGCATACTCCAGCGACGCCACCCATTATTTTGCCAGCCACGACCCGGACGCAGTGGTCCTTCCCGAAGCCACCGAGCAAGTTTCCCAAACCCTGAAATACGCGTTCAATCATTCCCTCCCGGTGACGCCGCGGGGGGCCGGCTCGGGCCTTTCCGCGGGATGCACCCCGGTCAAAGGCGGGATCGTGATTGACCTGAAGCGGATGCGAAAAATTATTGAGATCAACCGCGGGAATATGACCGCGCAAGTGGAGAGCGGGGTGGTGCTCGGTCATTTCCATCACGCGGTGGAGAAGCAAGGATTATTTTATCCGCCCGACCCGCAGAGCCTGGAAGTATGCACCCTGGGCGGGAATGTGGCCACCCGGGCCGGAGGTCCGCGCGGGGTCAAATACGGCGCCACCGGCAACTATGTGCTCGGCCTGGAAGTCGCGCTTGCGGACGGAGAAGTGATCAATCCGGGCGGCAAATGCGTGAAGCAGTCGGTCGGATATGATCTCACCCATTTATTTACCGGATCGGAAGGCACCCTGGGAGTGATCACCAAAATCAATCTCCGCCTGCTCCCGCTCCCGCTTGCGCGCAAGACCGTGCTGGTGGTGGCCGAGACTGTGGAGCAAGCGGCCAATCTGGTCACGGAGATCATCGCGGCCGGAACCATTCCGGCCAAGCTGGAATTCTTGCACAAGGGAGCGATCGGCCTGATGAATATGTTTATCCCCAACAAGATTCCGCTCTCCGGAGAGGCGTTCCTGCTGATTGAGTTGGACGGATCAGAGGCGCAGGTGGAAGAAGAAGCTCTCCGGGTGAAAAATCTTTGCCAGGAGCTGAAGGCCCGGGAAGTCAAGGTGGTGGCTGAGGAAAAAGAGGCGGAGAGTTATTGGAAGGCGCGTCAGAATTTGAACCCGGTGCTGATGTCGGTTTTCAAGCGGATGATCAACGAGGACATCGCGGTGCCGCGCGACAAGATTCCGGAGATGTTCCGGGCGGTGGAAAAGATTTCCCGGACCCTGGGCTTGAATATCGGGATGAGCGGGCACGCCGGGGACGGCAATATTCATCCGGTGATTTTGCTCTCGCAGCTTTCCGAAGAGATTGAAAAGAAAGCCGGGATCGCGGTGGAGCAGATGATCAAGGCCGGGCTGGAGCTGGGCGGGACCATCTCCGGCGAGCACGGAATCGGCTTGCACAAGGCCCAGTTCCTGAAATGGGAAATCGGGGAGGCCCAGGTCGCATTGATGAAGCGGGTGAAGCAGGCGTTTGATCCCAGCGGGATACTTAACCCGGGAAAAATCTGGACTTAGGCGGCAGGCTAAATGCGGGATTTGAAAAAATATCAGGACCTGATTCAGAAATGCTCGTATTGCAGGTTCTGCCAGTCCACCTGCCCGGTTTTTATGGAAGACCTGCTGGAGACCCATAGCGCGGTCGCGCGGATAGAGTTGACCCGGGCCTGCCTGATGGAAAAATCCCTTCCGGCCGGAGAGCGGTTCCGGGAGATCATTGACCGCTGTTTGCTCTGCACCAATTGCGTTCAGACCTGTCCGGCCAATATTCCCTGGGACGAAATAGCGGTTGCGGCCCGCGCTCAAATTTATCAGGGCAAACGGCAAAACCCGCTTACGAAAAAACTTTTGAGAAAATTTATGGAACAGCGCGGGTTCGGGACCATCCTGAGCCGGGCCGGAGCATTGGCCCAGGGGGCCGGCCTGTTCCCGACCGACTATCCTGCTCCGGCCGAGAAGCCTTTTTCAGAAATCCGGCAAGGGGTGATCCCGGCCGAGGGTCCAAGGCGCGCGCGCGCGGCTTATTATGTGGGCTGCGGCGCCAACACTTTTCATCCGGACACGGCCGAGGATGTAGTCAGGGTGTTGAGCCGGAACGGGATTGAGGTGGTGATCCCGGAGGGGATGGTTTGCTGTGGAACCCCGGCCCTAGGCGAGGGCGACCTGGAAACCGCGCAAGAGATGGCGCGGAAAAACATTGAACTCCTCGCGGGCCTGGAGGTTGACGCGATCGTAACGGATTGCAGCTCGTGCGGAAGGGCCTTGAAAACCAAGAACCTGAAACTGTTTTTGGAAAATGATCCCCTGCTCCTGAAAGCAATCGCCCTGGCGGAAAAGGTCTGGGAGGCCACGGATTATCTCAACAGCATCGGCCTGGTCGCAGAGCCTTCATCCTTCCCGGAAAAGTTCACCTACCATATCCCCTGTCACCGGGGATGGAAACCAGCCATCAAGGATGCCCCGCGGACCCTGCTCGCTAAAATTCCGGGAGCGGAATTGGTGGAGATGGAATTCCCGGAGCGATGCTGCGGCGCCGGCGGGACCTTTTTTATGAACTATCAGGAACTCTCCGCCAAGATCAGATCACGCAAGATGGAAGACATCGTTGCGACGGGCGCGCAAATCGTCATCAGCCAATGCCCATCCTGCCGATCCTATTTGGCATCGGGCCTAAAAAATATAAAATTTATGCACCCGCTCTCGCTCCTGGCAAGGGCGTATGGATTTTGAGGCAGGGGAGCGGAGTTGAAACAAAGCGCGCGTCAGCGTTATGTTCAGGCCGTGTTTTGAGCTATCGTCCTATCAGATTTCACAAGGGATATCCACAAACTCCACTTCCACCTTGAATTTTCGCGCCAGCAGTTTGCCCAGATTCCGGATGCCGAGTTTTTCGGTGTTGTAATGGCCGGCGTTGATGAAGTTGACTTTCAATTCCTCGGCCATGCGTATGACCGGCTCCTGGATTTCGCCGCACAAAAAAACCTCAACCCCCGCTTCCACCGCGCCGGGAAACCAGGATGACGCTCCGCCGGACACGATCCCGATCTTTCTCACCGTTCGGAGCCCGGAATTGAGCGCGTAAGCCTTCCCGCCCAATTTCCGGTTGACCAGGCTGACAAAATCCTTGAACGCCATCTCCTTTTTGAGCTCTCCCATAAACCCGATGTCATACGGCTTGCGGTTCCTGACCACCCCGAGCAGCCGGCAAAGGCTGATGTTGTTTCCAATCTCCGGATGGGCGTCAAGCGGGAGATGGAACCCGCAAAGGTTCAAATCATAAGCGAGCAAAAGTTTCAGCCGGTTTTTCAAATACCCGGTGAGCCTGGGCGGCTTCTTGACCTGGCCTTCAAACAGGCCGTGGTGGACCATAATCATTTGCGCGTTCTTCCGGACCGCAGCCTCAATCAGCTTAACCGACAGGCTCACCCCGGTGACGATCTTTCCGATGCTTTCCGAGCCTTCCACTTGCAAGCCGTTCACGCAATGGTCCTCAAAGTCCTTCACCCGTAAATATTCCCGGCAAAATTCAACGATACTATCTCTTGCAACCGTCATAATTCCTTACATTTTTTCCTGAATTGAAAATTTGTCAAGCGAAAATTGACCAAAGCCGCCTGCCAAATTTATCGCCAGCCGCAAGGACACGCCTGTCCCCTAGACCCGTTTCTTTTAATCAGATGTGTCCGGGCGGGGTTGCGAATGGGGGAAAAACGGGTTATAAAGGAAAAAAGCGGTGATGGAGGTTTAATGCAATGCCTTGGATAGACCCATCGGACAAGATCAAGGGCTTGCCGGTATATCCGTTTGTAAAGCTGGAGCAGATCAAGGCGGAGGCGAAGAAGCAAGGGAAAGACCTGATTGATTTCGGGATCGGGGACCCGGATTTTGCCACGCCTGATTTTATCCTAAAAGCGATGGACCAGGCCCTGCGAGCCCCGGAGAACCATAAGTATCCGACCAGCGCGGGGATGATGAGTTTCCGCGAGGCCGCAAGCCGGTTTATGGAAAGGCGGTTTAAGGTCAAGGTGGGACCGGAAAAGGTGGTGGCCTTGATCGGGAGCAAGGAAGGGATCGCTCATTTTCCGCTCGGGTATCTTAACCCGGGCGACCTGACTTTGGTTCCCAGCCCGGCCTACCCGGTTTACCGGATCGGGACCTTGTTCGCGGGAGGCGAGTCCTATATTTTTCCGCTCAAGGAGGAGTTGGGTTTTTTGCCGGATTTGGATGCGATCCCGAAGGGCTTTCTCTCGCGCGCTAAAATGCTGTTCCTCAATTACCCCAACAACCCGACCGGCGCGGTCTGCGATTTGTCTTTTCTGGAAAAGGCGGTTTATTACGCGAAGAAGTCTCATTTCTGGGTGGTTCAGGACGCGGCATACAGCGAGGTTTGTTTTGACGGGTATTTGTCTCCGAGCATCCTGGAGGTGAAGGGCGGGGAGGAATGCGCGATTGAGTTTCATTCTCTGTCCAAGACTTTCAATATGACCGGGTGGCGGCTCGGGTTCGCGGTCGGCTCCAAGGAGGCGATAGACACCCTGGCCAAGGTGAAGAGCAATATTGACTCCGGGGTTTTTCAGGCGGTGCAGGCCGCGGGGATCGCGGCTTTGGACCAGGGCGACCAGGCGATCCGGGAGATGCGCCAAAGGTATCAGCGGAGGCGGGACCTCCTGGCGGACGCCCTGGACCAGGCCGGGCTGAAATATCTGAAGCCGAAGGCGACTTTTTATTTCTGGGTCAAGACGCCGAAAGGGATCAGCTCGGAGCAGATGGCCGGGGCGCTTTTGGACCAGGCCGGGATCGTGGTTGCTCCCGGGTCGGGTTATGGCCCGGAGGGGGAGGGATATATCCGGTTTGCGCTGGTGGTGAAGGAGTCACTGATGGAGGAAGCGGTCAATCGGCTGAAGGGACTGGATTTATGAGATATTATTTGGGCCTGGGATCAAACCTGGGGGATTCCAAATTATATTTGAGGCGGGCGCTTGAGTTGCTTGAGCAAAAGAATATCGGGAAGGTCGGGGCGCGTTCTCATCTGTATCTGACCGCCCCGATCGGCGGTCCGGATCAGCCCTGGTTTTTGAACGGGGCGGCGGTGGTTGAAAGCGGGCTTAAGCCGGAGGCGATGCTGGAGGCGCTTTTGGGGATTGAGCTGGAACTGGGAAGGACTCGGCGGTTGGGGGAGAAGAATTTTCCCCGGACCATTGATCTGGATATTCTGCTCGCGGATGAGATGGTCTTGAAGAAGCCGGAGCTTCAAATCCCGCATCCGAGAATGCGGGAGAGACGGTTCGCGCTGATGCCTCTGTCGGAAATCGCGGGAGAGATAAAAGACCCGGAGCAAGGGATTACGGTCCGGGGGATTCTGGAAGGTCTTAAGGATGATGGCCGGGTCAAGAAGCTGGACGAGATCCTCTGAGGGAGCCAAAGTGAGCAAGGTATTTTTGCTGGCCCTGATCGCCACGCTGGCTTATTTTTTCGTCCGCAGCTTGTTCAAGCCGATCCGGAAGCCGGAGCAGAAGCCGGCGTATAAGAAACGCTCCGCGGAATCGGCCACGGAAATGGTCCAGGACCCGGTCTGCGGGATGTTCGTGGATCCGAAGAAATCCCTGAGCCTGGAGCGCCGGGGAGTGAGCATTTTTTTTTGTTCGGACCAATGCCGGTCGGAATATCTGAGACGGATTGAGCAGGGAGAGAAACAGTGAGCAGATTGCCGGACGGGAATTACGCGATCATTTTGACGCCGCTGACCGAGAACCGGGAGCTGGATTTGAACGGGTTGGAAGCGGAACTGGAATACGCGCTTTCCAAAAAAGTCGCGGGCGTGGTGGTGCTGGGGAGCAACGGGGAAGGGCCTTATTTCACGGACCGGGAAAAGGCGATGGTGGTGAAAAAGGCCGGCGAGACGGTGAAAGGGAAAGCGGCATTGGTCGCGGGCTGCATCGCGGTCGGCACCCAGCCGGCATTGGAGTTCAGCCGGATGGCGAAAGGGGCCGGATGCGATTCGGTGCTGGCGGCGCTCCCGGCATATTTCGGGCTGGATTTTCCCGAGGCGCTCCGCCATTACCGATATTTGGCCGAGCACGCGGGGTTGGAGATCACTTTATATTATGTGCCCGACAACACCGGCCTTTCGCTCAAACCCGAAGAGATCGCGGAGCTGGTTTCAATCCGGGGCGTTGATTCAATGAAGCTGACCCGGTTCCATCGCGACTTCATGCTTCAGACCACCCAGCTCTGCGCGGGAAAGGAGTGCAAGGTTTTTATCGGCACCAGCCTGCTCCTGTTTGAAGGGAGCAAGATGGACGGGAAGGGAAGTTTTTGTCCGATCAACCTGGTCGCGCCGGAGGAGGTGACGGAGCTGTTCTCGTTATGCCAGAACCAGAGATGGGAAGCGGCTTTTGCGCTCCAGGAAAAAATCCGCCGGGGAGGCGCGGCGCTCATCTCCGGTCGGGAGCTTGATTACGATCTGGCCAAAAACGGCTTTATGGACGGCTTCAACGCGCCTTCCGCATCCGCGGTCATCCATCACCCCAAGCCGGCTCATCATCTCCTGAAAGAGGCGCTCCGGCTCAAGGGTATTCCCATCAGCAACCAGGTCCGTCTTCCCTATGATCGGGTCACTCCTCAGCAATCCGAATGGGTCAAGAAGGCGCTTAAGGATTTCGGCTGGCTCTGATGAAAGACCTGATCCGATTTTTTCAGTTGGCTCCGGAAAAAATCGCCGAGCTGGTTTTTATTTTGGAGGGCGAGGACGGCGTGGCGGTGGTGAGGACTTTGGACCCGGACCGGGGCATTATTGAAATGTTGATCGCGCCGGCCCTGGAACCGGATCTCAATTTGATCTTGCAAGGCCTCGGCCCGGAATTCGGGATCCGGGAAATCCCCAAGCCCCGGGATTTGGTCAGCATCGCGGATGAGCAGGACCGGCAACCTTGACTGCTTGGCAGTGTGGCGCGGCATTCCGGTCGCGCATCGTTCACCTGGTTTGCCGTTCGCCAGAGTTCCCCGAGAGAAACTCCGCCATCGCCTGTTTTCCCTCCCGCGTCAGGTGGCAGTGGTCAAAGACGATGTTTTCATTCCTATGTTCGCGGAGGATGGGGGGCAGGTCCAATCAACCTTATTGGAACGGCTCTCCCAGCGGGATGATTTGCTCGCGGTCCTTGCCCACGCTCACGGCGAGCAGGGGCACGGCGAGTTCGTCCTGGATAAATTTTAAATAGTCGCGGGCGGCAAAGGGGAGCTCGTTGAATTCTTTGGCGCCGCTCAAATCCTCTTTCCATCCTTTGACTTCTTTGTAAACCGGTTCCAGGGCGTCCAGGATTTCAATTTCGGCCGGGAAGTCGTTGAGTAGTTCTCCCTGGTATTGGTATCCGACGCAGACCTTGATCTGGTCTATCCCGGAAAGCACATCCAACTTGGTCACCACTAAATCGGTCAGGCTGTTGAGCCGGACCGCGTATTTCAATTGGACCAGGTCAATCCAGCCGCAACGCCTTGGCCTTCCCGTGGTGGACCCGTATTCCCCTCCCCGTTCGCGCAGTTTTTCCCCCAACTCGTCCTTAAGCTCGGTCGGGAACGGGCCTCCGCCTACTCTCGTGGTATAGGCCTTGGAAATCCCGATGATGCGGTCAATCAGTTTCGGGCCGATCCCGGACCCGGTCGCGGCTGCGGCGGAAACGGTATTGGAGCTGGTGACAAAGGGATAGGTGCCGTGGTCCATATCCAGCATTGTCCCCTGGGCCCCTTCAAACAAAACCTTTTTCCCTTCCTTGATCAGCTGGTGCAGGAGCAGGCCGGTATTTTCGGAATAGCCTGCGAGTTTCTTGGACAAGGTTATAAATTTCTTGATGATCTTTTCAGGATCCATTGGCTCGGCTTTCAGCACCTTGGTCAGGTATTGGTTCTTTTCCTCAATAACCTTTTTCAGGTTGTTCTTGAGCAGATCCGGATTTTTCAGGAGCCCGAACCGGAGTCCGGACCGGCTGGCCTTGTCCGAATAAGAGGGGCCGATGCCTCTTCCGGTGGTCCCGATCTTGGAAGCTCCTTTTTTATTCTCGCTCGCGAGATCAACCGCTTTATGGACCGGAAGGATCAGGTGGGCGCGATCGCTGATTTTCAAGCGGGAATCGTCATTGAGATGACCTTTGGCCCGGAGCGCCTCAATTTCTTCCAAGAGCACTTCCGGGTCAATCACTACGCCGTTTCCGATGATGCAGAGCTTGCCCGGATGAAGGATCCCGGAGGGGACCAGGTGGAGGATCACCTGCTCGCCGGAAACCACCAAAGTATGCCCGGCATTGTTCCCGCCCTGGAAACGCGCCACCACCTCGGCCTTGCGGGCGAAAAAATCCACCACCTTGCCCTTGCCCTCGTCACCCCACTGGCATCCGATCAGAACTACTACCGGCATTGTTTAACTCCTTTAATAATATGATTTTCACCACAGAGACACAGAGGACACAGAGTTTTTTTATTATTTTTCTTCTTTTTTTTCAACATCTTTTTAATTTATTCCTTTTTCTTGACTATAAGATAAGCCTTTTAATTCCGTCTCTTATAACCGGAACATTGAAATTTATCAATAACCCTAATTTCAAGCCGCTAAGTTTAAGATAGGTCAAGACCTGCGCAGTGTAAACCGGCATCAGTTTTTCTACAGCCTTTATTTCTACGACTACCTTCTGCTCAACCACCAAATCAAGCCGGTAGCCGCAATCAAGTTTGGCTCCCTTATACTCCACCGGAAGAACCTTTTGCCTTTCAAAAGAAAGGCCATTCAGTTTCAGCTCCTGGGATAAGCATTCCTCATAAACCGACTCCATCAACCCCGGTCCAAGGTGCCGATGCACCTCAATCGCGGCCCCGATAATCTTGCCCGTTATTTCGTTTTCTTCCATCTAAAATCCCTTTTTTTCACCACAGATGCGCAGAGAAATTAAATTCATATTTTATCATTTTCCTCTATTATTATTTTTATAATTTCAT
>CAIYYW010000325.1 GCA_903930515.1 uncultured delta proteobacterium | reverse complement strand
GGAAGAACAGCGCCCAGGAATACCTCAAGCTCTATAAGACCGCGCTGAAGAAATAAAATCCTGCGAAAAATAAGAGAAGCCGGGGCGCGATTGATCGCGCCCCGGCTTTTTTATAAAAGTCTGGCGAGCAGAACACCCCCGAACAGCGCCGCGAGTTCGCATACCTCCGCGGATGCTCCCAGCAAATCTCCGGTAAACCCGCCCAGTCTCCGTTTCCCGTCCCGGCGGAAAAGCAGGCTGAGGATCAAAATAACGCCCAGGCAGATCAATCCGGGAAGGCTGCGCAAGATGATCAAAGGCAGGAGCGCGATGAGTACGGCCGCGGCCAAATGCCATTTCTTTTTGCCTCTCGCGAAAATAGTTCCAAGCCCGCCCTCGGGCCGGGCGTAAGCGGTTGTGCTCATAATCAAGGTCAGGCCCATTCGGGAAAGCCCGGGCGCGAGCGCGAGCAAGATCAGGTTTTGTTGCTGAAGCAGCAGGTTGATCGCGAGATATTTTCCCAGCAGAACCATCGCTAAAGCGATGATGCCGAAGCTGCCGTGATGGGTGTCTTTCATAATCTTGAGCCGCTGCTCCGGATTGTCGCCGGCCAGGCTGTCCGCCCAGTCCGCCAATCCATCCAGGTGCAAGCCCCCGGTGATCATCACCAGGAAGAGCAGGATCAGGAAGGAGATCATCGGCAGGGGAATTCTCCCGATCAGAAATTGCGCCAGCCCCAGGCAGATAAAACCGATGAAGTATCCGACCAGCGGAAACCAGGCCGGGGAGCCGGCGAGGCCGGCCTCGGAAAATTTACCCGCCCGGCCCGGCAGGACGGTGAGGAAGCTGAACGCGGCTAGGAGGGACCGGATCATTTTCCCTTATCCGAAACCCCGGCGCTTTTAAAAGTGGCCATCCGGTTGTGACAGGCGAGCGCGCTTTCCAAGAGCATCATTGCCAAACCCGCGCCGGTGCCTTCCCCCAACCTCATCCCCAAATTGAGCAGGGGCTTGACCCCCATTTTTTCCAGGACCAACTGATGCCCGGGCTCGTCGGAGATATGGCTGAAGATCAGATGCCCGGAAAGGGCGGGCTGGATTTTAATCGCGGCCAAAGCCGCGGCCGTGGCGATAAAACCGTCAACCAGCGCGATCATCCGGTTCCGGGCCGCGCCCAGATACAAGCCCGCGATCCCCGCGATTTCAAATCCCCCCAGCGCGGATAGAATCTTGAGCGGATCAAAAAGAGATTCCCGATTCGCTTGCAAGCCGGCCCGAATCACTTCGGCTTTGTGGTGGAGTTGATGGGAGGATAGCCCGGCGCCCGGGCCGACCACCTGCGCCGGGTCCAATCCCAGATGCGCGCAAAAAATCGCCGAAGCCGGAGTGGTGTTCCCGATCCCCATCTCCCCTCCCGCGATCAAATCCACGCCCTGCTCCGACGCGGCCTCTGCCAGCTCAATCCCGATCTCCAATCCGCGGACAGTTTCCTCAAAGGTCATTGCCGGGCCTTTGCTAAAATTTCTCGCGCCTTTGCCAACCTTTTTCCGGATCAACCCCTTCAACTCCGGGAAATCATAATCAACCCCGATGTCCACCACTGACAATTCCGCTCCCACCACTCCGGCGATGGCATTGATCCCGGCGCCTTGATTCAAAAAGTTCAAAACCATTTGCGCCGTGACCTCCTTGGGATACGCGCTCACGCCTTCTTCCACAATGCCGTGATCCCCGGCAAACACCACCACCCGTTTCTTTTTTATTTCAGGATGAAGCTCCGCCCGGATGCCGCAAATTGTTATCGCCAACTCCTCCAGCCGTCCCAAACTTCCACGCGGCTTGGTCAGATTATCCTGATGCGCCCGGGCTTTCGCCATCATCTCCTGGTCCAGGGGCTTGATCCCTTTGAGGATCTTCGCGATCAGGGGACTCTCTTTGATTCCAGAATTCGGAAAACTAAAATC
>CAIYYW010000324.1 GCA_903930515.1 uncultured delta proteobacterium | reverse complement strand
GGGGGAAATCCCGGCCCGGAAACAGGCTTCATCGGAATAAATGTTCCCGACCCCAGCGGCAACCGCTTGATCCATCAACACCGCTTTGATCATGGCTTTGCGGCCGGCGATTTTTCTTGCCATCCATTTTTCATTGAATTCCTTGCTCAGGGGTTCAAGCCCGAGACGGAATAATCCGTTCAGCTTGCAACTGACCCCCGGTTGGATCATCCCCACCCGTCCGAAGGTGCGCGGGTCGCGGAAAGTGAGCTTGAATTTGGGAAAGAATATTTCCAGGTGCGTATGCCGGTCCGGCTTTTTAGCTCGGTCCCGGATCAATAGGTTCCCGGTCATTCCCAAATGGATCACCAGGGTCAAATCCCGCGAAAGTTGAATCAAAAGATATTTTCCCCTCCGGTCCAGACCGATCACTTTCCTGCCTGACAGAAGGCCGAGCAGGCGGTCCTTTTCCGGGAAGTCGCGGAAGACCCTTGAGTTCTTTTTCCACCAGAGCCGCGCGATCCTTTTCCCGGCCAGGCGCGATTCCAGTTCCGAGCGGATGGTTTCAACTTCCGGCAGTTCCGGCATTGGTCTTCATTTCCTCGCAATAAATATTTGACAGCTTCACCAGCCGCTCAAGCTCAATCTCTTCCGCCCGGGACTCTTTCCTGATCCCGGCCTGATCCAGTAGTTGCGCGATGTTTTCTTTTTCCAGGTTCAACCCCGACCCGGCCAGGGAATTGATGATCATCTTTCTCCGCTGTCCAAAGCAGGCCTTGACCACCTTTTTGAAAACAGCGTAATCCAGAATCGGAAACCTGTTCCGCTCAAGGACTTTGAATCTGACCAGCGCGGAATGGACCTTGGGACGGGGACGGAAGGCCTCCGGGCCGATCCGAAGAATAATTTCCGGCTCGGAATGGACCTGGCAAATAACCGAGAGGATTCCGTATGCGCGGGTCCTGGGATGAGCCACGATCCGCTCCGCGACTTCTTTTTGAAGGGTGAGGAACAGTTCGCTGAAGATTCCGGGGGTTTCCAATAATTGGAAGATCACCTGGGTGGAAATATTATAGGGGAGGTTGGAAACCACCTTGAGCTTTTGATCGGGGATTTTAAGTTTATTAAAATCAAATCGCAAAATGTCCGCTTCAATAATTTCTAAATTTTCCGCGGGCACGGTCCTCCTGAGAATTTCCGCGAGTTGACGCTCTATTTCCACGGCGAAAACTTTTCGCGCGGATTTTACCAGGTACTTGGTCAGGCTTCCGGTCCCGGGACCTATTTCCAGGAGATAGTCTTCCGGGCCGATGGAGGCTAGCCCGGCTATTTGCGCCAGGATGTTTTCGTCAATCAAGAAGTTTTGACCGCGGCTCCTTTTGCCCTGGACCCCGAACCGGCTGAGAATTTTTTCGGTGTCATTCATTTCCAGTTTTCCAGGGCCAGCACCGCCCGTGCGTCCAGGTTGATCGGGTCCCGGATTCCCCGTTTCAATTTTTCCTCCCCCACCAGGGCGATCATCGCGGCATTATCCGTGCAGAGCCTAAGCGATGGGACAAAGACGGAAACCCTTTTATTCGCCCCCAAGTCTTCAAAGGCCTTGCGGAGTCGGGCGTTCGCGGCCACGCCCCCGCTGATGACCACGGACGGGATATTGAATTTGTCAATGGCCTGGGCCGATTTTTGGGTCAGGGCCGTAACCACGGCCTCCTGATAACTGGCTGCGAGGTCCGGGAGATTATCCTTGCTCTCCGGGTGTTCTTTGAGGTAGCGGACCAGCGCGGTCTTCAGGCCGGAGAAGCTCAAGTCCAGCTCGCGGTGCTTGGTGAACGCGACCGGGAATGGGATCGCGCGGGGATTGCCGGGTTGGGAAACGCGGTCTATTTCCTTCCCGCCCGGATAGCCCAGGCCGAGCGCTTTGGCGGCCTTGTCCAGGGCTTCTCCAGCAGCGTCGTCCAGGGTCTGGCCGAGCAGTTGATATTTGCCAAAGTCTTCGGCCAGGCAAAGGATGGTGTGACCGCCGCTCGCGATCAGGCCGAGAAAAGGGAATTGGACTGAGGGGTTCTCCAGGAAAATCGCGAGCAGATGTCCTTCCAGGTGATTGACTCCGACCAACGGTATTTTCCTGCTCCAGGATATTCCCTTGGCGACCCCCATCCCCACCAGGAGACAGACCACCAGTCCCGGTCCCTTGGTCACGGCCACCCCCTGGATTTGGTCCAGGGTCACTCCGGCTTGATCCAGCGCCGCCCGGACTATGCCGGCAATCACCTCAATATGCCTTCTCCCGGCCAGTTCCGGGACCACGCCGCCGAATTTTTTATGAATCTCGTCCTGGCTCGCGATCAGGTTGGAAAGAATTTTCCGGTCCGACACCACGGCCGCGCCGGTCTCGTCGCAACTGGACTCTATCCCCAACACCAACATTGAGACTAAGATAACAAAACCTGATGCATAGTAAAGCAGGCGTTGTTGGTTCGGTCAGGCAAAAGCCGGAAAGGCCGAAAATTTTCCGGGCTTGCTCAGAAGAGGTCTTTCCAACTGGAATTTTTGGTGATCACCCTGGTCAGGAGCTCGCCTCCGAGCGTGAGTCTTTTTCCTTTTTTGACCAAATCCATTTCCGCGGGGCCGCTGAGTTTGGCGAGGACTCCCCGGAACCCTCCTTTGGGAGTGAGGGTGATTTTATGCTGAGGCTTGAGGATGCAATTGACTGGGGTATCGCAAAATTGAATAATTTTATATTCCCCCTTCATAAACTCCACGCATCTCGGGTCTTCTTCTTTCTGCGCTTCCTGCTTATTCCCCTGTTTTCCCTCAGACAATTTTTGCAGGACCAATCGCAGGATCAATTCCCATGTGGAATCTCCGCTTCCCTTCCCTTCCTCACTGGGACTGGCTTTGCAACGATCAATGGAAAATCCGCCCTGCTCGGTGAAATGGTATCTCTTGAATTTGCCGTTTTCCTCTGAAACGCTGTCCCAGGTCCCGGTGATATTGGCTCCCTGGCAGGAACAGATAAAGACTGCGGTCATTGCCAGCGAGATCCAGAGACCTTTTTTCATTTTACTCCCCTTCCCTTTTTCCGGGTTTGAGGGTTTCGGTATTTTTTGGTTCCGCACTCGGAATCGGTTCCTTTCAGGATTTCAATCCCGTGCGGAATTATTTCCAGGATCGCTTCCAGGCTCTCCCGGACCCCGCGCTCGCTTCCGGGCAGGTTGATGATCAGGGTGGATTTGCGGATGCCGGAGACGGCCCGGCTGAGCATGGCCCGCGGGGTTTTCTGAAAGCCGCTGATCCGGATCGCCTCGCTGATCCCCGGGGTCTCGCGCTCAATAACGGCTTTGGTGGCTTCGGGCGTGAAATCCCTGGGGCTGAACCCGGTCCCGCCGGTGGTGAGGATCAAATCCAATCCCTGATCGCTCCATTGGATCAGCGCCTTCTTGATCAGCTTCGGCTCGTCCGGGACGATCCGGTATTGGACCGCCTCCGCGCGGATCCTGCCCAGGATTTCACGGATCGCCCTCCCGCTTTGGTCCTCGCGCTCTCCGCGAGAGCCTTTGTCACTTACGGTCAGGATTCCGGCTTTGATTTGAAAGAAACTCATCTCATCCCCCGATCCGAAACATTTCTCCCGCGGATTTTTCCAAATCCCCTCTCTCCCAGAGATTTTTCCGCGAAAAAGCCTCGCTTAGGATCGCGGCCATCTGGTCCTGATCCGCTTTCCTTTCCCGAAGCTCCTTCCGTAAATCTATCCCCTGCTCGTCAAACAGACAAATCCGGAGCTTTCCCTCCGGGCCGAGCCGGAGCCGTTGGCAGCCGTCGCAGAACCGATCCGAGATCGGGGTGATCAACCCGACCTTGGCTCCGGATTCGGTCTGGAAAATTTTCGCCACGCCCTGCTCCGGTCGGGAATCAATGAGCGGCCCGAATTCTTTTTCAATCGCGGCCTTGATCTCATTCCCTTTGACCAGCAGCGGTTTGTTCCATCTTCCCAGTTCCTTGCAGCCCGAGTTCAAGCCTGCAAACGGCATCAGTTCAATGAAGCGGACCTCAACCTTTTCCTTTTGGCCGAACCGGACGAAATCCAAAATCTCGTCGTCATTGACCCCGCGGATGATCACGGTATTGATCTTGATCGGCGCAAGCCCCGCCTTTCGCGAATTGTCCAGGGCCGTGAAAATCTTCTCCAGTCCGTCCCGCCGGGCTATTTTTTCAAACCGGTCCTTGCGCAGGGTATCAAGGCTGACGGTCACCCGCTTCAGGCCGGCCTGCTTGAGCGAATGCGCGAACTCTGCAAGCAGGATGCCGTTGGTGGTTAGGGCAAGGTCCAATGAATCCAAACGCGCCAGTTTTTCCACCAATTGAATGATCCCCTTCCGCACCAGCGGCTCTCCGCCGGTGATCCGGAATTTGCTGATCCCGGCGTCCAATGCCGCCCGTCCGATCAGCTCAATCTCCTCGTAGCTCAGGAGTTCATCGCTCGGCGAAAGATTCACCCCGGACTCGGGCATACAATATATGCAGCGGAGGTTGCACCGGTCCGTGACCGAGATCCTTAATACCTTATCGCCTTTCAATTTTGTCTCCGGGTTTCACCGTCCCGCTGTCCAGGGCTTCGCAAAAAATTCCCAACGCCGGCATAATGCAATCGCCCACCAGACGATAAACCGCGCAGCGGGTATGACATTCCTTCCCGATCTGGCTCACCCGCAGTCGGATCCGGTCATTGACCACCAACTCCTCCCCGACGCAAATCCCGGAAAGATCAATTCCGAGGGTGGTCAGATTTTCCGCGAACACCCCCGGAGCGAGCGATATTTTTTTGCCCTGGTTTTCCTGACAGGATTCCACCCCGGCCTGTTCCAGCCGTTTCTTCTGCTCGGTTATGCTCTCCAGCATCAGCAGGCTTACCTGGCGATGCCCGAACCCGAGGTGGCCGTCTCCGGCAAAGCCTTTGCCGCAAATCAGTTCCGCTTTTTCCACCGGCTGCTTCACCTGCCCCCTTTTCCGGCTCAGGTTCACCGAGGCGATTTTTCCCGATTTTCCGGGCTTGCTCATCCCTTCCTCTTCCAGGTCCCGCTCTTTCCCCCGGCCTTGTATTCCAGCCGAAGCCCGGTGATCACCGCTCCCCGCTCCACCGCCTTGACCATATCGTAAACCGTGAGCGCGCCGATCGCGGCCCCGGTCAGGGCTTCCATCTCCGCGCCGGTCCGGGCCCGGGTTTTCACGCGGCAGAAAATTTTAATCCCGTTTTTCAGGAACTCGGTTTCTATTTCAATCTGATCCACCGGGATCGGATGCGCGAGCGGGATCAATTCAAAAGTCCGCTTGGCCGCGTTGATCCCGGCGATCCGGGCGGTATTCAGGACTTCTCCCTTGGCGATCTTGTTGTCTTTGATCAAATTGAGCGTCTTCGGCCCGAGTTGGATCAGGCAGGAGGCGAGCGCGGTTCTCTGGGTGATCTTCTTGGCGCCGATGTCCACCATTTGGGCGCGGCCCTCCTGGTCTATGTGGGTCAGCTTGGCCATCTTCTACTCCAGATAGAGTATCTCCAATTCTTCTCCCTTTTCCACCGCTTCCAGCTCAGGCGGGACCTTGATCAGGACATTGCTCCTGAGCATTGATTTCAGCACCCCGGCTTTCTGGTCCGGGAACGGCTTCACCTGAACCACCATTCCGTTCGGGTCCAAGGCTCCGCGCAGGAAATGGGTCCGGCCGGTTTTAAGGAATAAATCTTCCAGCACGATGGCTTTCCCGCGCTTGGGCCCGATTTCTTTCCTGCCCATCATCTTGTCCAGGGCCGGCCGGACGAACAGATGAAAGGTGACCATTGCGCTGGCCGGGTTCCCGGGCAGGCCGAACACCAACTGTTTCCGCCTGGTTCCGAAAAAAATCGGTTTGCCCGGCTTGATCCGGGCTTTCCAGAAAACGGCCTTGACCCCGAACCCCTTGAGCTGGTCCTTGACCAGGTCATAGTCCCCGACCGAGACCCCGCCGGTGAGCACTAACAGATCCGCTTTTGCGGCCTCCCGGATTTTGGCGCGGAGGGCCGATTTTTTGTCCCCGGCGATCCCGAGATATAATACTTCCGCTCCAAAAGATTGGGCCAGGCCGGAAAGGGAATAGCCGTTGGAATTGCGGATCTGGCCCGGCCGCATCCGGGCCGACGGTTCCACGATCTCGTCTCCGGTGGAAATGATGGCCACGACCGGACGCCGGAACACCTTGATCCGGTTGATCCCGAGCGAGGCGATCATCCCCATCCCGGCCGGTCCGATCACCATCCCTTTTTCCAGGACCAGTTCTCCCTTTTTGACATCTTCCCCGGGCTGGCCGGTATTTTCCCCGGGCCTAACCTTGCGCCGGATAAAAACTTTTTTACCGCACTGGTCCGTGTCTTCAACCATCACCACGGCGTCCGCGCCTTTGGGCAATACCGCCCCGGTCATAATCCGGATCGCCTGTCCGCATTTAAGCTCGGCCTTGCTGACCTTCCCGGCCGGCAAATCTTCAATCACTAACAGAGCCACGGTTGCGGACGCGGCTGAAAAGACCAGGTCCGATGACCGGACCGCGTATCCGTCCATAGTGGCCTTTTGAAAAGGCGGGATCGCCTCTTTGGCTTTGAGGTCCTCGGCCAGCACTCGGTTCAGGGATTTGGTCAAGGGCACAACCTCAGATGATAAGGGCTTGGCCTTGCCCACCACCTTTTTCAAAGCCGTCTCATAATCTATCATTTCCGACCTTGGCTCCTTATTTCCTAATCAATTCAACCGCTTCCGGCGCAAATCTTACCAGAACCGGGCTGGAAAGGGAAATGCCTTTTTTATCCAACTCGGACAATGGCCGATTCAGCCGAAAATTCAGTTCGCCGCTCATCCGGAGCAAGGCCAGATTATTCTCCGCCATTTCCAGCCTGGTGATCCGGCCGGAAAAAATATTGGGACCGGGAATGGTTTGCTTTTGCGACGCGGGAAACATCTCAATTTTTTCAGGGCTGATCACCACGGTGAGATGTCCCTGATGCCTTCCGGGGAAAAATATTTTCGCGCCCGGTTTGGGCTCGATCCAACTGATCGCGCCGTCGGTCTCGGCTCTTCCGCTGAAATAATTCTCGTGGCTGTATTTGACCTGCTTCCCGTCCAGGAAATACAGGACCTGATCCGCGAGCCGGAAGGCCTGTGAGAAATTATGGGTGGAGAAGATGACGGTGGTTGAAAGCTGGGCGTTCACCTCGCTGATCACGGATTCCACCCGGCTGACCATGCTCGCGTCTATGTTCGCGGTCGGCTCGTCCAGCAAAAGGACCCGGGGACGGATGATGATCGCCCGCGCCAAGGCCACCCGTTGCGATTGTCCCGCGCTCAAGCCCTTGACCGGCTGATCCTCAAAGCCGTCCAGTTCCACCATCGCCAATGCCTCTTCCGCCCTGCCCTTCCATTCCGGCTCCGGAATCCCCCGCACCCGCAACCCGAAAACCAGGTTCTCAAAAACCGTTCCCTGGAACAGGTATGGATGATGAGTGACCAGGACCACTTCTTTTCTTTTCTCATACAACAGCTCCCGGCTTTGCCAGGGGTCGGAATGGAAAAATTTCAAGTCGCCCCGGGTAGGCTTTTTCAACAGCCCGAGCAAAAGCAGCAAGGTGGTCTTGCCGGCTCCGTTCGGGCCGACCAACGCAATGATCTTGCCCGCCGGAACCTCAAGCCTTTCCAAATCCAGCACGAACTTATTCGCCGGATACCGATAACCGATCTGGTGAAGGAGATATGCGGGTTCCATACCCATTATGCTTTTTCCCTCAATCCGGAATTAACCAGAAGGTTGATCCCGAGAGTGATCCCCAGCAATAGTATGCCCAAAACCACCGCGTCTGAAAATTCGCCCTTGCTGGATTCCAGGGCAATGGCGGTGGTGATATTCCGGGTCTCTCCCCGGATATTTCCGCCTAACATCATTGATATTCCAACCTCAGAAACAGCTCTAGCAAATCCAGCTAACAAGGCGATAATTAAGGCATATTTCGCTTCTTTAATCACCATCCATCCGGCCTGGGAGGGGTTGGCTCCGAGGGTTAGTGCGGTTAGCCGCGCTTTCTGGTCCACCTGCCGGAGCGCGCTATATGCAAAGCCTATGATCAGGGGGAGAATGAGAATAATCTGTCCGATCATCATTGCGGTCTGGGAGAAGAGGATTCCAAAGGCTCCGAGCGGTCCGGACCTGCTGAGTAGGAAGTAAAATAGGAGCCCGATCACCACGGTGGGCGCAGCCATCCAGGTCTGGTTGATCAGGAGGATCAGGCGTTTTCCCTTGAACTCGTTCCCGGCCAGGAAAAGCGCGAGCGGGACCGCGAGCAGGGATGCGATCAGGGTTGCGGACCCGCTCACCTTCAAAGAGACCCAGATGGTCTTGATCAGTTCCAGCAGGATCATTTGATCAGATCTATCCCCGGCTGATCCGCGATCGGCTGAAATAATTGCCGGTTGCTTTTTCCTTTAAAATCTCCGATCACCTTCTGTCCCCTGGGCGAGGTCAGCCAGGCCGCGAACTGCATCGCCTCAAAATATTTAGCGGTCTTGATCTTGAACGGGTTCACCACGATCACGGAATAAATGTTTTCCAGTTCCGGAGCGTTTTCAAAAACCGGCTTCAATCCCTTGATCCCGGTTATGCCGTAAAAGGTGGCGGTGTCGGTGATGGTGTAGGCCTCTTTTTCCGACGCGATCATAAGGGTTTGCGCCATCCCCTGCCCGGTTTCCAGGTAGTTCTTATCCGGCTTGCCTCCGGCCAATTCCCATAGCTCCAGCTCCCGGATATTGGTCCCGGATTTATCCCCCCGGCTGACAAAGGGTATCCCGCTAGACTTGATCTTCTGCATCGCCTCTTTTGCGGTTTTGGCGTCAAGCACCCCGGCCAGGTCGCTCTCCGGGCCTACGATCATAAAATAATTTTTCGCGATCACCCTCCGGTTCACCCCGTAGCCGTCTTTGAGGAATTGGTCCTCAAGCTTCTTCGCGTGCGCGATCACCGCATCCGCGTTCCCGTCCTGCGCTTGCTTGATCGCGGCGCCGGTTCCGACCGCGACCCATTTCAGTTTGATCCCGGTATCCTTTTGGAACTCGTCCGCGACCACATTCAGCAGCCCGGTCGCGTCCACGCTGGTGGTGGTCGCAAGCATCAGGTTTTTTTCAGCGGGAAAAGCCCCCGATGAAAAAATCATCAAACCGGCCAGAGCCAAAATCAATTTCCCAAAATATTTCTCAACTTCCATTTTTCCTCCTTTTAAAAATTAAAAAACGGCCTCCGATGATCGGAAAGGCCGGTTGGTTTCAGAAGATACCTCCTTTCCAAGCACGGGAGGCTTAACCGTTTCCAGCTAAACCCTGCCGGCCTTGCGCCATCGGTCCTGCCAGGCAAAGCCCTTAGGCGTCAAGGCTCGGAGACATCATCAATTTAGCAGAATATCTGGATTTGATCAAGCTCGGCCTTAAAACGGGATCTTCCAATGCAGATACAAAACCTGGCAAGGGATCAGCTCCTTTTCTCGGTAATCCAGGCTGACCTGGCCCCCGGCCGGCATAATGCGCGCTACCCGGAGGGATGATGTATCCCGAGATAGTTGAACACCAATGCCATGAACGCAAATACCAAAACCCACATTGCCTTCCGCTCCCTAAACCCGGCGATCAGCCGCAAATGCAGATATATAATATAAGCCAGCCAGCACACCAGCGACCAATTCTCCTTTGGATCCCAGGACCAATAATCCCCCCAGGCAAGCTTTCCCCAGAACGCGCCCATAACCAGTCCCAGGGTCATTGCGCAAATGCCAAAAATTGCGGCCTGGTGCGCATACTGCTCAAATTTCACGGAATTAAACCCGGATTTAGCCTCGGCCGGCTTTCGCCTCTTTGCCCACCAGGGTTGCACCAGGGACAATACCGCCAGCACAAATGATGCAAATAACGCGGCGTAAGCCACGAGGTAAGTGACCACATGAGGAACGAACCATCCGCTCTGGAGCGCAGGCGGAAGATTCATAATTCCCAGGTTCGGCCGATAAAGCGTATAGGCGAGTCCAAGCAAGGAAACTCCTCCTGCGAACGGAACCAAAAAATAAAGCCGATGAATCCCGATCAGGACAAAGGTCACCACCGCCACACACCAGGGATAAAATATCAGGGTTTCATACAAGGTTTGAAACGGCGCATGTCCGGCTTCCATCCACCGGCCCGCAACCGTCCAGGTGTTGAATAAAAAGGCGCTTCCGAGGAGAATGAGCGCGAGTCGGTCCAGGAATTTTCTTTTGGAAATCAAACCAAGGATGGAACTGACCATCGCCGCGCCATAAAGGAGCGCCATAATCCCGACCAGCCAATTAGTCGCCTCAGGCATTCTTACTCCTCCTCTGGATTGCCGGCCTGACATAATAAATAAAGACCAATCCCAAGCAAACCATTCCGAAGCCGATCCAGACCAGGATCAATCCCGGGTCCCTGACCACCATTATTCCGGAATAGGTTGGGTCTTCCTTCTTGTAATTTGACTGGTAAAATACATAACCCTGATAGTAAAGCGGATCGTTCACCCGGATGATTTTTCCCAATATTTTCTTCCCACCCTGGAGCACCGCCAGTTTACTGCGGTAAGCCTTCACATCTTCTGGGCTTGATTGGAGCGCCAGAGCGGATTTTCCGTCAGGAAGGAATAACGGTTGGGGACTGCCTGAAAAAAAGAATCGGCTCTGAACAGTTGCTCCTTGCTGGATTTCAAACTCCGCCGCCGGATTTTTCCAATCCTCCGAACGGGTGGCCGGCTTTTTTATTTCCTCCGCGGATTCATAAATCTTGAAGCCCAGAATAGCAGTTCCAGCAATAGGCTGGCCGTCTTTGGGGAGAAGATATTTTTTTATTATTTTACCTCGCGCAAGCTCAATTGCCTCTCTGGTTTTGCCCACGATCAGGAGTTCTTTTTCGGGCGGCGGCGCAGAGGGGATGTAATGATAGATTAAATCCGGACCTTCCTTCTTAATCCCGTGGGTTTTTCCAAATTCAGGCATCCGGGCAAATAGCCATTGCTCTTCGGTCACGCCGGAGGCGGTCTCAGTAATGGCAACCTGAAGGGCAGGATTATTCGGCTCATCAGAGCGGGTCGCTTGCTTGCGCGCCGCAATGTCATAGACAAAATCCGGCAAAAACCGGATAATTTTCAGTTGATACCTGCCGCCGGGTCCGAGCTTGTATTCCTCTCCGACCTTGACTTCAATCTCCTGTTTGGGACAGCAATCCTTTTTTTCAAAGCTAATGATATGCGCGGGTGACTTGGTTTGAGCAAGAGCGTCCATCTGATCTTGGCTGAGCGGCTCCCAAATAAACCGAAACAAATTTCCCCCGGGCGAAATAGAAAACTTGTCGCGCCCGTCAACACCGGCAAAAAGGATCTCAGTCCTTTTCTCCCGGCCTTCTGAAATTAGAAGCTGGATCGCGGGTCGGCCCTGATCCAGGCTGGTCTCTTTCAATTCCGGCTGGAAGTAAAAGTCAGGATAGATGTTCTTCACCCTGAACATCAATTGGGATGAACCCGCCGGAGTCCAATCTTTAACTTCGCCGGGGCGAAAGGTTTTTTGGATAGATCG
>CAIYYW010000323.1 GCA_903930515.1 uncultured delta proteobacterium | reverse complement strand
CATCAAGCTTAAGATAAATCTTCCCGCTCGGTTTGGCAAGAGAAGGGGGCGAAAAACGGGGAAAGCGCGGAATCGCGGCTGACTTGTCCTCGGTAATCCCGCCCTGCAGGACCAAGCAGGAATTCGCTCGCAGGATAAAAATACGCAACGGCTTGAACTTATTTTTTGAGCAGATGACTGACCGCGTCTTCCAATCCGTCCAGGTTGAAATCAAACCTCGGGAAATTTTCTTAACTGTCCCTGGCAAATGGACTTTCAGTAACCGCTCCCAGGTTTCTGGTTTTCATGAAATCCGCTCTCGCGCAGTGTATTTGCGAGCGGTATTCACCGCGAGTCCCGCGCAACTCCGAGCTTGCCGAGGAGCAGAGCGGGATGCGGACGAATTCTTCCCCGGGTCAGGTTAAGAAGCCGGCAAATTTATTTGGCGCCCAGCCGGAGGTGGAGCTGGTTTAAAACCGCTTCCAGCCGGGACTGAAGTTCTTTGCCGGACATACTCAGTTTGGAAAGTTTAAGCAGCGCTTCTTCATTCCCGATTTTTCCCAGCACCTCCAGGCCGGCAAGCTTGAGTTTTCCAAGCTCTTCTGATCGCTGCTTAAAAGCCCGGCGCAGCCGGCCGCGGAATCCTTCTCCCTCGCAAACCAAATCCAGAAGCTCATCCTGGAGTTTTGCCCGGTCTTCCGGAGATTCCGGCAAAGCCCTTCCCAGTTCCATTAGCGCCAACGCCCGTTGCTCGCCGGCCAAGATATGGTCAAGCGCGATCTCCATCAGCTTTGACTTTGCCTCTTGATGCGCGCCCGCAAATCCGCCCAGCGTGGCAATCAATCTTTTCTTGACTGCCGGCTCCGGGTCGGACATAAGAGCGAGGATATTATTGATTGCCTCCCAGCCGGAAATTCTTACCAGGGCGGTGATGGCTTCACTGCGCAGTTCCGGACGGCTATGCCTGAGATAGCGCCGAACCAGGTCAACATCGCTTTTTTCTTTGGCGCGACCGAGCGCCTCCAGAGCCAGAAACTGAAGCAGCGATGACTTGGATGGGTCTTTGAGGATAGCGCGGAACAGCTCCATCGCTTTGGGTCCGAATTGGATCAGGATTTCAATCAAGATTTTTCTTTTCGACGGCTCGCCCTCTTGGAGCAACGCTTGATAGGCCGCGTTCATGGCGAACTCCCCGAGCAGGAAAAGAATTTGCTCCAGTCCTTTCCTGCTCGCCGCGGACTCATCCAGGAGACAGCGGACCAATGCGCTGATCTGGTGTTCCCAGAGGGATGCCGCGGCATTTTCCAAGCCCATCTCCGCCAAGATTTTCAGCTTATTGGGCGGAATCCTCAAGAAGGTTTCGGTGATCAGGTACAGGCCCTGCCAATCTTTCCGGTCAATCAGGATCGTCAGAATTTTCGAGAAATATTTTAAAAATAAGTCCAGCTCTTCTTTGGTCCGGGCCTCGGCAAATTTTCCCAACCAGTACGCCGGCTGTTTTTGAAACTCGTCAGCCATTTTCTGATTGTTGACCTTTTCTTGAACCAATTCCGGCAGTTCCTCAAAGGTAAGAATTTTCAGGCCGAAAAGTTGTTCCAGAAATTTGTCCGACCCCTCCAGTTCCGCATCAATGACCCGCGCCGATATTTTTTTGAGGATTCTTTTTACCGCCTGGATCCGTCTGGAGATTAACTGCTCTTCTTCCGGCGTTGAAGGCTTCAATTCACTTATTTTGGCAAATTCCTTGAAGATGAATTCCGAAGTCGGCAAGAGCATTGGAAGCGGGAAATTTTCAATAATGGCCTCTTCCAACTCTTCCTCATCTATCCCCGGCACCTGCAGGGCAATCAGATAGATATTAAGAACAATGTCTTTCAGAAGTTCCGGGTTGCGCAAGGGCCTCTGGATGTCTTGAATAATTTGCCTTTTCAATCGTTGCAGGTCTGCTTT
The DNA here is from genome assembly GCA_903930515.1 of uncultured delta proteobacterium. Lineage (GTDB taxonomy): Bacteria > RBG-13-61-14 > RBG-13-61-14 > RBG-13-61-14 > DRUE01 > CAIYYW01. The sequence goes on along the minus strand of CAIYYW010000323.1, from coordinate 10,916 downwards.
ACCGATATTCTTGAACATGGGCAGGACCAGGAGGTCTTTTGCCAGCCGCTGGATCGCCATTTCCACGCGCCAAGGCAGGTTGGTTTCCAATTGGATCAAGTCGGTTTCAAACAGCGCGGAGATTTCGTTGATCTGGCTTTCCACCAGCATCCGGGTTAAGAGCCGGCCGGATTCGCCGGCCTCTCCCTTGTCCACATTGGGGTCGCTCATAATGTCCACAAAACTATTAAAATGCTCCTTGCTGATTTCACTTTTGATCGCAAAGCTGACCAGCCGTTTCCGGTTGAAGTAATCCATATATTTTGGAAAGAAAAGTTCCGAGGTGCCCTGCCCGAGCAATTTTTTCAGCGGGATCGGATCATCAATGATGCCGATGATGTATATTTCCGGAGTCTGGCCCACGCGATGCTGAAGCGAAAATCCCAATTCATTATTATCGCCAACCGCTTTTTTATATTCATTATAAAGGCCGTGCTTGGCCTGCCCGGACTCGGGATGGTCATGCGCGTAATAGCCGCTTCTGAGCATAGCTTTGACCAGGGATTGAACAAATTGGTTGGCAGGTTCAAGGTCAAGCTCTTTTTCCTTTTCTTCCTTTTGCTCTTCTTCTTTCTCCCCGCTTTTTTCTTTGGACTCCTTCTTTTCTTGTTTCTGGTCTTTGATTAAAAGCCAACCCTTGAGCTGGGCCATCAGATCCGGAGCAGATGCCTTTTTCTCGGCCAACTTCTCCGGCGCCGGTTCTTGGGCGGACGGCTCCGCAGTTCCTGGGGGTGGAGCCGGTTCTGGTTCCGCGGGCTTTTTCGGCGCAACTTTTTCTTCCGCTGGTTTTTCCGGAGGGGCTGGTTCGGGCGCGCGCAGTTCCGCCTTTTCTTTCCGGGCCGGCTGGGTCTCAACTGCCGGGGCCTGCTTTTCTGATTTTGACTCAGGAAGAGAAGGCTTGATCACCACTTCCGGTTCCGCGGTTGGAGCGGGACTCTCTGGTTCGCGATCTTCTTCAATTGTAACCACCGGTCGATCAGGATTGTCAACCAGATCATGGTAAGCCGGTATTTTCCGCAGTTGATTAAAAAGGCGATCCACCTCCTGGCGGTCAATAATCACGGCCTGGAGGGATTTGGTTTCCGGATTTGTATTGAGCACCTTTGCTTTAATGGTCTGAGCTTCCGCAAGCTCCGGCAGGATCAACTCCAGATCTATTTCCGCGCCCGACTCATAAATCTTGCCGACCGGTATGGAGATATTGCCCTGAGAAAGCGAGTTCAAGAAATCCTGAAGCGATTTCCCGATTGCCGGAAACTTCAACCGGATTCTAACCCTCATACTATTATTCTATCATATTCCCGGCCAATCCATCACCTGGAAGAAGCCTCCGGCTTGTCGCCCGCTCTTTTTTTTCTTTGTGTCGTTGCGGTTAGATTTATTTCTTGATTAATTGATTCACCGCGTCTTCCAATCCGTCCAGGTTGAAATCAAACATCGGGAAGAGTTCCTTGATCTTGGAAATGGTGTAATTGCCCGCGGTGAAATCCCAATGGTCCGAGGGCTTGGGGTTGAGCCAGACCGCACGCGAGAAGGTGCGGGAAAGGAATTGCAGCCACCGGTATCCGCTTCTGCTCTGCCGCTCCTCGTATTCAACGCATCCGTGCTGGTCCAATAATTCATAAGGGGCCATGGAAGCGTCTCCGACGATGATCAGCCTGATCTCCGGGTCGCTCTTGGCGAAATTCGGGGTCTTGAACGGACGGAGATTCCGTTGCGGATCCTCATACACCAGGTCATAGACGCAGTTATGGAAGTAATAGGTTTTCACTTCCTTGAAATTGTCGTTGGCGTATTTGAACAGGGTCCGGCAGGTCTCGATATAGGGGTCCATGGACCAACCGCCGTTGTCCATCATCAAAATCACCTTGAGCTTGTCCTTAAGTCTCCGGTCGAAAACCAGATCTATTTCCCCGCCCTTCTTAACGGTCTGGTAAATGGTTTCCCGGATATTAAGCTGATCCTTGGGCCCGGTGGGAGTCAGGTGCCGGAGCCGCTTCAGGGCCTCGGCCAACTGGCTGGAATCGATCGGGCCGTCGCAGGCGTAATCCTTCCACCTCCGCTCCAGCGCCACCTTGATCGCGCTCTGGCTGCGCGACATCCCCCCTACCCTCATCCCGCCCGGATGATGCCCGCTGTGGCCGACCGGGGAGGTCCCGCCGGTTCCGATCCATTTATTGCCCCCGTCGTGCCGCTCCATCTGCTCCTTGAGCCGGTCCATAAAATATTTGATCAGGTCCTCCGGAGTGTATTTTTTCAGCTCATCCTCCGGAATCCCCAGCATCCGCGCCAGCTCCTTGGGGTCCTGGAGCCATTCCTGGAGCAGGCTCAAAAGCATTTCCTCCAGTTCCTGGTCCTCCGGGGTCTTGAATTCCACCCCCTGAAAATAATGCGCGAACAGACGGTCATAGAGATCAAAATATCTTTCGCTCTTGACCATAATCGCCCGGCCGGCGATATAAAAGTCTTCCAGCGAATTGATCAGGCCCAGGTTCAAGGCCTTTTGCAAACGCAAGAAAGCCGTGGCCGTGATCGGGATGCCAGCGGAGCGGAGCTCGTAGAAAAATGGGATGAACACGGTTAATTCCTGCCGGAACTTAATCTTTGATGATAACCATTTATCATTTCTTTAACCTAGCACAGCCATACCAGGACTTCAAGAAATTATGAGCGACTTTAGCCAGCACTTGAGCTTTTTGGAGATGCTTTTTCCAGCCTCGCCGCCGAGAAAACCGGTGAGTTGCCACCGAAAATCCTAACCCCTGCCCACCGTTCCCTCCATCCCTGGAACCCTTTCCATCTTCTTCCTTCCTCCCCCGCCCATCTACATTAACTTACCATAGGGGCACTGTCCCAGTCATGTTGGCACAGAGGGATTGGTGGAATAAACTATTTGCGCGCCTATTTTATTAACATACAATCTCCATAGCTGAGGAAACGGTAACCTTGGCTGAGCGCATGCCGGTAAGCCTTCCGGATCAATTCCATCCCGGCGAACGCGCTCACCAGCATCAGAAGCGTTGATCCCGGCATATGAAAATTGGTCAATAAAGAGTCCACCGCGCGGAACCGATAACCCGGATATATGAACAAATCGGTCTCGCCCTGCCCTGCCCGGAGTTCGCCTTTTCCATCGCTCACCGTTTCCAAGGTCCGCGCCGAAGTGGTCCCGACCGCGATGATCCGGCCCTGTTTTTTTCTCGCCCGGGCGATTTTGGCCGCGGCGCTTTCCGAAACCCGGTATCTCTCCGAATGCATACCATGGTCTTCAATCCGCTCGGACCTTACCGGCGCGAAAGTTCCGTACCCGACCTCCAGGGTGATCTCCGCGACGCCGATCCCCCTGTCCTTGAGCTTCCGGATCACCCGGCCGGTGAAATGCAAACCCGCGGTCGGCGCGGCCACTGCCCCGGGCATATCCGCGAAAATGGTCTGATACCGAATCCGGTCCTGCTGATATTCCTCCGGAGACTTGCGCTTGAGGTAAGGCGGAAGCGGAGCCACCCCGGCTTGATCCAGAATTTTTTTTTCATCTCCGGAAAATTTTATCCGCCACAACCCTCCGATCCAACCCGCGTTCGGATCCAGGTCCAGCTCCTGCAAAAAAACCGCGCTTTGGCTCTTCCCGATTTCCACGGCTTCCCCGGGCTTGGGCTTCTTGCCCTTGAGCAAACATTCCCAAATTCCCAGGTCGGTTTTCCGGAGCAGGGTGATTTCCAAACGGGCTCCGGTTTTTCTTTGAGCGAAAATCCGCGCCGGGATCACCCGGCAGTTGTTCACCACCAGCAAATCCCCGCGCTTCAGGATTTGGGGCAGCCCGAGGAATTTTGCGTCTTCCAGGGTTCCGGTCTTTCGGTCAACGATCAGGAGCCGGGATTGGTCCCGGACCTTGAGCGGATGCTGGGCAATGGCCGAGGCCGGGAGATGATAGTTGAATTCGGAGAGCAACATTGATCGTTATTTTTTAGAAGGCAGTTCCGCGCAGACCCGGTTCCGGCCCTGGACCTTTCCGTAATACATCGCCTTGTCCGCCAGGTCCAAAAGCTCAAGGGCGTCCTGACAATCGTCCGGGAACGCGCTGATCCCGATGGTGATGGCGATTTTACCCGGACCCAGCTCGGAAACCTTGGAATGAAAGTCGGCTTTCTCCACCGCCTTCCGCAGTTTCTCTCCTACCCGCTTGGCGCTCTTTTTGTCGGTCTCCGGCAAGAGCGCCAAAAATTCCTCGCCCCCGTAACGGGCGATCACATCCACCTTGCGCAAATTTTTTTCCAGGGCCTGCCCGATCTGGCGGAGCACATCGTCCCCGTGGAGATGTCCGAAGGTGTCGTTGTAGTTCTTGAAATGGTCTATGTCTATCATCAGCAGGGAAAGCTTCCTCTGATACCGCTTCGCCCGCTCCACTTCCTTTTCCAGCCGCTCGAAGAAATACCTGCGGTTATAGAGCTTGGTCAGCTCGTCCCGGTTGGTCAGCTCCTTGGTCATCTGGAAGGTTAGCGCGTTGTCCAGCGAGATCGACACCTGCTCGGCCGCGGCCTGGAACAGCCTCAAGTCCTTCTCGTTAAAGCCGGCCGGGTCAGAATTATGTAAATTGAGCACCCCAAAAATTCGGCCGTCCCGGGCCAGGAGCGGGATTCCCAAATATGATCCCTTGCGCTTGCCGCTCCCGGGATAATATATATAGGTGTCATTGGTGGACAGGTCCGCGACCAGGACCGGTTTGCCCAACGCCGCCACCTTTCCGCTCAAGCCCTCTCCCGACTTGACCCGTCCCCGGGCCACGATGTCATCGCTCAATCCCCGGCTCGCCCGGATTTCCAGAAGACCGCTCTCGTCGTTCAGGAGCATAATTGAATATTCATCCAGGTGCAGCACATCCTGGATCAGGTTCATCGCCCGCTCGAACAACTCGTTCAGGTTCAAGCTCAGGCTGAGCTGGCGCGTGAGTTGGTAAAGGATATATAGCTCGATCAACCGCTCGTTCAGCTTCCGATTCGCTCCCTCTAAATTGAGGATCTCCTCGGTCAGCCGCTTGGTTTCCTTTTTCAGTCGGTCCCGTTCATTCATTTTGCCTTCAATCCGCCTTTTTGATTTCAGCGCCCGGGAAATAATATTCCAGGATTTGTTGGCAGCTCTTCCCGGCCTCGGCCATCCCTTTCGCGCCCCACTGGCACAGGCCGACCCCGTGCCCGGACCCGGACCCGAAAACGATGAATCCCTCCGGAACCTTTTCCACCTTGAACAGCGTGCTCCGGATCACCTCTCTTCCCAGCCGCACCCGGAAATCATTCCCGCTGATCATAGTTTTATACCCGGATTGGAACTTCAACTCCAGCTTGATCACCCGCTGGCCCGGACTCAGATCAGCCACCCGAGCCTCGCTCACCGTCTCTCCCTGGTACCCGAGTCGGTTGGCCAGCTCCTGCCCGCTCAGCGCGCTCTGGTCCGGATACCTCCAGAAATAATAGGGACAGTCCTGGCAGTAATCGCACTTCACCGCGGTCAGATATGGATTTCCGCTTCCGCCCCAGACATATTCCACCGGCTCGGTCCAACCCCCGCAGCAGGAATGATAATATACCTGGGCCGGCTTGCCCTGATAAAATAAAACCTCGCCCCGGGTATCCTTGATCGCCTTCCAGCTCTCCTCGGCCTCCGCGTCCATCCCGGAATAAACCTGGTCCTCCACCGTGGAAAACAGATCGTAAAATTCGGTCCGGGGCTGTTCCATTCTTCCCAGGGCATAGGTCCGCGCCAGGATGGTCTGGGCCTTCAGGGCCTCCATCGGCCATTTCACCGACATTTCATTCTTGACCACCCCGGCCAAATAATCCTCCAGGCCCAAAATATTGATCATCAAAAAATGACCTTCAACCTTCTCAATCCGGAGACCGCCGTGATAGCTCTTGCCATTCGCCGAGATCGGCCCTGAGCCACTGATCTTCAACGAGGCCCCAACATCCTTCCCCTGGATCCAGAGCTTGCCGTCCCTCGGCTCAACCTGGACCTTGCCGTTGAAATTCTGGGCCTTCCGTTTTGATTGAACCTTCAGTTCTTTCCCGTCTAGCATCACCGGCTGGCTGATCTCGCCCAGCAATACCCGGACCCCACGCTCGTCCTTCTTGGCCGCCCCAAGCATAAAAGTCAGGGCCAGCGCCGCCAGTCCCATCCAAATCCGGCTTTTGTTCTTAAACATTTGATCAATTCTATGGACAAAGCGCCTTCAAGTCAAACCTGGCCGAACAACAGACCCCTGGGCGCCGCGGAATCCGGGAAAAGGGTGGGCGACATATTTGGCGACATCTATGGATTCTGTCTTGGCAGGGCTTGCCTCGGGCGGGCTCCTGCCATAGGTGTGATTTATCAACATTTATATCGCACTCCCTTGGAAAAGTCGCGATTGACTTGAGGATGCGTTTCCGTTAGCTTAATCGGAATGAAGCCGAGCCGCTATTTCATCATCAATTTCGGATGCCAGATGAATGTGCGGGACTGCGAGCGGATGGAGGGAATCCTGCGGGAAAGAGGGATTCAGGCGTCTGAAAATTCCGACTCGGCCGACCTGATCCTGATCAACACCTGCACGGTCCGGGACAAGCCGGAGCGGAAGGCGCTGAGTATGGTGGGGCGATTCTGTCAGGCCAAGGAGCGGACACGGCCGGAATTGATTTTGGGCATTTGCGGATGCGTTTCTCAGCAATACCAAGAGAAATTGTTGGACCGTTTTCCCGGCTTGAATTTCGCGCTCGGGACCAATCAGGTGGCTAAACTTGGAGAAGTGCTGGACCAGGTCCTGACCGGAAAGCGGGTTCTGCGAACGGAATGGGCGGACGCCGATGATCCGGATTTGCTCTTCCGAATCTCTTTGGACCAGCCGTCCGGCGGGGTAAGCCAGTTTGTCACGATCATGGAAGGCTGCGATAATTACTGCGCTTTTTGCGTGGTGCCTTATGTTCGCGGTCCGGAAATCAGCCGGAATCCGGACGAGATTATTTCCGAGGTTCAGGCCTGGTCGGAAAAGGGCGTCAAGGAAACGGTTTTGCTCGGGCAGAATGTCAATTCCTACGGAATTAAAAACGGCTCGGGAGTGGATTTCCCGGCTTTGCTGAAAAGGGTGGCGCGAGTGGACGGGATCGAGCGGATCCGTTTCACCACCAACCATCCCAAGGACCTCTCGGACCGGCTGATTGAGGCGATGGCCGGAGAGAGGAAAATTTGCGAGCAGATCCATCTGCCGCTCCAGGCCGGCTCGGACCACATCCTGGAACTGATGGGCCGGAACTATACCGGGGATCAATACCTGGGGCTGATTGAGAAGCTCCGCTCGGCAATGCCTGAAATCGGGATCGGCACGGATTTGATCGTGGGTTTCCCGGGCGAAACCGAGCCGGATTTTCAGCGCACCCTTGAGTTGGCGGAGCGGATTGAATTTGACGAGGCCTTCACCTTCCGCTATTGTTCCCGGCCGATGACCCGCGCGGCAAACTATCCGGACCAGGTTCCGGAGCCGGTCAAGCTGGAACGGCTTTACCGGCTTTCGTCGGCGGTGAGCCGGATCACGGAGAAGAAGAACCAGGCCCAGGCGGGCAAGGTCAAGGAGATCCTGGTGGAAGGGGTGAGCAAGAGCGATCCGGAACGGCTGACCGGGAGGTCGCGCGAGGGGAGACTGGTTCATATCCCGGCTCAAGGTCATCGCGGGTTGCAGGGGAGATTGGTTTCCGCCAATATAAAGAGGAGTTTGAAACATTCTTTGCTTGGCGAAGTCGTTGCGCGCGTGGATAACGAAGGAAACCGGCAAGGAGAAGAGCAATGTATATTGAGATGAAAGTCAGCGGGATTATCCTGGACCCGGTCAGTAATGTCCCGATCGTGATCCTGAAGGACGCGGACGGGAAACATACTTTGCCGATCTGGATCGGTCTCCTGGAGGCGAGCGCGATCGCGATGGAGCTGGAAAAGATCAAGATCCATCGGCCGCTCACGCACGACCTGTTGAAAAACATCCTGGAACAGCTCAAGGTTTCGGTGGTCAAGATTGAGATCACCGACCTGCGCGATAATACCTATTACGCCCTGATCCATCTCCAGACCCAGGCCGGGACGCTCGCGATAGACTCCCGTCCCAGCGACGCGATCGCGGTGGCGCTCCGGGTGAGCGCGCCGGTATTTGTGGCCCAGGAGGTTCTGGACAAGTCTCAGAAGCTGGACTCTAAGGAGAGCGAATTCAGTCAGGAAAACAAGGATAAATGGACCGAGATTCTGGAAGGGCTGGACCCTGAGGACTTCGGCAAATATAAAATGTAAGGCCGGATGAAGCTGTTGTTCCGGGCCGGCGGCAAGTTCTGGATCGGATTCCTCGCTTGGGTGCTCCTGATCGGGTTTTTCAGCCTTAGTCCCAAATCGCTGATGCCGCTTCCGCACGGGCGGGACAAGGTGGTTCATTTTTTATTTTACATCCCGTTCGGCGTTTTCGGTTTTTATCATCCGAGGCGGAGCCTTCGGATGGCGCTGCTGATCGCGTTGTTCGGAGCCAATGCCGGGCTGCTGCTGGAACTGCTTCAGAGAAGGGTTCCGGGCCGGGTCTGCGACGGATATGATTTTTTAGCGGACGCGCTGGGGATATCGGCGGGTCTGATCTGTTTCGGGTTGTGGTTATGGCTGCATAAAAGGAGGCTGGGATGGCAAGCGAGAAAAAGTTAGGGAATCGCACGCTAAAAATTTTAGAGGATCTGGCGGAGCGGATCATTCCTTCCGGCGGCCCCGACTATCCGGGGGCGCGGGATACCGCCCTGGTGGAGCGGATGTTGGAAAGGTTCGGCGAATTCCCGATCGCGGTCACGGGCTTGAAATTATTCGCCTGGAGCTGGGAATTGGCCCCGCTCTGGTTTTTTAAGTTCCGGCTCTTCACCTGGATGAGCCCGGAGCAGCAGACGGCATTCCTGGAAAGCTGGGAGCAGAGCCGGTTGATGCTCCGGAGATGGACGGTGCTGCTGACCAAGGGGGTGTTTATGGCCGCGTTTTATAATCAGCCCCTGGTCTGGGAAAAGATCCGGTATCAGACCGGGAAATGTTACCGGGTGGTTAAAGGGGGGGAAGGGAAGTGATGGAGGGAAAACTTTTTGAAGGTTTTGAGCTTTGCGGAGAAGTGGCGGAGAGCGCGGAGGTTTGCGTGATCGGATCCGGAGCCGGAGGGGCGGTGGCGGCCAAGGAATTGGCCGAGTACGGCCACAGCGTGGTTTTGCTGGAGGAAGGATCAAAGTGGAACAAGGACAACTACCCGAAAGACCCGATGGATGTTTTCCGCAAAATGTACCGAGACAACGGCGGGACCATTACCCTGGGAAGGCCGCCGGTGATCCTGCCAATCGGGAAGGCCCTGGGCGGAACCACCAAGGTCAATTCCGGCACTTGCTTCAAGACCCCGAACAAGGTGCTGCGTCGTTGGAGGCGGGAATTCGCGATTGAAGGGGTTGAGCCGGAGCAGATGCTGCCTTATTTTGAGCGGGTGGAAAAAATGGTGAGCGCCGCCCCGGTCTCGCGCGAGGTGATGGGCCGGAACAACGAAGTTTTTCTGGAAGGCGCGAAAAAGCTTGGGTATTCCTGCGGACCCTTGACCAGGAACGCGAATGAGAATTGCCACGGGTGCGGCGTATGCACCCTGGGCTGCCCCACCGACGGCAAGCGGTCCACCGATTTGAATTATATCCCGCGGGCGGTTGAGCTTGGGGCCCGGGTTTATTGCAACGCTCGGGCGGAAAAAATTCTGGTCAAGGACGGACAGGCCACTGGGGTGGGGGGGAGCATCCTGGACGCGGAGACCGGAAAGCCGAAAAGCAAATTCAGCGTGAAATGCAAGGTCCTGGTTCTGGCCGCGGGAGCGATCCACAGCCCGCTCCTGCTCAAGAAGAACCGTCTGGCCAACTCCAGCGGCCAGGTGGGAAAGAACCTGCGCATCCATCCCGGAATCCGGGTGACGGCCTTATTTGACCAGGAAATCCGGGGACACCTGGGGGTTCCCCAGGCCGCTTATGTGGACGAGTTCGCGAACGAGGGGATTATGCTGGAAGGCGTGTTCGTGATCCCGATGTTAAGCGCGGCCAACCTGCCTTTCCTGGGAGAACGGGCCAAGGAATTGATGTTCCACTATCAAAACCTGGCATCCTTCGGCGCGATGATTATGGACGAGACCCGCGGCACGATTTACCAGGGTCCCTGGGGACTGCCCTTGATCCACTATCCGCTTTCCGACGAAGATATAAAAAAAGCCAGCCGGGCCATTGCCTATGCCGCGGAAATCTGGCTCGCGGCCGGGGCCAAAAAGGTTTACCCCGCGGTCTGCTGGATGCCGGAGCTGACCTCAATCAAGGAGGTCCGGGTTTTGCTCCAGCGCTATTTGAAGCCGAGCGAACTGGAGATGATGGCCTTCCATCCCATGGGCTCCTGCCAGATGGGATCGGAGCGAAGGACTTCGGTGGTGGACCCCTACGGGGAGAGTTGGGATATAAAAAATTTGTTCATAACCGACGCCAGCATCTTCCCGACCTGCCTGGGGGTGAACCCGATGGAATCCATTATGGCCTTTGCCAACCGCAGCGCGGATTATATCCATAAGATGAAGCTCAGCCCGGGTTCCGCCTGAGCGCGTCCCCTGACTTTTTCTTCCTTGATTCCCGGTTAGCCGGGAAGCAAGATTTTTCTTGAGCAAACAGCAAAATGTGATAAAATCATCCCTTAAATGGAAATCAGCCGAAAAAAAATCAAACAGGCGAAAAAGCTTTACCCCCAAAAATCCCTGGAGGAGATCGCGTCCCTGCTGGAGGTTGACCGCCGGGAACTGGAGGCGGCGCTCAAGCAGGAAGGCCTGAAGATAGAAAAAT
>CAIYYW010000322.1 GCA_903930515.1 uncultured delta proteobacterium | reverse complement strand
TGAAAAATAAAAAACCCAACCCGATCTCGGGATCGGGTTGGGTTTTTGTTCAAAGGATCGGGACTATTTGGTATATGTGATCTGGGCGCCCTTTTTCAAATTGTCCAGGTAAGTCTTCCACTGGTCCTGCTTTTTCTCGATTTCCAGCCGGCGTTTGATCTGGTCCGCCACCTGGCTTAATTCTTTCTGCTCGGCCGGCCGTTTCTGGACAACCTGTAAAATATAGAATTTGCCCCCGGAACTTACCGGCGGACTGATCTCCTGTTCCTTGAGCGCAAAAGCCTTGGCATCCAGCTCGGGCGGAAAATCTCCCTTGTTCACAAATCCCTTGTCCCCGCCCCGGTTTTTGCTTTCCGTATCTATGGAATATTTTCTGGCCAACTCATCAAACTTGGCCGGGGAGGCCTTGGCTTCCCGGTAAACCTGATCCCCGGTCTTGGCATCCGCCACTACGATCTCCTTGACCCGCGCCGCCTCCGGCCTGTTATACATTTCCGGATGCGCATTGAAATAGTCCTTGACATCATCGTCCGTGACCTGGAATTGGCTGGCCAGAACCTTTTCCTTCAGCTTATCCAGAATCACCCGTTCCCGGTAAGCCTGGATCTTCGCTTCCACTTCCGGGCTATTGGACAGGCCTTCCTTGTCCGCGGTTGCCAGGATCAGCTTCCGTTCAACCAGCCGGTCCAGAATCTGTTTCTTCCCGTCCGCGGATTGAGCATATTGCTTATAAAAATCAGGCTTGCCCTCCAGTTCCGCGCTAAAATCCGTTTCCGTGATCTTGGCTCCGTTCACCTCGGCCAGAACCTTGCCCGCCTGGGGCGCCGGGGTCTTCCCCTTGCAGCCCGTGACCAACACAGACGCCAGGGCCAGAACCATTAGAATCCCAGAAATCTTTTTCATCTTCTTATTTCCTCCTCTTCTTTCTGATCAGTCGACTAATTATAACATTCCAGCTTAATTTAAGCAAATAATGTAGCAAACCCTTTCTTTTTTGTCAACCCCCCCGCTTCCAAGATAGACACCAGATCCGGCAAAAAGATTCCGGGATTTTAATCCGAAGCTCCCAATTGTGGTATAATTTTTCCGGTTGAGCCTATTGAGGGCATTTGCCAAAAAGGAGGCAAGCCGAATGGAAAAGTGGATGCTCAGGTTTGGGTTGGTCATCGCGATCAGTTTTTCTCTCCCGGCGTTCTCAACTCCGCAGATTCAAACCGGGACTTATGATGTGATTGTGATCGGAGCCGGCGGGGGCGGCCTATCCGCGGCCGCGGCCCTGTCCTGGGCCGGGAAAAAGGTTTTGGTGATTGAGCGGCACAGCAAGGTGGGCGGGTATATGACCAATTTCCAGCGTGGGCCGTATAGCTTTGAAGTCTCGCTCCACGCACTGGACGGTCTGGACCCGGAGGGGAAGTGGGCTCGCCCAGGACCATGGAGCATTTCACCTTGAACCCGAAAGGAACCATTTTCGGATGGGACACCACCCCGGAGCAGTCCATGTTCAAGCGGCCAAGCAACAAGACGCCGATCCCGAATCTCTACCTGGCCGGCGCCTGGACTTTCCCGGGCGGCGGGCAGTCCGCGGTGATCGCTTCCGGCGGCATAGCCGCTCAAATGATATTATTGCAGGACAAACAATAAATCGGATATCACATTTTGGGGGTGGTGATGAAAAGGCGGTTTGGCCGATGGTTACTTGCGACAGTTTTGATCTTGGCGGGCGCAAGGGCGCAGTCCAAAAACCCGGATTATTTCAAAAGCCCTGATTTCAAAAAACCGGTCACCAGCGTCGAACTCCAGTATTTCCGGATCCCGCGCGAACAGTGGGACCTGCTCCTGACCCGGATGGCGCAGTATAACGCCGACACCATTTCCACTTATGTCTGCTGGGCCTGGCACGAATACGAGGAAGGCAAATTTGATTTCACCGGCCAGACCATCCCCGAGCGGGACCTGGTCGGGTTCATTGAACTGGTGAAAAAGCACCACCTCAAGCTGATCCTCAAGCCCGGACCGTTCATAGATGCGGAGCTGAACGCGGGCGGAGTGCCGCAGTGGCTGATGAAAAAATACCCGGAGACCATTGCCATCGCGGCCAACGGCGAGCAATTCATCCACGGAGACTCCAGGATGCCGCGCGCTTCCTATCTTCATCCCAAATACCTGGAGTTGGTGGGCCGGTATTACCAGAATTTTGCGGCTGCGGTCGGTAAATACCAATGGCCGAACGGCCCGATCATCGCGCTCCAGATTGACAACGAAACTCCGGGGGACGGGATGCTGATGACTTCGCAATATCTCAGCTGGAATTTCAAGGCCGATTACAGCGAATTCAACCGGAAGGTCGCCTGGCCCCAATTTCTGAAAGGCCTTTATGGCACGACTGAAAAATTGGACGCGGCTTACGGGTCGGCTTATAAAAATTTCTCCGAAGTTCCACTGCCCGCGATTTGGACCAACCCGAAGGACTCGACGGGGTTTCAGGTTTTTATTGATCTTGACAAGTTCGGGGACTATCAACCGGTGGAATCCTTGCGCCGGATGAAAGAGATGATGGTCAGGGATGGCCTCTATGTGGCGACCTATCAGGATCTTCTTTGTATGCCCTGGGATCTGGCCGGATTGCGCGCGGACATCGGCGGAATGACCGAGGCGGTTGGGGGCTGGATCGGGACCAATAATTACGCCGAGATTTACCGGCTCTGGACCATCTTTGCCGGGGTTCCCTTCCAGGGCTTGAACTGGGACGAATATATCCATCTCGGGGTCTGGAGGGTCAAGCTCACCGGGTCCCTGAGCGAGCCCTATCCGGCGTTCGTGCCCGAGATCACCTGTTCCGGCAACCGCTTTTATTTCCAGGCGCCCATTGCCTGGGGGGCGGACGCGGTGAATATTTACATCGGGTCCCAAATCCCCAAGGACAATCACGCGGTGTCTCCGAACAAGTCTTGGGGGATGGAGGCCTGCGTGACACCGACTGGAGAAATCCGCGACTGCTTCTGGACCGGCAAGCTGACCTATTTGTTCATGCAATACTCCGGCGGGTTTTTACCCGGGGCCAAAAAGCCGGAGATTGCCATCGTCTATTCGCATGTCCCCGAGCACGCTTGGAACTGGGAATATAAATGGACCTTTCAAAGGCCGCATAATAAGCCCAAGCTCGCTGAGATTCAAGGCCTGGTCAAGGGCGCCAACACCGGGGACCGGACTCAGTTGATCGCGCGATACCTGGTTGAGCAAAAGGTGGATTTTGATGTGATTGACCTGGACCATCTCAAGCCCGGACAGATGGAGCAATATAAGGTGGCGTTGATCCCGGCGACTATTTACGCCCCGGGTCCGAAGGAAAAACTGGTCAGTGAAAACGGCAGGTTCAAATTGTATCTGGGCCTGGACGATCAAGATTACCGGCTGGATTATTTCAAGGATCAGGGAGTGGTCCTGCGCAAATCCTGGGCGGATGATCCGGAAGTGGATGTGGTCACGCGGGATTACGGAGAAGCAAGGCCGATGATCCTGTCCATTGCCAATCGCAACAAGAGCGATTTCTCCGGTTCGATCCATTTCAACCAGGGCAAGGATCAAGTAAGCGCCTCAGTCGGCCCGGCATCAATCGGGTTTGTGGCCATAGAAGGGCAGGGGATCCGAGCGGGATTGATTGATCATTCCGCGGGCAAAGGCCGGTATCAGTTCAAGAACGACATAATCGCCTTCAGCGGAACCTTTGCCGCGATCGCGATCAAGGACGGGTTCGCCATCGTGAGCGCCAAGGATCAAGGAATAGTGAGCATCAAATCCCGATTCCTGGCCAAACCGGAAAAACTGGTGCGGCTGTTCATTGACGGAAGAACGCGGGAGGAAAAATTTAAATTCGCCGATGCAATGTTAACTTTCCAATATAAGCCGGGAGAAGGCAAAGACCTGGCTGATCTTTATGTCATCCTGGAACCGGGAACCAGTCTGGAACAGGCCATCGGCTCTTACTTGGCAAAGACCAGGCTTTAAATTGAAGTTATTTCCGCAATAACTTTGATTGATTTTCTCCGCCATTGATCACATAAAGCAAGGGCTGGGCGCGGTCAACCCCTTCAATGAAATCCGGCCTTTCCTGCCAGGGGGTTGCGGAAAGCACATTGGCCAGGTCCATCCAATATTGCAATCTCGCTGGCTTTAAATTCCAGGTCAGATGTAAATGGTTGGCTGGGGCGTATTGCTTATATTCCATCATGCTCGCGTATTTCGGGACCACGAAGGTATGCGGCCAGGTCGGGGTGGAGGATCGGCAAACCGCTCGCTCCAGCCGGTCCGGAAGGTCCACCGTGATCGCCTCGTCCCAGACCATAGTGAACATCCCGGACAGCGCGCTGAAGGCCAACCTTCCGGCAATCCCTTCAATCCCGCCGGGGGTGACAAAGGTCACTGAATTTCCCAGACCCGGGAAATAATTTTTATCCGCCAAAGGCATTCCCACCCGGCTCATAATTTTCTTTTCAGAATCGCCCGGCTTTCCTGCCCAATTCAGGCTGGCCGAGCCGGAATTATCTCCGTCAACCAATCCCTTTTGTTCCCAAAGGGTATTGCCCTTCAACCCCTTGATCCTGAGCTTGCCCGCCAATTCCTTCAGCTCCCAGGCCTCCCAGACCTTGCGGAAGTCCATAAACAGGGGCGGCTCTCCGCCGGAAAGCCAGGTGAAGAACAGCATCGTGAGCAGCCCCTGAACATCCGCCTCGGTCGCGTATGGGATCACCGCTTTCTTGCCGGTATGATCAAAGGTGGTATTGAATAAACTCTCCATCGCGTCCGCCACTGGAAGCGGGATCCCGCGCTGATCCGATCCCCATTCCAACTGGCTCATAAACCCGCCACCCACCGCGTCCAACTCCTTCATCAAATCCCGGACGATCAGGTACATCGCCAGACTCTGGTTGAAGCGATTTGAATCAGCAGCGCTTTTCAGCGCCAGCCGTTTTCCCAGATGCCGGTCAAGCCAGGATCGGAGCGATTTCAACTCGGCTTTGGAATACGCGCCCTTATTCAACATATCCGCGAGCAGTTTCATATCCAGCCGGGTGAGTTCAATCCCGAACTGGTTCCGGGTTTCTATAATATGCCCGAGCGCAGTCTCCATCCCCATTGAGTCGTGCCCGAAAATCACCACCCGTCTTCCCTTGAGCCCGACATAGGTGAGCGCGGCGTAGCACCAGTCAATCAAGGCCTCCGCAGTCCGCTTGCTCATCTCCGGGTTCAGCCCCTGATCCGGCCAGTTGCCCACATTGATGTGGCAGAGTCTTCCGGCCTGGGCCAAGGCCCCATTCGCCGCATGCGTGAAAACCACCCCCGGCTTGGGTCCGGAATTGCCGCAGGTGAGATTGAGCGGGGTGTCTTTCGGGAAATGAGAAAGGAGGGAGATCAGGCCCAACTGCGGAAACGCCCATGTGTCCGGCCCGCAGACCAAAATGGAAACCCCCTCGGCCTTGAACGAGCGTGCTACTTGGTCCGCCTGCTTTTCTCCGTCAACCAATAAATCGTTCCAGATCACCCGCGGCTTTTTCCCGTCCGGAAGTTTCAGCCCGCTTGCGATGGTGTCCGCGATCATCCTGGCAATGTTTTGG
>CAIYYW010000321.1 GCA_903930515.1 uncultured delta proteobacterium | reverse complement strand
TCTCCGATCAGCCAGCCCTGGATAATGCCGTAATCCGGGCCATCTAAAAGCCCGTTTCCATCCAGGTCCTGCCAGAGGCTGGTCCGGGAACGAACCCCGCCCGGAGCCTGGTTGTCGGTAACAGCCCAGTATCCCGGGTCTTGGCCGACCAGTGCCGATTCCATCGCGCCCATATCCGGGCTGTCAATCATAGTATTGTCCGAGTCTCCCCAGAAATTCGCGCCCGGTAAGTGTGATTGCGCGGCGGCTGAAAAGGAAAGGATATAAGTTGCGGCTAAACAAAAAAACCGATCCCCCAAAACCGTCCAAACTTTTTCATTATTGACCCCTCTGTCGTAATCCGCTAAGCCACACATAAATCCGAGTCTAATGCTCCTCATTATTATACCGAAACCAATTTATAATGTAAAGGGAGACAAGAGAAAAGAGCAAAGGCTCCAAACGCCTCAGCGGAAAAGAATTCTCTGTGATCCCTGCGATTCTGTGATGAATATCTTTCCGACTTGACACTTTGTCGCTCCTATTTAGAATCAAGGTCAGAGCCGATGTAGCTCAGTCGGTAGAGCAGCTGATTCGTAATCAGCAGGTCGTGGGTTCAACTCCCTCCGTCGGCTCCATTTACAATCTGGTTCACGGTGAACGATAAACGGTCAGCCTGCGATTTTGAAGCTCTCACTCAACAAATCCTGCGGGCGCGAAGACGATCCCAGATATACCAGGTATTCCATCTCCTCAATCTCCCATTTGGATTTTTCAACATCGTAATAAGCTAAATCCTCAGCCTGGACTTCCAGCGAAAGCGTTTTGGTCTCGCCCGGGTTCAGGCTGAGTTTGCCGAAGGCCTTCAAGTCCTTGACCGGCCGGTCAACTTTTGAGCCTGGGTATCCGAGATATAGCTGTACGATCTCTTCGCCGGCTCTGCTGCCGATATTGGCGACCTCAATTTTGGCCGCGACCTTTCCGCTTTTCCCGATCTGTTTCTGATCAAGGCGGAGGTTGGAATATTTATATTGGGTGTAGCTCAACCCGAACCCGAACGCGAACGCCGGCTCCAGCTTCTTTTTGTCAAACAGCCGGAAGCCGTGGTAATACCCGTATTCAATGTCTCGGACCTGGTTGTCAAAAGGCGGCAACTGATCCGTGGACTTGGGAAAAAGTATCGGAAGTTTTGCGCACGGGTTGAATTCCCCGAAAATAATGTCCGCAATCGCGTTCCCTCCTTCCATCCCCGGATACCAGGCCATCAGTATCGCCGGAACCTTTGCTCTCCATTTCTCCATTGTGATCGCGCTCCCCCCCTCCAGGACCACGATGCATTTTTTATTCTCCGCCGAGACCGCGTTGATCAACTCTTCCTGATCCAAAGACAAATCCAGGTTGAGCCGATCTCCCCCGATTTTCACCAAGGGCAGGGGCAAAAATTCCCCCTCGTTCCGCCAGCTCAACCCGGCCACAATCACCACCGCGTCCGCTTCCTTCGCGGCTTGTTTGGCAAGGGACAAATTTTGGCCATCGTTGAAAACAACCCGGAGGGATTCCCCGGCCCGGTTCTTGATCCCCTGCAACGGAGTAACCGCATAAGGAGGCCGGACCCGCGAACTGCCGATGTCGCCGAGGTTGGCCTTGGCCGCGAGTTTTCCGATCACCGCGACGCTCCTGATCTTTCCACGATCCAACGGCAGGACCGCATTTTCATTTTTCAAAAGCACGATACTTTTCCGCGCGGATTCCAACGCAAGCCGCGAATGTTCCGGCCCCGCGATCTTGCTCTGGTCATAAGCCGCCAAGCCCACCTTTGCAAACCGGTCCTTTTGCCGCAGAATCCGGAGCGCGGACTCGTCAATATTTTTCTCCGGAACCTCCCCGGCCTCAACCAGCTTTTTCAATTTCTTCCCGTAAAACCGGGCCAGCGGCATCTCTATGTCCAGCCCGGCGTTTGCCGCGGCCTTTCCGTTTTTCACTCCCCAGATAAAATCCGAAATGATGAACCCCTCAAATTTCCACTCTTGCTTCAGGATTTCGGTCAGCAGTCTCCGGTTCTGTCCGCAGAGATGGCCGTTGACCTTGTTGTACGCGCTCATAATCGCCGCGACCCCGGCGTCCACGCATTTCTTGAAATGAGGCAGATATATTTCCCGCAAGGTCCGCTCGTCCATTTTCACATTGACAAAAAATCGAGATTCCTCAATGCTGTTGCCGGCATAATGCTTGGCGCAGGCCATCAGATGCTTCTGCAAACCCGCGATCATCGCCACCCCCATCTCCCCCAGATGATGCGGGTCTTCCCCGAAAGTCTCCTGCGCCCGTCCCCAGCCCGGATGCCTTAACAAATTGACGCAAACCCCGCCGAAAAAATTCGCCCCAACCGCCCGCGCCTCGTATCCCATCGCCTCCCCTACCCGCTGCTCCAGTTCCGTGTCCCAACTCGCTCCCCTGGCCATTGACACCGGGAAGCAGGCGCAATGACCCTTTACAATCCCGCGCGGACCGTCCGTGAATTTCTTGGCCGGAATCCCCAGCCGCTTATTTTCGCCCGAGTCATAAGTCCAGTAGTTGTAGCGCGGAACCATCACCGCGTGCCTGAGCAGATTGGTGCACGCGCTCATCTGGCCGATCTTATCGTCCAGGGTCATCCTTGAAAGCAACTCCCGGATCCGATTCTCTCTTTCCGGGTCAATACCTTGCTCAGCCATTCTCGCCTCCTTCGCGATTTGGGAACTTCATTCCACTAAACCGGATTAAAGTATAATTGCCTTTCAGGGCCGCGGTCAGCCGGAAGATTCCCGGTCCGAGCGTAGCGGGCAGCGTTGTTCTCCGATCTGGAGATGGAACCCGGTTTCATCCTGAACCAGGAAGCTCATAATTTGGTAATAGGCTGGACGGAGGAACCGGGCGGGAAATTCCCGGTCCTTGACCCGGCAATAAAGGACATTCTCTTTCCCGACCCAAAGGGTTTTCAGGTCCAGGTCTTCAATGGATTGATCGTTGAGCCGGATGATACTTTGTTCCTGCCTCAATTCCATCATCTGAACCATATAGGGGGTATCCTCCACTGAAATTTTGGCCCATTCCTTCCCCACCTGGAGCCGATACCCCCCGTCCGGATCGTTAACAATGCTCCTGCTGAAAAGATCCACGGTCAGCCGGTGAGTGATTTCCACCCCCTCGTGAAACCAGCGGCCTTCCTTGTCCAGGAAAATCTTGCCCGATTCCCAGGACTCCACGATCGGTTCCATCTCTTCCCGCGGGTCTTTTTTCTCATCCATTTGTCTGGTAATCCCAAGATAGATGCTAGGAAAGATCAGGCCGAATGTCAAGTTTTTCCCCTGTCCAATAACCTTGACAAGTGTGGTTAAAAATTCCATAATAAGTAGTAGCTAAAAATAAAATGGATAAGTATTGTCTGAACAAGAAGAGAACTGCATTTGCAGGGATTGGGATGGCGGTTCTGGCCGTTCTGATATTTTCCTGCCAGGGAGGCTTTGGAGATCAGACCAAAGCGGATCAGAATCGGCCATCCGGCTTTGCCACCCACTCCGGCGCCAGCGCCACGAGTGATGCCGATTTTGACACTTCGGTCAATAACGCCTCAGCGCCTCTCCGGGCCAAGAATTTCAAGCCGGTGATCGCGGATGAAGACAGCACGGTTTATGTCAAGAAACTGTCTGCGCATTTTATGGATCCGGACGGGAACAGTCTCCGGTATTCGGTAAAAGGGTTCAGCCAAGTCCACGCCGCGGTCAAGGGCAACCGGATCAATATTTGGGCGGAGCCGAACTGGTTTGGAACCGAAACCGGCAAGGTCAAGGCCTGCGCCATAGACGGCTGCGCCTCTGCCAGCCTGCGGGTTACTTTCAATCCGGTGAACGACGCCCCCATCGCGCTTGCGATCTACCCGGTGGTAACCAATGAGGATTTGAGCGCGGAGATTTCCAATGTCTCCTCCTATTTCACCGACCCGGAAAATGACCCGCTGACTTTTTCCGTGGAGGGATTCAGTTGGATCAGCGCGGTCTTGAGCGGAAACACCATCCTGATTTCCGCGCC
>CAIYYW010000320.1 GCA_903930515.1 uncultured delta proteobacterium | reverse complement strand
GTCTGCGCCACGAACCCGCTCGCAGACTTAAAAGGAAGAAGAGCTATTTTTTTAAGCTCGGATGCCGCCACTGATGATGGAAAATTCCGGGCTGGTCAATTCGCTCAAAGGTATGGGCGCCGAAGAAATCGCGTTGGGCCTGGATCAGGTTGGCCGGGAGGCGGCTGGATCGGTAGGCGTCAAAATATGAGAGCGCCGAACCCAAGGCCGGGATCGGGATGCCGGCGCCGACCGCCAATTGAATCACTTTGCGCCAGTTTTTTTCGCCTTGCTTGATCGCCTTGGCCACTTGGGGCGCGACCAGGAGATTGGGCAGATCGGGATATTTATTAAAAGCGTTCCGGATCGGATCCAGGAGCCGGCTCCTGATGATGCATCCGCCTTTCCAGATTTGGGCCAGGTCCGAGAGATTCAAGTGGTATCCGAATTCCTTTGAGCCGTTTTTCAAAAGCGCCATCCCCTGCGAGTATAAGCTGAGGCGGGAGCAATAAAGCGCGTCCGCCATTGCCCCGGCCAGGTCGCCTTTGAACGCAAGCGGTTTGGGGCCTGGAAATATTTTCCCCGCCCGGATTCGCTCTTCCTTTTTGGAGGAAAGATTGCGGGCGTCCACAGATGCGGTGATGGTCGGGATCGGCTCCGCCAGATCCAGCGCGGTCTTGCTGGTCCATTGGCCGGTGCCTTTTTGACCGGCCCGGTCCAGGATCAGGTCCAGCATCGCCTTTCCGGTCGGCGGGTCTTTTTCCTGGAAAATCTCAGCCGTGATCTCAATTAAATATGACGCCAGCCGGCCGCGATTGTAATTCGCGAAAACTCTTGACAGCTTCTCATTATCCATCCCGCCGACCCGATGAAGGAGATGGTAACCTTCCGCAAGCAGTTGCATATCTCCGTATTCAATTCCGTTATGGACCATTTTTACAAAATGACCGGAGCCGCCCGGGCCGATATAAGTTACGCACGGAAGGTCTTTGACCCGGGCCGCGCTCGCTTCCAAAATCCGCCTCAGCCTTTCCCATCCTTGCAAAGCGCCTCCCGGCATTATGCTCGGGCCGTTGAGCGCGCCCTGCTCTCCGCCGCTTACTCCGATGCCCATAAAGATCAAGCCCCGCGGCGAGAGTTCTTTGCACCTGCGTTCGGTATCATGGAAAAAGGAGTTGCCGCAATCCGCGATCAAATCCCCGGACTCCAGCAGGGGCAAAAGCTGATTGATGGTCTCATCCACCGACTTGCCCGCCTTAACCATCAGCAAAATCAGACGGGGCTTTTCCAGCAACCCCACAAATTCCCGGACCCTCTCTCCCAGCACGATCGGCAGACCCTTTGCGCGGTCCTCTATGAATTTCCGGCCGGTCGCAACCGTCCGGTTGAACACCGCGACTTTAAAACCCTTGCCCGCGATATTGAGCGCGAGGTTCTGCCCCATCACGGCCAGGCCGATCAATCCCAGTTCAGCCTTTTCCATCCCCGTCCTCTCTTTGCGAATTCAGCCGATACAAAATTTCCCCGGCCCGCTCAATCACCTTGATCCCTTCATCCTCCCGGTCTTCATAATCTTTCGGATTAAAGGTGGCCGGGTCGCGGTATCCGAGTCCGAGCTTTTCGCACCGCTCCTTCGGGATCGCGGTCGCGAGCGTCACCTTGATCCGCGCCTGTTCCACCCCGTTTTCAAAAGATCCCCTGCCGCGCAAATGGGTGGAATGCGCGAGCACGCCTCCGGGGAATTCCCGGAAGCGGTCCCATTGCTTCACGAAATAATCCCGGCAATGATACCCGACCTGGTCCAGGAGCCGGCCGTGGGTGTAAGAAATTTCCCTGATATGCGGCGCGTAAATGATCACCTCGCCCTTGTCCGCGATCACCGGTTCCAGCTTATACATCCCCTTGGCCCCGGTCCAGATGTCTTCATACATCTCCGGCATCACCGAAACCACCAGCCGATACGGCCGGTCTATCCACTTGATCTGCGTCCGCATTGAGAGCGCAACCGCCTCGCTCCACGCCTCCAAAACCGGCCCCGCATACAATCCCGAAATCCCCTCCGCGCCTTCCACCACCGAACTGATCCCGGTTCTGGGAACCTGCACCATCTGTGCGGCCCGCTCAATCACCGCGCGGGTCGGAGTGTTGATCCTGCCGATGATCTCAAAGCTGGTGAGCAGGGCGCCCAGCCAGTGCGTGAAATTGATGATCTCCGGGCCGGCGATTCCGGGAAATAAATATTTGTGCCCGCCCGAGAACCCGGCCACCTCGTGCGGAAACACCGGGCCGTAAAGGATCAGGTGATCGTAATCCAAGATCAATTTATTCAGGCTGACCGAAACCGATTCCTGGATCCGGCCCCGGCTCAGTTTGCTCATCTCTTCCGCGCCGATCACCCCCGCTTGCCAAAAGGTTTCCGGATTTTCCCACTGATGATTGAAGAGGCCGACCTTATGGTATTTGCCCTTCCGGTCCGCGTCCGTGATCCCGTAAAGACCATTGATCGCCTCCCGGTCCATCTGCCGATGCGTTCCGAGCGCGATCAGGAAGTCCAGCTTTTGAACCCGCGGCAATAAATGCTCCGCGATCAGCCGGAACATCATCGGCATCGGCCCGCTCCGGGTGCAGTCCGGGGTCAGGACCAAAACCCGCTTCTGATCCAGAGGCTCTCTTCCCAGCCCGTCGGAAATGATCGCGGCCGATTCCGACTCGCTCAGCAATTGATCCGGATGTCCTTTTCCAACCATCATCCTGCTCATTACTATAAATTGCTTTTAAGGATTTTGCATTCGCGCCAGAATACTGAAATCAGCCTCCAGGTCCTGATACAGTTTCAAAAATAAGCAGAAGCGCTCGCGATAAAACGCGGTCATTTTTAAATCCGGCCGGATACTTTTTTCCTTCAGCGCCAACCCCCGCGCCTCGCTCAGGTCCTTGATCGCGCCGGTCCCGAGCATGGCCAGGACCGCGGCTCCCAGGGCCGAGCCTTCTTTGGGAACGGGCACAATCACCTTTTTTCCCAGAATGTCCGCGAGCAGTTTCAGCCAGAACTCCGACCGTCTGAACCCTCCGCTCGCCCGGATTTCGGAAATTCCCCCCGGTGAATTTTCCAGCAATGAAAAAATATGCGCAACCGCCATGGTAATCCCTTCCAGGACCGCCCTCGCAAAATGGGCCTGGTTATGCTCCGGCGAAATCCCGAAGAAAACCCCCCGAGCGTTCGGGTTCCAATACGGACTGCGCTCCCCGAACAGGTAAGGCAGAAAGATCAATCCCTTTGCCCCCGGCTCCGCGCTTTTCGCCAGCGCGATAATTTTGTCATAAGGATTTTTCCCGGCTGATCGGGCATTGTCCCGCTCGCTTATCAGCAGGCTGTCGCGAAGCCAGCGCAGGATGATCCCCCCGGAATTGATCGCGCCTCCGGCATACCAGAGATTGGCCGCCAGGTAATAGCACCAGGTGGAGGAATCCGGATTTAGCCAGGCCTTTCCGAAAATCTTGCGCACCGCGCCCGAAGAGCCGATCGTGACCGCCACCTGGCCCGGATTGATCGCGCCCGATCCCAAATTGGCCAGGCCCCCGTCCCCGGCTCCGGCAATCACCGGAATCCCGGGTTTAAGTCCCAGCAGTTTTGCCGGACGGGTCCAGAGTTCCCCCGCGACCGCCTCCGGGGAAACCAACTCCGGCAATCGCTCCGGGCCGATCCCGGCCGCGCTTAATAATTTATCGTCCCATTTCAATCTATGAATATTGAGGATGCCGTTGGAACTGGCATGAGACTTGTCCATGGTCCACCGGCCCGTGAGCCGATAGATGATTATGTCCTTGATTGAAGCGAACCGCGCGGCCGCTCGGAAAATGCCCGGCTGATTTTTCTTCAGCCAGAGCAGACGCGCCGGATAGTATAGCGCCGTGGCCGGGCACCCGGTGCGCCGGTAAATCTCCCGCCCGCCCCATTCCCGCCTCAGCTTCTCCGCTTCTTTTTGAGCACGACCGTCCGCCCAGATCATCATCCGCGAGAGCGGTTTTCCGATCCGGTCAATCGGCATAAAACCGTGCATGGTCGCGGAGAAGCAAAGCCCGGATATCCTTCGCGGATCAAGACCGGAGATGGCCCGACGAACCGAAACCAGCATCGCCTTCCAGACTTCTTCCAGGTCCTGTTCCTGCCGGTTCGGCCCGCCCTGGTGAACCTTCAGGTCCGCGCTCCCGGACCCGGCCTGCTTCCCCTCCCCATCAATCACCAATGCCTTGACTGCCGAAGTGCCCAGGTCAATCCCTAAAAATAAAAAATCACCTTCCAACTTGGATTCCTTTATCATCACCTCAACTATAATATCCCTTGCCCTAAAATTGCAAACCCGTCCGGCGTGGGCCGTTAACCGTGGACCGTTTAGTGGCTCAGGCACTCTTGTAGGGGGCGCAGACACTCCTGTCTGCGCGCTGTTTTGAATGTGCGAGCGCCTTCAGGCGCGATAGCTCTGAATACTCCTCTGGGGTGCAGACACTCTTGTCTGCGATTCCTTTGAACACTCCTCTGGGGTGCAGACACTCTTGTCTGCGATTCTGCTTTGAATACTCCT
>CAIYYW010000319.1 GCA_903930515.1 uncultured delta proteobacterium | reverse complement strand
CCCGACCGCGGGAATCTCCAATTTGCGCGCGGCATAAACATTGGAAGTGCCTGAGCAGCCGCCGATGAAGCTCGCGCGCGCCGCGAGCACGCCCGCCTCGGGCCCGTGCGCCCTCCGGGCTCCGAAATCAACCACCTGCCGGCCGCGCGCCGCGGCAATCACCCGGCTGGCCTTGGTCGCGACCAAGGTCTGGAAATTGATCATGGTCAGGAGATAGGTCTCAACCAGTTGCGCCTGGATCAGGGGAGCGCGCACCGAAAGGATCGGCTCTCCGGCGAAGAAAGGCTCCCCCTCCTCCATCGCCCAGACCTCGCCGGTGAATTTAAACTCGGCCAGATATTCAAAAAAGCCTTTCGGGATCTGCTTGAAAACCGGCAGGGATTTTAAATAGGCGATCTCCTCGGGGATGAATTTCAAACCCTCCAGATATTCCAGCGCCTGCTCCAGCCCGGCGAAGATCAAATAGCCGCGGTTTTCCGGTAGATGCCGGATGAACATTTCAAAGGTCGCGCTCGGATTGTGGTTATGCTGGAAATAACTGGCCGACATCGTCAGTTGGTAAAAGTCCGTGATCAAGGCCCGGTTTTCAAAATCCACTAGACTCATTGGTTTCCTCTGGGAAGGTAATTCTATGGTTCCGTTGAAACCTTGTCAACTAAGAAAGGATCCAGGGAAAATGGAACCGGCTCTTGCCGGATCGGACAAGATTGGATAAAGGTTAGGATCATTGGATCAAAGCCGATCAATGAGGGAGGATAAAGATGGTCAAGGAAAAGGAACCAGGCAAGAAAGCTGAAACCGGTTTCAAGATCAAACCGGTGGCGCCGCTGATGATTGAGCACCGGCTGGTCGAGCGGATGATCGCGGTGATCAAAGAGGAAGCCGCGGGGATCGGCTTAAAGAACAAGGTTGATCCGGTGTTGATTGACACTGCGGTTGGTTTTATCAGGACCTACGCGGACCGGACCCACCACGGCAAGGAAGAGGAAATCCTGTTTCGGGACCTGGCGCAGAAAAAAAATTTCTGAAGCGCATAAAAGAGTCATGCAGGAGTTGATCAACGACCACATTTACGCCCGGGGCTTGGTGGCGAAACTGGTCGCGGCCAAAGATAAGTATGTCGGGGGCGATACTGTCTCGCTCACGGCCATCCGGGATTTGCTGGAAATACTGACTGAATTTTATCCCAAACATATTGAAAAAGAGGATCGGGAATTCTTCCTCCCGGCGATGGCATACTTCTCGCGCGAGGAGATGGACCGGATGCTTGCGGAGATGTGGGAATTTGACCGGAAAATGATCCACGAAAAATACACGAAGCTGGTGGAAAAGTTAGAGGCGGGAAGTTAAGTCCCTGACAGCGCTTCCCATAACGCCAGCGCCTTGATCCAGCTTTCCTGATATTCCAACTCCGGGTCGGAGTCGGCGACTATCCCTCCCCCGGCCGGGAAATAGGCGGATTGGTCTTTCAGGATTATGATCCGGATCGCGATGTTCAGTTCCATATTGCCGTTGAAGCCGATCCAGCCGATTGATCCGGTGTAAGGTCCCCGCGCGTGCGGCTCCAACCCGTCAATAATTTCCATCGCCCGCACTTTGGGCGCGCCGGTGATGGAGCCTCCGGGAAAGCTCGCCCGGATCAGGTCATAAATATTTTTCCCCTGAGCCAATTTTCCGGAAATAGTCGCCGTCAGATGATGCACCCGGGAGTAGGTTTCCAACTCCGGGTATCCGGACACCGTCACCGAGCCGTAATCGCAGACCCGGCCCAGGTCGTTCCGCTCCAGGTCCACAATCATTGTCAGTTCCGCCAAATCTTTCTCGCTGCGTAAAAGCCCGGATTTAAGTTGTTCATCTTCCTCCCGGGTTTTTCCTCTCGGCCGGGTCCCCTTGATCGGCCGCGTGATCACCTCTCGGCCCCGCGCCCTGAGATAAAGCTCCGGGCTGGAACTCAGGATGGAAAAGTCAGGATAGCGCAACACGCCCGCGTAGGCGCCCGGATTGATCCTGCGCAGCCGGCGATAAAGTCCTTCAACCCCGCCCGGGTATTCGGAACAAAAGCGCTGGGTAAGGTTCACCTGGTAGATGTCGCCGTTCCTGATGTATTCCTTTGCCTGGAGCAGCGCGGAAAAATATTGCTCCTTTGAAAAATCGCTCGCGACCCGCTCGGAAAAAACACCTTGCTCGGGATTTTCCCCGGCTTGACCGGCCATCCTGGAAAAATTATCAAGGTACAGGTCATTCCGCAAGGGCAAGCCGTCATCCTCTATTCCCAGCAAATACCAGGTTCCGCTCGGATGATGAAAACCCAGGACAAACTGGTAAAGGTCAAAAGCAAGTTCGGGCAGATTTAAATCGTCGGTCCGGCGGAAGGGAATTTTTTCCAGGTAATTCCCAAGCTCGTAACCAAAATACCCGACCCCGCCGCCGAGAAACGGGAAATCCGGATCATCACGCCTGGTCTCAAAGGCTGACAAGTATTCGCGCAAAACCGAGAGCGGCCTGAGCGACCGGAAACGCTCCTGCGATTTTCCCTCAATAAGAAATTCTCCGGAGCGGAACCTGATTTTCAGGAACGGCTCAAACCCCAGATATGACCAGGTCCCGGATCGCTCGTCCAGGAGCGAGCTGTCCAGCCAGAAACAGGGGCCGCGGCCCTGGATCCCGGCAAAGACCTGTTCCGGCTCTGATTTGAGCGCAAGTTGTTTGATGATCTGCTTCATTCTAAAAATAAAAAAACCCAGCCTTCCAAAGGAAAGCTGGGTGTCCATTCCGGACTGTCATACCTTCGGGATCAGTATCAGGCTTGGCCGTGGTTTTGTCAAGGCTTTCTTGCAACGGAATGGTTGAGGCATTTTTCCGAAAGGGCAAAGGACTGCCGGATGGCCGCCAATGACCTCTCTCCCAATTCCCATCCCCCCACAACTCCTTGACCCGCCAAAATTATTGAGGTAAAGTAACGCTATTAAATTTTGGGAGGGAATTATGTTTAAAAAAATTCTAGTCGGGCTTTTGTTTGTATCGGCGGTGTTCACCATGGGCTGCGCGGTCATTATCGCCAAGGGCCTGGGGGTGGACCCGGGGAAAGGCCAGGCGATGGTCTTTGAGAAAAATGTAATGGTGCCGATGCGGGACGGGGTCAAAATGGCCACCGACATTTACCGGCCCAAGGCCGAGGGCAAATACCCGGCGATTCTCAACCGGATGCCCTATGGGACAGATGAGAGCACCTTTGAGGAACTGGGAAAATTTTTCGTCCGGCGCGGATACATTTTCATCAACCAGGACACGCGGGGGACTTTCAGCAGTGAGGGCGTTTATTTCCCGCTGATCTGGGAGCGCAACGACGGGATTGACACCTCGGACTGGATCGCCCGTCAGCCCTGGTTCAACGGCAAGCTCGGCACTTGGGGAGTCAGCTATTTCGCATACACTCAATGGGCCGAGGCCCCCGGCAACAAGGTGATCACGGTGATGAACCCGGTGTTCGGGACCGGAAACATCTTTGAATTTGTTTTCCGGGGAGGCGCCTTGACCTATGTCCAGATGGTTCCCTGGAACACCGGTATGCAGAACGCCTGGCATACGAAGCAGAACCAGCCGGACAAGATCGTCAAGGTGGACCTGCTCTCGGGCGGATATTTCAACTACCCGATCCGGGACGCGATCACGGTGAAGGTTGAAGATTTAATCGGCGACCCGGAGCGGGTTAAAAAGGAAGCCGAGAAGGGCGTATTTGACTGGATCCAGCACCCGGGCGATATTGTGAATGTGACCGCGGACAACTTTGACGGGTTCTATTCGCAGGTTACCGCGCCGAGTTTGCAGATTGCAGGATGGTTTGACCAGGCCACCGGGCCGATGCTGGACGACTTTGTCAAAATCCGGGCGGAAGGAAAGGGAATGTCGCCGAAAACCAGGATCATTATCGGTCCCTGGACCCACGGCCTTCCCGGCGTGCCCAACAATAAAATCTTCGGGCAGAAAACCCTGTCCGGGACCCGTCTCTATGGCCGCGATCTGTTTTCCTGGTATGACTACTGGCTCAAGGGCGTTGACAACGGCGAAGACCGGCAGCCCCCGCTGAAAATATTTGTCATGGGCGAGAACCAGTGGCGGAACGAAAACGAATGGCCCCTGGCTCGGACCAAATGGACGAATTATTATCTTCATGGCGCTGGCAAGGCCAACACCAGGGGAGGGGACGGCCGGCTGGATTTAAACGCGCCTGCGAACGAGGCCGTTGACAAGTTTTCTTATGACCCGGCCAACCCGGTTCCGAACCTGGGCGGGAATTATTTGGGACACCAGGAATGGCAGCCGGGATCGTTTGACCAGTCGGAGATTGAAAAGAGGGATGATGTTTTGGTGTATGTGACCGAGCCGCTCAAGACCGGAGTGGAAGTGACCGGTCCGATCAAGATGGTGCTCTATGCCGCGAGCGATGCGTTGGACACCGATTTCACGGCCAAACTGGTGGATATATATCCCGAGGGCAAGGCCTATAATCTTTGCGACGGCATCATCCGCGCCCGTTACCGCGAGAGCCTGCTCCACCCGACCGCGATTGAGCCGGGCAAGGTTTATAAATACGAGATTGATATGTGGGCGACCGGGAATTATTTCCAGCCCGGACACCGGATCGCCGTAGAGATTTCCTCCAGCGACTTCCCCGAGTTTGACCGCAACAGCAACTGCGCCGGAGAGGGCGGTCCGGATTGCCGCAAGACCGCGAACCAGGTGATATATCATAGCTCCGAATATCCGTCTCATTTATATTTGCCGGTAATTCCGCGCTAAAAGGAGAAAGAAAATGAAAAAGCTGGCTTCCGTTTTAGGGATCGGGATTTTCCTGCTCGCAACCGGATGCTCAACCATCGTGGCTTACGGCCTGGGGGTTCCGGCCGGAGAGCGCGAGCGGATGGTTGAGGAAAAAAATGTAATGGTGCCGATGCGGGACGGGGTCAAACTAGCGACCGATGTTTACCGGCCCCGGGCCGAGGGCAAGTATCCCGCGATCGTGTGCCGTCTGCCTTATGGCTCGGATGGAAGTATGTATTCCATCCTGGCCAAATTTTATGTCCGGCACGGATACATTTTTATTATGCAGGACACGCGGGGGACATTTTCCTCGGAAGGAACCTATTTCCCGCTGGTGTTTGAATACGATGATGGCCACGACACCATTGACTGGGTGACCAAACAGCCCTGGTATAACGGCAAGATCGGTATGTGGGGCGGAAGCTATTTCGGATATACCCAGTGGGAGGCCGCTCCGGACAATCCCGCGATCACGGCGATGAACCCGCTCTACACCAGCGGCACGATGAAGGATGTGATCTATC
The DNA here is from genome assembly GCA_903930515.1 of uncultured delta proteobacterium. Classification (GTDB taxonomy): domain Bacteria; phylum RBG-13-61-14; class RBG-13-61-14; order RBG-13-61-14; family DRUE01; genus CAIYYW01. The sequence goes on along the minus strand of CAIYYW010000319.1, from coordinate 2,790 downwards.
GCGGAGGCGCCCTGGTCTATGTGACCTTTATTCCCTGGAACGCGGGGATGAAGGAAGCCTGGAACGAAAAGAACGGGATCAAAGAAGAGGTCAAGGTTGATTTGCTGGCTGGGGGATTTTTCAATCAGCCGATCCGGAACGGGGAAAAGGTTGAGATCAAGGAATTGCTCAAGGATCCCAAGAACCTGGAAAAGGGGGTGGAGGTCTGGACGCAGCATCCGGGGGATATCCAGGATGCGGAGGTGCTTAATTTTGATAAATTCTACTCCCGGGTCAGCGCGCCCAGCCTTTTAATCGGGGGATGGTATGATATGTTCCAGGGGCCGGAGCTGAATGACTTCAACCGGATCCGCCGGGAAGGAAAAGGAAACGCGAAGCAGACCCGGATCATTATCGGGCCTTGGACCCACGGCGCGCCCGGGATTCCCCGAAATAAAATTTTCCATCAGAAAATGCTGGACGGACTGAAGGTCTATGGGAGCCAGATGATCGCCTGGTATGACTACTGGCTCAAAGGCGTTGACAACGGATCGGGAAAAGAAGCGCCGCTGAAAATTTTCGTGATCGGCGAGAACCAATGGCGCAATGAAAATGAGTGGCCGCTGGCGAGGACCCAGTGGGTGAATTATTATCTCCAGGGCGCCGGGTCCGCGAATTCCAGCAAGGGAGACGGCAAGCTGGCCCTGACCTTGCCCCAGGATGAGTCGGCGGACAAATTCGCCTATGACCCGAATAATCCCGCGCCCACCAAGGGCGGGGCATTCCTTCCTTTCGGAGAGTGGCCGGCTGGTTCCTTTGACCAATCCGAGACCGAAAAGAGAAACGATGTTTTGCTTTATGCGACCGAGCCGCTTAAAAATGGAGTGGAAGTAACCGGGCCGGTCAAAATGGTTTTATACGCGGCGAGCGACGCGCTGGACACCGATTACACGGCCAAGCTGGTGGACATCTATCCGGATGGCAAGGCCTACAATCTTTGCGACGGAATCATCCGGGCGCGCTACCGCGAGAGCCTGGTTCAGCCGAGCGTGATAGAGCCGGGCAAGGTTTATAAGTATGGAATTGATCTCTGGTCAACCAGCAACTATTTCAAGCCCGGTCATAAAATCGGCCTGGAAATTTCCTCCAGCAACTTCCCCCAGTTTGACCGCAACACCAATTGCGCCGGAGAGGGCGGGCCGGACTGCCGGAAGACCGCGAACCAGACCATCTTTCACGGCGCCGAATATCCGTCGCAAATTATCTTGCCGGTGATTCCGAGATAAAAGAAAAAGGGCGGGGCGGCGATGAACCGCCCCGCTTCTTTGCCGCCGTCCGGGGATTGGGATAAAATGTTCGGAGATGATCAAGAACCCCAAATACCTTCAGCGCTGGGAGGACGAGTTGGCGAGAAAAACCCCGGTGGATTTCCAGAAGAATCTCAAGCTGATGGAAGCGATGCTCAAGGAGGCCCGTTCCTTGGGGGTGTTTCCGTGCCCCGACCCCTGGGAGGATTTTGAGGTTGACCTGAGGATTGCCCGGGCGATCAATGCTATTTGAACTAATGGTAAAAATCGGCCGGGATTTGTTGGAGGATGCCCGGAGGATTCTGGTCAGGCAAAAAACCCTGGATTATTCCCATATTGAAGACTGGCTCGGGAAATATAGCCGCGCCCTTGATGCCGATTACCTCAAACTTTTTAAATCACTCCGATAATTTTATCTGATGCCTAAGAATAAAGTCCTGATCATCTCCGGCCCCACGGCCAGCGGCAAGAGCAAGGCCGCGCTGGAACTGGCGGTCTGCCTTCGCGGGCAAGGGATCAAGGCCGAGATCATCAGCGCGGACTCGGCCCAGGTTTACCGGTATATGGACCTCGGCACGGACAAGCTCAAGCCGGAAGATCGCCAGGGGATTTCGCATCACCTGATTGACATCGTGAACCCGGACCAGCATTTCGACGCCGAGCTTTTCCGCGGACTGGCGGGCAGGGAAATTGACCGGATCAACCAGGACCGGGGTCTGCCGATCCTGGTGGGCGGGACCGGGTTCTGGATTCACGCGCTGCTTTATGGCTTGTTCCCCGGCCCGGCCCGGAGCGCTGAGGTGAGGGAAGAGTTGAAAAAAACCGCATCGGAAAAAGGAACTCAACATCTGCACGCCCAACTTTCCGCGATTGACCCGGAATCCGCGCAGCGGATTCATCCCAACGATTTGTTCCGGCTGGTGAGGGCACTGGAGGTTTATCAATTGACCGGCAAATCCCTGACCGAGCATTTTAAATCCCAGCAGAAAGAAAAAGCCTTCAATGCCCTTTATTTCGCGCTCAATTTGGACCGGAATATTCTTTACGAGCGGATCGGCCGGCGCGTGGATGAGATGATGGCCGGGGGATTTTTGGGAGAGGTAAGGAAACTGCGTGAGACGGGATACGGGCCGGAACTGGTCAGCCAGAAGATCATCGGCTATCAGCAATTGCATGAACACCTGGACGGCGTGATCACCCTGGAGCAGGCCATCCACGCGATCAAGGCTGAGACCCGCCATTATGCGAGGAGGCAGTTGATCTGGCTGCGCAAAGAAAAAGATGTATCCTGGCTGGATATGATTAAGGGGTATGATAAAATTATGGAAAAAGCAAGAGGGTTTATCGGATGATGAATCGGGGCTAACTTGTCCTTCGTAACTTTAGCGAAGGAGGAAGGCCCTCGCGCAGTTCGGAAGGGAGGATCGGAATGAAAAAATATTTGTCATCGGCCTTGGCGATTTTTTTCAGTATCGTTTTAAGTTTTCCGGTTTTGGGAGAATTG
>CAIYYW010000318.1 GCA_903930515.1 uncultured delta proteobacterium | reverse complement strand
GTGCGCGTTGGTGGAAAAGGCGGCTCATATTTATATTGAATGCCTGCAACTGGGCAAATTCACTTTGCTCCCGGACGAGGTGGTGGAGGCGGAAAAGGAAATGTATAAAGTGATGAAGGAGATCTGAGTTGAAGCCGAGAAAAATTCCGTTGCTCGCGCTCCTGCTCCTGCTCTGTGCCGCGGTTTATGGCCAGGAAAAAAATGCTCAAAAGAGGTTTGACCAGGCGGTCAAAGCCGCGGAAGCCCTGAAGGACTGCCGGGTCAGGTTCCGGATTTACACCTCCTCCGGCAAAAATCACGAGCAGCACCTGTTCTCGGCCGAGGAGGCCAAATACCTTCATCATCCTCTTTTTTATTATCAGCGCCGGGACCAGGTGGAGTCTAATTACAAGGAGCAGGGCGGGGTCGGGTTCCAGGAAATATACCGCAGCGACACGGATCTGGTTGAACTGCTGCTCCCGGGAGCCTTCCGCGCCCTGGGTCTGATCAGGATCTTTCCGGAAGACCCAAAAGGATATGGGATGAACGGGGGCAGCCTGAAATCCATGGCGCCCTGGGATGCGATGGAGGGATTTGCCGAAATGGCCGGGATCGGAAAGGTGGAGATCAAGGACGGCGCGCTTAACCATAAAAAATGCCTCCTGTTTGAAATCACCCAGAACCAGGGCACATATTATTATTCCGGGATCAACCATGCGCATCTTTATCTTGATCCGGAAACCCTGTACCTGCTCCGGTATGAGCAATACTATCCCAACACCGACCGGCCCATGACCTGGATGGAATACGATTCCTTCCAGCCCAACACCGGCCTGACCCGGGACCAGATCTCGTTCCAGGGATTCAAAAGCCCCTTCTCCCTGATCACCACGCCCTCGGCCAAGGAAGTGGACCCCTTGCTCCAGCCGATCCTACGAACCCGGCTCCCGGATCCGGCGCCGGACCCGCAAACCATTCTCGCCGGCCTCAGCCAGGCGGTGGACGCGGTCAATTCCTACCGAGCCGATTTGACGGTGCGCTTCCGCTATCTCCGGCTCCGGCTATATCGCCAAGACCGGTTCGCGTATAACCGGAAGCCCTACTGGTTCACCCTCGCCACCACCGCGCAAAAGGCCGACTACATCCTGCTCAATCATTCCGCCGGAGCCGTGCTCTGGATTGATCCCAAAGACAATAACATCCACATCATCGGCGGGGGCGTTCAAAGGATCCTGGGCGAGCAGGTCTTTTCCGTGGATGACTACAAGTTCTACAGCCCCCTGGGAGACAACCCCTATCAGACCGATTTTGCGGGCATCCAAAATATGATCAAAACCGATTTCAACAACCAGAAGGCCGAGGGTTGGACCGTGGATTACCAGGGTAAAAAGATGTGGGAGTTGAAACTGGTCCGGACCGGCGAAACCCCGAAGCGTCATCCGGGAAAAATCAACCTGGTGATAGACCCGGAAACCAACCTGCCCGCGGTCGTGGAATTGAGCGGGTATGACGATCCCTTTGGCCGGATGGCGATGGAGATCAATAACCTGAAGATCAACCAGGGCCTTAAGCCCGGGCAAATAAAATTTTAAATCCGGACGGAAAGGCCGAAATGAAAAAAATATTCCCGGGAGTCCTTATGATCGCCTTGATCTCCGCGGGGGCCGGCCCGGGCAAAAATCCCCGGGAGCTACTGGAGCAGGCATATCAAACCGTGGATTCCCTGAAGGATTGCCAGGTCGTGTATCGCGACACCCTTCGCTACGGGAAGAATCCGGAACTGCGCGCGAGCTTTCTCTTTCAAGGAAAATATCTGAGGCATCCGCGGATGTATTATCAATTGGTCAAGGAAGCGGAGTTCAATTACCAGGAGCAGTCCGGGCCGGGTTCGCAGGAAATATACCGGGAAGACCTTGATCTGATCCTGCTCTTGCCCAGCGCATATCGGTCGCTCGGGCCGATCGCGATCTATCCGGAAGATCCCAAGGCCTTTGGGATGCGGGGGGAAAGCACCAAGACCTCCGGGCCCTGGGATTATGTCGCGGACCCGGTGGAGATGGCTAAAAAAGGAAATCTCAGTGTAAGCGATGAAAAAATCAACGGTCGGGAATGTTTGCGCTTTGAAGTAGTCCAGGACCCCGGGACTTATTATTGGGCCGGGATCAACCGGATCAGATTATATCTTGATCCGAAAACCTATTTGCCTCTGCGCATTGAAAGGTTCGCCCCGGACCAGAATCAGCCGGTGGTGATCACGGAATACCTGGAGTTCAATCCCAATACCGGCTTGGACGCGGGCCAGATAAAATTTCAGGGACTGAAAAATCCCGTCTCGCTGATCCGGAACCCGTCCGCGGATGAGATTGAGGCTTTGCTCAAGCCGATCGCGCGTCAAAGGCTTAAGGACCCCGCCCCGGACCCGCAAACCATCCTCGCCGGCTTCCAGCAGGCCTTGGGCAGGATTCAGGACTACCGCGCGGATTTGACGGTGCGCTTCAAATATCACCGGCTCCGGCTTTATCGCGCGGACCGGTTCGCCTATCACCGGGACCCCTATTGGTTCACCCTGGTCACCACCGAGCAGAAGGCGAACTATATCCTGCTCAATCATTCCGCGGGAAGTTCGCTCTGGTTTTCTCCAGCTGATAAAAATTTGCATCTGATCGGGGGAGGCGTGCAAAAGGTTTTGGGAGAGCAGACTTTTTACGGGAACGATTACAAGTTCATCAGCACGCTCGGGGATAATCCATATCAACTGGATTGGTTCAGCCTGGATAAAATGATCCGGGAAAATTTCCTGAACGACCGCGCCCGGTCCTGGCTCTCGGAATATCAGGGCAATAAAATGTGGGAAGCGCAGTTGGAGCGCGGCCGGGAAACCCCGCTGATGCAGCCCGGCCGGATCAACCTGGTGATTGAACCCCAGACCGGCCTGCCCCGGGTTTTGGAATTATCAGGATATGACGACCCCAAAGCCCTGATGGCAATGACCATTGACAACTATAAAATCAATCTCCCGCTCAAGCCGGGGGAAGCTAAATTCTGAACTCGGGAAAACCTTTAAAAGGAGGATAAAATGATGATTACCGCAGGCGTGGATATCGGGTCCACCGCGAGCAAATCGGTGATTTTGGGCGGGGATAAAATTTTAGCCCAGGTGATCGGTTCCAGCTCCACCAATCCGGCCAAGACCGCTCAGGAGATATATCAGCAGGCCTTGAAGCAAGCCGGGATCAACGAGAAGGATGTCGCGTTCGTGGTCGGAACCGGATACGGCCGGGCCCAGGTGCCGTTCGCAAACGCCAATATTTCCGAACTCAGTTGCCACGGACGGGGCGCGCATTATTTCCTCAATTCCAGCCGCACCGTTCTGGACATCGGGGGCCAGGACACCAAGGTGATCAGCATTGATCCGAACGGGAACCTGCTTGACTTCGCGATGAACGACAAGTGCGCCGCCGGCACCGGCCGGTTCCTGGAAATGATGGCGCGGGTGCTGGAGCTGGGTTTGACTCAACTGGGGGAGATGCATTTTCAGGAAGGCGAGCCGTGCGTGATCGGGAATATGTGCTCGGTGTTCGCCGAGTCCGAGGTGATCAACCTGGTCAACGAGGGTGTGCCTTTGCCCAGGATCGTCAAGGGCCTTCATCATTCCCTGGCCGGACGGGTGGCCTCAATGGTCAAGCGGGTGGGGATGGAGCCGGAACTGGTGATCACCGGCGGAGTGGCCAAGAACCGGGGAGTGATTGACGCGATTGAGAGCAAGCTCAAAGCCAAAACCACCGGGTTCCCGCAAGGAGCCGACCCCCAGATCGTCGGCGCGCTCGGAGCCGCCTTGATCGCCAAAGACCAGGCGCAAGCGAAATAATGGTTTCATCCGAATCCGGCCCGGCTGACCTGAGCGAGCTGGTCATCCGCGCGCGCAAGCTGGCCGGTCAGTTGGCCGCGAAATCCTCAACCACCGCCTCGGATCGCGACCTGGACCAATACCTGGAAGGACTGAAAGGGGAAGACCGGCCC
>CAIYYW010000317.1 GCA_903930515.1 uncultured delta proteobacterium | reverse complement strand
TCAGCGTCCCCAGTCCTTCTTTGAAGCTGAACAGTCCTTTCCTCGGAGCGATCCCCTCCCGCTTGAGCCGTTTCCTTTTCGCCAGCATATATTTGGCCGCGCCGACGATCATTGATCCGGATTCTTTTTCAAAGTTCCAGAATTTCGGGAAGGACGCTCGGGCGCCGAGCATCTTGGCGTTTCCGGCGTAGATCCCGGAGATAAACGGGGACATTATATAGGTGGCGGCTTCAACTCCGAACCTGCGGACAAAAAATTCCCAGGCGGTCTCCAGGGGCTTGGCTTTGCCCGGGATCAGGGGTTCCAGGCTAAGCCGGAACTTGGATTTCGCGCTCAGGAGCGGGGTTTTCAGGAAATGGATCAGGCCGGTGGGAAGCGGGTGGAGTTGGCCGTCTCTAAAGATGTATCGGTTTTCCGCCGCGGGAGAAGCCGGGATCAGGCTCGATTCCAGGTTCAGTTCCGCGACCAGCTTAAGCACAAACTCGTTCGCTCCCATAAAGGTATGCGGGCCGGTTTCCAGCCGGCAACCTTGATGTTCCAGGGTCCGGACATTTCCGCCCGGTTGGTCTTGCGCTTCCAGGACCAGCGTTTCAATATTTTTTTGCCGGAGCTTGAAAGCCGCGGTCAGCCCGGCTGGGCCGGCTCCGATCACGATCACCTCAGGCATTTTGGCTCTCCCATTTATTTTCCCGGAGCGCGATCTTCACCAGCTCGGCGAGCGCGTTCAAATAAATTTCCGACGAACCGGGGCAGGGGACCCGGATAAATTTTTTAATCCCGGCCTTGAGACATTTTTGCTGGAATTCCAGATCCAGGTCAAACATCGTTTCCAGGTTTTCCGAGACAAAGCTGACCGGAAACACGATCAGTTGCTCCACCCCTTTTTTCAGGAGCGAGTCCAGCTCCTGCTCCAGGGAGGGCCCGTGCCATTTGACCGGGCCGAGCTTGCTCTGGAAGGCGAGGGAGAACTGAGGAACGGAATCGGGACTAAAGTTCCTCGCACAATAAGGAGACCCTGCTTCGCTCCTTGGGAGCTTCCCAGGGCAAGCAGGAGTGTCCGCGCCGCCAACAAGCATTTTAACGGTTTCTTCGGTTTGAGACAGGTATGGGTCTCCTTGCTCAAGATATTTTTCCGGCAGACTGTGCGCGGTGAACAGGAGATGGGAACGGAGAGAGGGGTCAAGGTCTTTGAGCGCGTTGCTCAGGCCGGAAGCCAGGGCATTGAGGTATCCGGCCGCGTCGTGATGCTCAACAATAATATGGAAGGGCAGGGCGGGGTTTTGCTTTTTGAACTCGGCGATCGCGGACCCGCTGGTTGACCGGGAATATTGAGGGAAAAGCGGGATCACGATCAGCCGCTTCGCTCCCAGGCCGGCCAGGTTTTTGATCGCGTCTGAAATCCGCGGGTTTGAATATCTCATTGCAAATTCCACCGGCATCCCCAGGATTTTAGACAGGCCGATGGCTTGTTCCCCGGTTTCGCGCGCCAGCGGGGAGCCGCCCCCGATGGCCTGGTATTTTTCCCTCGCTTTCAACGCCCGGTTTTTGCTGATCCAGCCCGCGAATTTTTTTTGGACCCAGGTTCCAAACGGGAGCCGGATAATTTCAGGGTCGGAGAACAGCTCAAATAGGTAAGGCTGGATTTGCTCCAGGGTTTCCGGCCCGCCCAGATTGAGCAACAAGATCCCGACCGCGGGATCAATTTGACTGGCTGGTTTGTTCATTGGGAATCTAATTGGTTTTGGAGTAGCGGATGGTGGAATCGTCTTTGGCCAGGTATTGGTCAAAGGTCATACAGATATTGCGGATGAAGAACCGGCCCAAGTCGGTGACCTGGAGATGATCCTGGGCGATGATGATCAGCCCGTCCTGCTCCATCCCCTTCAGCCCGGCAAGCTCTTGCCTGAAATGTTGCTGGAAATTGATCCCGAACTTTTTTCCCATTATTGAAATGTCCAGATAGAAATTGCAGAACAGGTCAATGATCAATTCGCGCCGGAGCAAGTCTTCCTGATTAAGGACCAGGGCTTTGATCCAGGTGGAATTTTCGGATTGGTCCATAAATTTCCGGACTTCCTTCTCGTTCTGGGCATAGGCGGCTCCGACCGAGGAGATGGATGAGGCTCCGATCCCGATCAGGTCCAGGCCTCGGCGGGTGGCATATCCCATAAAGTTCCGGGTCAGGGTCCTGCTGTTGAGCGCCCGGATCAGCTCGTCCTGGGGAAGGGCGAAATGGTCCATCCCGATATGCTGGTAGCCGGCGTCCAGGAGCAGGTCGTAGGCCAGTCCGAACAGGGCCATCCGCTCCTCGGGAGTGGGGATGTGATACTGTTCCAACTCTTTCTGGTGCGGGCTGACCCAGGGGACATGGGCGTATCCGAACAAGGCGATCCTTGAGGGCTGGAGCCGGACCACTTTGGCGATGGTCCGGGAATACGATTCCGGGGTCTGGCCCGGGAGTCCGTAGATCAGGTCCAGGTTGATCGCGTTTTGATGGAGCCCGCGGAGATGCGCGATCAAGGCCGCGATTTTTTCTTCCGGCTGAATCCTGCCGACATTTTTCTGAACCGCCGGGTCCAGGTCCTGGACGCCGAAGCTGAATCGGTTGAAGCCGAGTTCCGAGAGCAAGTCCAGGTAATGATCGTCCACCGAGCGCGGGTCAATTTCAATGGACCTTTCCCCGGCCTTGGAGAATTTGAAGGATTGGTTCAGCCCGGCGATCAGGGATTCCATCAACTCCGGTTTCAAAAAAGTCGGGGTTCCTCCGCCCATAGCCAGTTGCTCCAGGGGCCGTTTCGGGTCAATCAGTTTTAAGATCCGGTCGGTTTCCCGGAACAAGGCTGAGACATATTTTTCCGCGGTTTCCCGGTTATGCCCGGCCTCGGTGTAGCACCCGCAATAAAGGCATCGCTTCGCGCAGAAGGGGATGTGGATATATAGGGACAGGCCCTTGCCCTTGGGGGTATTGGTCTTGAGCCATTCGGCTTGGACTTTTTCCAGGTTGAACTCGGACTGGAACTGGGGCGCGGTCGGGTAGCTGGTGTAGCGCGGGCCGCTTTTATAATATTTCTGGAGCAGATGCCCGGGGATGGTTCTCGGGCTGAGCCGATTTTTAATGGGCGCATTCATTTTTTATTCGCCCATTCCTTTACGGAATTGATAAAAGTTTCTATGCCGGATATAGGCGTATCCGGGAGCAGGCCGTGTCCGAGGTTCACGATATGTCCTTTGCCATTAGTCTGGTCCAGCATTTTAAAAACTTTTCCCCGGATGACTTTGGTCGGCGCGAACAGGACCGCCGGGTCCAGGTTCCCCTGCACCACCTGGTTATGGCCCAGTCTCTTGCGGACCTCGGATAGGCTGATCCGCCAGTCAATCCCGAGCGCGTCCGCGCCGGTTTCCTTCGCGAGCGAAAGCAGGTTCCCGATCCCGTTGATGTAGTAGATGATGGGCGCGTCTTTCTTCTTAAGCCGGCCGACGATTTTCTGGAGATGGGGCAGGACGAATTTTTCAAAGTCTTCCGGTCCCAGCTCAGAGGCCCAGGTATCAAACAACTGGACCGCGTCGGCTCCGGCCTCGAGTTGCATCTCCAAATAATCGCCGACGGTTTCCGCTATTTTTCCCAGCAAGCCCCGGAATAATTTCGGGTCCTGAGATAACATCGCCCTGGTCCTGGTGAAATTCTTGCTCCCGCCGCCATCAATCATATAGCAGGCCAGGGTATAGGGCGCGCCGGAAAATCCGAGCACCGCGATTTCATTTCCTTTTTCTTGCCGAACATTCTTGATCGTTTGCGCCACGAATCCGAGTTCGCGGCCGACCTCCGGGACCTTGAGCCGGTTGAGATCGGATTTGGTCCGGACCAGAGGCGAGAGGGAGATGGAGGGAGAATATTTGATCCTGACCCCCATTGCCGAGGGAACCACCAGGATGTCGCTGAAAATAATGCCGGCGTCCAGACCGAACCGATTGACCGGCTGAAGCGATACCTTCGCGGCCAACTCGGGATCGGTGATGAGCCTGGCAAAGGAATGTTTTTCCCGGAGCGCGCGGTATTCGGGAAGGGCGCGTCCGGCCTGTCTCATCATCCAGACCGGGGGCCGGTCCGGTTTTTTCCCGGCGCAGGCGGCCAGGAATCTATGCCTTGAGTTGTTCATTTTATTTTTAATCCCCGGATTCATTTTACTATATTTGATGGTCCAGGCTTGTCAAGAATGTCCTTTCCCGGGGGGGTGCGACATAAATTACACCCATGGCGGGGTCCCGTCTCGGGCGGGCTTGCCCCGCCCTTTCCGGGCAAGGCATTCATTTGTAGTTTAAGGGTTTAGGGGATCCCCCCATTGCTCCCGCTTGAAGGCGGGACTGCGGCAGGCAAACGGTCAGATTGGGCTATTCTTGACAAGCGAATGGATTCTATTATTATGAATTTCGGTTTGGGTGTCGGAGGGCGGGATCGAGAAAGTTTTCCGGCATTCCGGATCGAAATAAAAAAGCCGGCGAAAAGGAGGGTTCAAAATGACGATCAAGGTGGGGATCAACGGTTTCGGTCGGATCGGGAGATGCTTTTTCCGGATCGCGCACGATTCCAACATTGAGGTGGTCGGGATCAACGATTTGGTGGACGCGGCGACTTTGGCTCATCTTTTGAAATACGATTCGGTTCACGGCAAGTGGAAGGTTCCGGTCAAGGCGGAAGCGGGGGCGCTGATCGTGGACGGCAAGAAGATTCGGGTGAGCGCGGAAAAGGATCCGGAGCAACTTCCCTGGAAGGAGTTGGGGGTGGAAATCGCGCTGGAATCCACCGGCAAGTTCACCAAGCGGGCGGACGCGGACAAGCATTTCAAGGCCGGGGCGAAAAAGGTTGTGATCAGCGCTCCGGGCAAGGAAGTTGATGTTACGATCTGTATGGGCGTGAACGATAAGATGTATGACAAGTCCAAGCATAACCTGATCTCCAACGCCTCCTGCACCACCAACTGCCTGGCGCCGTTGGTCAAGGTTCTGGACCAGAATTTCCAGGTCAAGCGCGGCCTGATGACCACCATCCATTCCTATACCAACGACCAGCGGATCCTGGACCTGCCCCACAGCGATTTGCGCCGGGCACGCGCCGCGGCGCTCTCAATGATCCCCACCACCACCGGCGCGGCCAAGGCCGTGGGCGAAGTGCTCCCGCATTTAAAGGGCAAGCTCAACGGACTCTCCATCCGGGTGCCCACTCCCAATGTGTCCTGCGTTGACCTGGTGGTTGAGCTGGGCAAGGAGGTTACGGTGGAATCCGTGAACGCCGCGCTCAAGAAGGCCGCGGAGGGCGAGCTGAAAGGGTATCTGGATTATACCGAAGAGGAGTTGGTGTCCATTGATTTCAACCATACCGACTGCTCGAGCACGGTGGACGCCAAGAGTACTTATGTGGTGGAAAAGACTTTGGTGAAAGTCCTTGCCTGGTATGACAACGAGTGGGGATATTCCAACCGGCTGCTTGACCTGTGCAAGATCCTGCTTTAATAAGGAGGCTGAACTTGGGCGTAAAGACGATTCGGGATTTTACTCTGGAGGGGAAGCGGGTTTTTGTCCGGGTGGACTTCAATGTTCCGCAGGACAAGAAAACCCAGGCGATCACGGATGATACCCGGATCCGGGCCAGCCTTCCCACCATCAATTACGCGCTGGAGAGAAACGCGAGGCTGATCCTGGCCAGCCATTTGGGACGGCCCAAGGGAATGGTGGCCCGGGAATTTTCGCTCTTCCCGGTGGCGGAGCGGCTCCGGGATCTGATCAAACGCGATGTGATCTTCCCGGACGACTGCATCGGAGACGGCGTGAAGAAGCTGGCAAAGGAGATGGAGCCGGGACAGGTGATGCTCCTGGAAAACCTCCGCTTCCATCCCCAGGAAGAGGCGAACGATCCGGGTTTTGCGCAAAAACTGGCCGGCCTGTGCGAGGTTTATATCAATGACGCGTTCGGCACCGCGCACCGGGCGCACGCGAGCACCGCGGGAATGGCGGCTTATGTCAAGGATAAGGGCGTGGGATTGTTGATGGAGAAGGAGATTCAGTATCTGGGCAAGCTGTTGGAGAATCCGGACCGGCCCTATCTGGCGATCCTGGGCGGGGCCAAGGTCTCGGACAAGATCGGCGTGATCCAGAACCTGCTCCCCAAGGTTGACGAAATCCTGGTCTGCGGGGCGATGGCTTATACCTTCCTGCTCGGAAGAGGCCTCTCGGTCGGGAAAAGCCTGGTCGAGCCGGACAAGGCCAAGGCCGCGGCGGAGATTCTTTCCCGCGCCGAAAGCCGGGGGGTGAAAATATTTTTGCCGGTGGACCATATTGTGGCAAAAGCGGTGGAGCCGAACGCGGAGACCAAGGTGGTCAGCTCCGAGAAGATACCTTTTGATTTGATGGGACTGGACATCGGGCCCAAGACCATTGAGCTTTACAAGAAGGAGATCGGCCTGGCTAAAACCATTTTCTGGAACGGACCCGCGGGCGTGTTTGAAACCCCGCCTTTTGACAAAGGCACTTTGGAGTTGGCCAAGGCGGTTGCCGAAGCCAAAGCGATGACCATCGTAGGCGGAGGCGATTCGGTCTCGGCCGTGAACCAGGCCGGGGTCGCGGACAAGATCACCCACATTTCCACCGGCGGAGGCGCTTCTCTGGAATTCCTGGAAGGGATCAAGCTGCCGGGGATCGCGGCGCTGGAAAGTTAGTGGTCAGTGGTTAACGGCAAGTGGTTGGCGAATTGCATGAATCCCTGATTCCGATTCCTAATTCCCAATTCCGACAAGGAGGTTCAAGATGCGCAAGCCCTTTATCGCCGGGAACTGGAAGCTGAACCTTTTGACCGAGCCGGCAATGAACCTGGCCGGGGAACTCAAGAACCGGCTCCGGGGGGTTGACCAAGTGGAGATCGCGGTGGCCCCGGTTTTTACCGCGCTCTCGGCCGTCAGCAAGGTGCTTGCCGGGTCCAATCTCGGGCTCTCGGCCCAGGACCTTTACTGGGAAGACGCCGGCGCCTTCACCGGAGAAGTCGGCCCGGCAATGCTCAAGGATGTCGGCTGTAAATATGTGATCATCGGACACAGCGAGCGGAGGCAATTTTTTCACGAGACCGACGAGAGCGTGAACAAAAAGGTCAAGGCCTCGCTCAAATCCGGGCTGATCCCGATCTGCTGCGTGGGCGAGCTGTTGCCCGAGCGCGAGGCTGGGAAGACTTTGTCGGTGATCGAGCGGCAGGTGAAGGGAGCGCTGGCGGGCATCTCGAAAGCCGAAGTTCCGCCGCTGGTAATCGCCTACGAGCCGGTCTGGGCGATCGGCACCGGCAAGGTGGCCACCCCGGAGCAGGCCCAGGAGGTTCATCAATTCATCAGGAAGCAATTGGCCCTGATTTACGATCCCACCCTTGCGGATTCCATCCGGATTCAATACGGCGGCTCGGTGAAGCCGGACAATATCAAGGACCTGATGAAGATGCCGGACCTGGACGGCGCCCTGGTCGGGGGAGCCAGTTTGAAGGCGGAGACCTTTGTCGGCATAATTAAAGCAATTGGATGAGGAAAAGGTTGGAAGCGGAATCGGTTCCGGCGATTCTGTCTAAAAAAACCTGGCTGTTTTTTATCGGCTTTTTTTGCTTGAATCTGATTTTCTTCCTGGCCTTCTCCCCGTTCCAATTCCTGGACGGCGATGACGCAATGGAAGCGATCTACGCCTTGGCCGGACAAAATCATCTGAACCCCTTCCAGTTCCCGCTCCACGGATATCAAACCCGGGCCGGAGCCTTCGGCCTGATTTATCTCTTCTCCTTTGTGACCGGCTCGCCCCAGCTCTCCTTTGCCATCCTCTCCGCGCTTTCCGCCAGTCTCTCGCTCGCCATCCTCCCGCTCTATTCCTGCCTGGTTCTCGGGTTAAAGCCCAGGGCCGTCCATGGGATTTTGGTTTTTTGCTCGGCAATCGAGTTGGTTTACGCCGGTCTCTATCCCAACGCCGCGATCATCGGATACAGTCTGGCATTCCTGTCCATCTTCTTAAGCCTCCTGCTCCTGGAGGGCGGCAAGAAATATTATTTCTATTTTATCTCCGGAGCCCTCTACGGACTTTCCCTGTCCGCCTCCGCCAGCGCCGCCTATCTCTGCCTGACCTTTCCCTTGCAGCATTTCTTCTTCCGCAAAGATCAAAAGCTCAGTCAAGCCATCGCTAAGTTCAGCCTGGAAATTATTTCCGGCTTGATCGCATATCTGGCGGCGCAATCCCTGATGGGCCTGTCCTTGCTCTCCCCCTTCCGGGAATTCCAGGATGTTTATGTCCAATACTCGGGCGCCCTGATCAACTATACCGTCATCACCTTCCTGGGGGCGTTCACCGCCAGCGTCATTTCCATCACCCTGATCGCCTTTTCCGCGATGGCCCATCGCCGGAGATTTCCCGCCCTTTGGATCGGGTCCGCCGATTTCCTGCTCTTCCCCCTGGTAATGGGGATTGCGTTCAAGACCGCCAAATCCTTCCAACATTCCCTGGCGATGTATATATTAGTATGTTTTTCCGTAATATATATTTATGAATTGATCAGGAATAAATATCTGAAATGTTTATATGTCATATTTTTAATCCTGCCCTTAATTATCGGCATTCGGCTTTACCTTCCGGAACAACCATATCGCGGGCCGGGGTTTTCCGAGCTGGACCCGGGCCGGGCGCTGACTTTGGAGGAAAAAGATCAACAGGGATTGGGCGGTTTCCGGCTCCGGCAAAGCCCGAAAATAATGGTCAAGGGCAGAGGCGTCCGGCTTGCCCTCGGGTCCGGGTTTATGCTCCCGAGCGTGGACGGGGGAAGGGCGCTCCAAGGCCAACTCTGGGCCTGGACCGTTGACTGGAAAAAATATCTGGACGACCTCAACCAGCCCTATCAGGTGATCGTCCGGAGCGGAGAAAACGACCTGGTAATGGGACAGTTTGCCGCCGGCGCGGTTACTATGTATAATTTGGTCAGGGATGGATACCGGCCGAGCTATATTTATTGGAGGGATTTTTATTTTACCAAAGGCGGCCGCGTCATCCGGAATTATTGGTATTTTAACCTGTTCCTCAATTATGTGGATAAGAGGGAAATGAGCTTGCAGCCCCTGCCGGAATCGGTCCAAAGCGCGGTCCTGGTGACATCCCCTTCCTTCGCCTTTCGGCTGGAATCCAGGAGCCTGTCGCTCCCGGGTTTCAGCTATCAACCGCTTGGGCATTGTTGTTTTAGAATAAATAAAATCTCGGACAAAAATGAATCCGGAAGATAAAATAAACAAGATCAGCATCGTGATCCCGGTTTTCAATGAGCGGGAGAACCTGGAGGAATTATATCAACGGCTGCGCCAGGTGTTGAATTCCCTGGGAAAGGATTATGAAATCATCCTGGTGGATGACGGGAGCCGGGACGGCAGCCTGGAAACGATGAAGGAATTGAGAGCGCGCGATGACCGGATCGTGGTGGTCCAGCTTTCACGCAATTTCGGACAGCATCCGGCGCTGGCCGCGGGGCTGAGCCAGGCGCGGGGGGATGTTGCGGTGATTATGGACGCGGACCTCCAGAACCCGCCGGAAGAAATCCCTAAATTGCTCCGGGGCCTGGACCAGGGATATGACCTGGCCTACGGGATCCGCAAGGGACGGCAGGACGGTCTGGGGAAAAGGCTCGGGTCCTGGACCGCGGATTTGCTGATGAAATTATTGCTCGGAGAGAAAAGCAATATCAGCCCGTTTCTGGCCGTGCGCCGGGTATTCGTGGACGCTTACAATTCCTGCCCGGAGCGCGACAAATTTTTCACCGGCCTGTTCACCTGGCTGGGCGCGAAAAACACCGGGGTGGAAGTGGAACATTCTCCGCGGCGGGCCGGGAGCACCAAGTATTCCTTCCGGAAATTGATCCGGCTGGTGATCACCATGACCATCAGTTTCACCGAAGCGCCGCTCCGGCTGGCCAGTTGGGCCGGGTTCCTGGTTTCCCTGATCGGCCTGATCCTGGCCTTAAAAGTGGTGATCCAAAAAATGTTCCTCCAGATCACGGTTCCCGGATACACCAGCATCTTCGCCGCGATTGTCTTCTTCGGAGGGGTCCAGCTTTTTTTCCTGGGAGTGATCGGAGAATACCTGTCCCGGGTTTATATTGAAAGCCGGCGCCGCCCGGATTTCGTGATCCGGCAGGTTCTGAAAAAATCGGAAGATGAGAAAAAAAGCGGCTGAGACTGCGCTCCGGATTTTGCTCACCAGCTCCGGGAGCGGCCGTAGGGTCAGGCTGGTTCAGGCCTTTGAAAAAGTTCTGGCCCGGAGAAGCCCCCCTGGGCGGCTGGTCAGAATGGACACCAACCCGCTCAGCCCGGGACTGTGCCGGGGAAAACTTTCCCTGCTATCCCCGGCCGCGGCCGACCCGAAATTTGGGTCCTGGCTGTTGCGCCAATGCAGGAAATTGCGGATCAACGCGATCATCCCGACCACCGACGCGGACCTGGAAGTCCTGTCTGAAAACCGGGAATTGTTCCTGAGGAGCGGAACCGAAATCTTTGCCTCGCCCTCCGAGACCATCAGGATCTGCAATGACAAGTCCCGGTTTTACGATTTTTTCCGAAAACACGGAATCAGGGTCCCGGCCGTTTTCAAAAAAAACCAAAAGTCTTTCCCCTTTCCGATTTTCATCAAGCCTTGCTTCGGCCGGGGAAGCGACCAGGCAATGATCGTTCGCGATTCCCGCGAACTATCTTACTGGCTGCGCGTGATTGAGCGGCCGCTGCTTCAGCAATATATCAAAGGCGTGGAATACACCATTGATCTGTTCCTGGACCGGGAGGGAAAGCCCGTTTCCATTGTCCCGCGCGAGCGGATCGCGACCCGGGCCGGCGTTTCCGACATCGGCCGGACCGTGAACGACCAGTCCTTGATCAGATTCGCGAGACGGGTCACGGAAACCCTCCCCTTCCTCGGGCCGATCAACCTCCAATGCATCCGCCGGGGCAAGGAAATTTTTCTGACCGAGATCAATCCGAGATTCTCGGGCGGAATCTCGCTCACGATATCGGCCGGAGCGGATTTCGCGGAATGGACGGTGATGATGCTGGAGGGGAAAAAGGTATTGCCCCGGATGGGAAAGTTCCTTCCCGATCTGGTGATGATGGTGTATGAGCAGGCGATATATCTCCCGTGGGCAAAGCAAAAGAAATCTTCCGACCGATGACTAATCCGCCTGGTCCGGCCAATCCCGGTTCGCGTCCCTCTTTGCGCCTGATTGAGCAACGGAGCTGGAAGATCAAAGGAGAGCTGGAACCGGGTCCGTGCAATTTTTGCGGCTCGGATCGGCTGATCTTTTACCGGGAAGAAAACTCTTTCCGGATTGAGCGGTGCCGGGATTGCGGGTTGATCCAGGTCAATCCCCGT
Source organism: uncultured delta proteobacterium (assembly GCA_903930515.1). Taxonomy (GTDB): domain Bacteria; phylum RBG-13-61-14; class RBG-13-61-14; order RBG-13-61-14; family DRUE01; genus CAIYYW01. The sequence goes on along the minus strand of CAIYYW010000317.1, from coordinate 21,512 downwards.
CCGCGATCGGAGGAACTCTCCGGATTTTACGCGCAATATTTTCCGGAAAATTCCGCGGAGGAATGGCTGAGGGTTTACCGGGACCAGTATCAAGAAGATGCGGAATTGATTGAGCGGGGTTGTCGGGGTTGCGGGAAAAAGATTTTTGAAGTCGGGGCCGGGTATGGCTTTTTCCTGGCCGAAATGACCAGGCGGGGATGGGAAGCGGAAGGGGTGGATTTGTCCCGGCCCGCGGTGGAATACGCCCGGGAGCGATTGGGGATTGAAATTCAGTTGGGGGATTTTCCCGCGACGGCCGTTCCGGAGGGAAAATACGACGCGCTCGCGGGCTCCTTTGTGCTTGAGCATATCCGCGATCCGGCCGGGATGCTTAAGATGATGAGGGAAATGCTCAATCCCGGCGGGATTCTGATTTTGCGTCTTCCCAATCATTCCCTGCTGAAAATCTACGGCTGGCTCGGGACCGCGGCGGAACTGCTCCCGGTCGGATTTTTGCTCCGTCGGATCCGGGCCGGGACGGACCCGGAAACGGTCTTCAATGTTTTGGATCCTCCGGCTCACCTTTACGGGTTCACGCCGGGGGTTCTGAAGGAATACCTGGAAAAAATAGGTTTTGTCCGGGTCCGGGTTTTCAACGGCCGGATGCACCGGCGGGGGACGCGGATCAATTGGCTGTTTGATGGCCTGGTGTATTATATGGTGGAGATTATTTATCTGCTCAGCGCCGGGAAAGTCGCGCTGGCGCCGGCGCTGAGGGTGAGGGCGTTTAAAGGAGGCTGAAATGGGAAAGACCATTCTGATCACGGGCGGGGCCGGGTTCATCGGCAGTTGCTTCGCCCGGAGGATTTTTCAGGGCCAGCCCCAGGCCCGTCTGATCGTGCTGGATGCGCTCACTTACGCGGGCAATCCCGCGAATCTGCCCAAGGAGATGAAAGCGAGCGACCGATTTGAATTCTGGTACGGCAATGTCAACAACATCACCCTGGTCAACGAACTGGTCTCAAAATCGGAGATCGTGGTCCATTTCGCCGCGGAGACCCATGTGGCCAGGTCCATTTTTGACAACCGGATCTTCTTTGAAACCGATGTGCTCGGCACCCAGACCATTGCCAACGCCATCCTCAAATTTAAAAACCGGATTGAGCGCTTCATCCACATCTCCACTTCCGAAGTTTACGGCACCGCGCTTAAGGAGCCGATGGACGAGGATCACCCGCTCAACCCGCTCACCCCCTATGCCGCGGCCAAGGCCGGCGCGGACCGGCTGGTTTATTCTTATCTCAGGACTTACGGCCTGCCGGCGGTGATCCTCCGCCCCTTCAACAACTACGGCCCGTATCAACATTTGGAAAAGGCGGTTCCGCGCTTCATCACCAGCGCGATCCTGGACGAGCCGATCAGCATCCACGGAAACGGCTCCGCGTCCCGCGACTGGATTGAGGTGGAGGATGTGGCGGAAGCGGTGGATTTGACGCTCCAGGCGGACCTGGAAAAAATCCGGGGACAGGCGATCAACATCGGCACCGGGACCGCGACCAGCGTTCTTGAGGTTGCCCGGACGATTTTGAAGCTGATGAACAAGCCGGAGTCCCTCCTCAGCTTCATCCCCGAGCGACCCGGCCAGGTGGACAAACATATCTCCTCCACTGACCGGGCGAAAAAGCTCCTGGGCTTTCAGGCCAGGACTTCGCTGGAGCAGGGATTGATCAAAACCATTGACTGGTATCGGAAGCATCGCGACTGGTGGGAGCCGTTAAGATGGATGCGCACGGTCCCGATCCTGACCGAGGACGGGAAGATGGAACGGTATTAGCAATGCCCGGGAAAAGAAAAATCGCGATTGCGGGCGGGAAGCCGACCCGCGGTAAATTTCTCCCATTCCACCGGCCCTGGTTCGGAGCGGAAGAGGAGCGCGAACTGGTTGCGACCTTGCGCTCGGGATGGGTGACCCGGGGAGAGCGCGCGGAAGAATTTGAAAAACGCTTCGCCGAATACACCGGAGCCAAATACGCGGTCGGGCTGAATTCCTGCACCGCGGCGCTCCACCTCTCCCTGCTCAGCCTCGGGATCAAGCCCGGAGACGAGGTGATCACTTCTCCGATCACCTTCGCTTCCACCGTCAATGTGATTGAGCATTGCGGGGCCAAACCGGTGTTCGCGGATGTGCTCCCGGATGATTTGAATATTGACCCGGAACAAATCCGGAAAAAGCTGAGCCGGAAAACCAAAGCGATCCTCCCCGTGCATTTCGCCGGGTTCCCCTGTCAAATGGACGAGATCCTTTCCCTCGCGAAAAAGCGCGGCATCGCGGTGGTTGAAGACGCCGCGCACGCGATTGAGACCCGCTTTCAGGGGAAAAAAATCGGCGTCCTGAAAAGCGCCGCCGCCTGCTTCAGTTTTTACGCCACCAAGAACATCACCACCGGCGAGGGCGGAATGCTCACCACCAATGACCCCAAGATTGAAGAGCAGGTTCGGATTTTAAGCCTGCACGGAATCAGCCGGGACGCCTGGAAAAGATACGGACTGGAAGGGTATCGGCACTGGGATATTTTGATGCCCGGATACAAATACAATATGTTTGACTTGCAGGCGGCGCTCGGACTTTGCCAGATGAAAAAGATAGACACTTTCTGGAAACGCCGGAAGCAAATTGTGGACAGATATAATCAGGCCTTTTCCGACGAGCCGGCGCTGAAATTGCTCAGTTGTTCGCCGGAGCATAAGCCTGCTTATCATCTTTATGTGCTGGTGATCCGGACCGAGATGCTCCGGGCTGACCGGGATCAAATTATGAACGCGGTCCAGGCCGAAGGGATCGGGATCGGCATCCATTTCCGCTCCGTGCCCGAGCATCCCTATTACCGCGAGAAATACGGATACCGAAAAGGGGCACTCCCCATTGCCGAATATGTTACCGAGCGCGTGCTTTCCATCCCGCTCTTCCCGGCAATGACCGACCGGGAGGCGGATGAGGTGATTGCCGCGGTGAAAAAGGTGATTGGTTATTATCGGAAGTGATTAAGGGCGGTTAATTTTTTTGAAAAATTTTCCCAACCGCTCCACCGCCTGGTATGGGCTGATCTTCGCCGAACACACCTCTTCCAGCAGTTCCGGATATTCGTGGACAATCTTGTCCTCCAGGCCCTCCCTCAGCCGGGAAATCACCAACTCCAGGAAATGCCGCTTATGCAACTCGCGCCTGGGATCACGACCGGTCCGATCCAGCTTCCGGCGGTGTTCCTTGATGGCGCCGATCAGCTCGGCGATCCCCTGATCTTCCATTGCCGAAACCATCAGAACCTGGGGGTCTCGATCCAAGCCTTGATGGGAATCCTCAAACATCGCGCGCAACTCGTAATAAAGGGCTTGCGCCCCGGGCCGGTCCATCTTGTTCACCACGAAAATGTCTCCGACTTCCAACAGCCCGGCCTTGAGCACCTGCACCGCGTCTCCGGCCTCGGGCGTGAGCACCACCAAAACCGTCTCGGCGATGCCCGCGACCTCAATCTCGCTCTGCCCCACCCCCACGGTCTCAATAATAATTTCGTCCATCCCGAAGGCGTCCAGCAAAAGCGCCATCTCCATCGCCGACCGGCAGAGCCCGCCGTGCTCTCCGCGCGAAGCCACGCTCCGCAAAAAAACGCCCGGGTCCAAAAAATGCTCCTGCATCCGGATCCGGTCGCCCAGCACCGCCCCTCCCGAGATCGGGCTGGACGGATCCACCAGCACGCAGGCCACGGTTTTTCCCTGCTTCCGGAAATGGCTGATCATCCGGTTGATCAGGCTGCTTTTGCCGGCGCCGGGCGGGCCGGTGATCCCGATCTTCTTGATCCCGCGGCCGCGTGAGAGAATCCCGGACAGCTGCTCCAGATCCTCCGGTTGATTTTTTTCCAGAACGGTCAGAAGCCGGGACAGGCTGGTCCGGTCCTTGCGGTCGAATCCCCGGATCAATTTCCGGATCGGGTCAGCCTTCATCCAAAAGGTCCTTGATCACGAAACTCAGAATGGTCGCCCCGATCCGGATTTTGTCTCCGTGCCTGAGTTTCATTGAGCGGATCCGAACCCCGTTCAGGAAGGTGCCGTTGGCGCTGGCCAGATCGGAAAGATAGGCATTGTCCCGGCTGTAAATTTCAATCACCGCGTGCTTGCGGGAAACTTCCTCGTCCTCCAATTTCAAGTCCGCCTCGTCGCCCCGGCCCAGCACCATTGGAGAGCGCGTGATTTTGACGCTGCGCGCCCGTCCCGGTTGATTCATCAGTTCCAGATAAAAATCCCGGCCCTTGGGCAATTCCGCTTCCGGAGCCTTGGACCCGGACTTGGTCTCGTCCCTCAGCTTGTCCACTTCCAAACTCAAATCCGCGACTTTCACTTCCTCCCGCTGACCGTATTCGCTGTAAACGATCAGGGTCTGGCCCAATTCAATTTCGTCCAGATGATTCAGCTCCGCGGCCTGGGTCCTTTTCTTATTGAGGAAAGTCCCGTTGCGACTGCCCAGGTCTTCAAGCCATTGCCGGTTATTCTTCCGGAAAATCCGGAAATGCCACCGGCTGATCGCGGGATCGCTCAAAATTAAATCCGCTTCCTCCCGGCCGGCAACCAACTCGTCCTTCTTGATTTTGAGATGAATGCCCTGGTCCGGCCCGCGAATGATGGTCACGCTGGGAGAGTGGTTATGCCAGAGCACATCCGCTTTTTTCGCGGGCGGTTTGTCGCTGATCAAAAGGGTGGCCTCGCCCGCGGACTCGCTTCCCTTGATCGCCTCGTCCGGACGGACGATGAAAACCTGGAGACATTCCGGGCAGCGCACCACCACCTTTTCCGCGAACAAATCCTCCCCCAGACTCAAGCGCGAGGCGCACCCCGGACATTTGACAATCATCTCTTACCCCCGAATTAAATACCAGACCACGATCCCGATCACGGCCAATCCCGCGATCAGGCCCATCACGATCTGCCAGGTTTTGTTTTCCTTTTCCGGAGTCAGCCTCAGGCTCCGGTGGGTCAGGGTCAGGTCCCGGAAAATATCGTCAATCGCCGAGTCCGACCCGGAGGAAAAGGAAGAGCTTTCTTCATAAGCCACCGGCTCGCTTTTGATCACGGTGGCCGGAATCTCCTTCTCCTTGCCCGGCTCCGGTTCCTGATCGTCCTCGCTGACCCGGGTATCTTCCTTGTCCAGCAGCAACTTGCGCAGGGACTCAAACATTTCTTTCCCGCTCTTAAACCGCTGGTCGCGGTTCTTGGCCAGCGCCTGGATCATAAACCGGTCAAACCCCTCGGACAGGCTCGGCTCCAGCCGGCCGGCCGGAATGAAATCGTGGTTGATGATCCGGTAGCAAATCTCCTGGATATTATTCCCCGGAAAAGGCTTCTTGCCGGTCGCGGCCTGATAGGTCACCACCGCCAGGCTGAACAAGTCGCTCCGGCCGTCCAGCTTCTCGCCCTTGAGCTGTTCCGGCGACATATAACTGGGAGAGCCCACCAGCCGTCCCTCGCGGGTCAGGTCGGAGAAGGGGAGTCTTGCGATGCCCAAGTCCATGATCTTCACCAGGTTCCCTTCCACGACCATCAGGTTCGCCGGCTTGATGTCGCGATGGACGATTCCGCGCTGGGCCGCGTAATCCAAACCTTCCCCCACCTGCCGCACGATCTCGGTCAGTTGGGGCAAGGACAATTTTTTTCCGCTGGAAAGAATTTCCTTGAGGGTGACCCCGTCCAGATATTCCATGGCGATGAACGGTCCCAACTCGGCCTCGCCCGCGTCGTAGAGGGTCACGATGTTGGGATGCTGAAGACTCCCCGCGGCTTTCGCTTCCTGCAACAGTCGCCGGATATATTCCTGCTCCTTCCCGGTCTCCAGCCCGAGCGTCTCCGGGATGGCTTTGACCGCGACCAGTCTCCCGATCACCGGGTCCTTGGCCTTGTAAACCACGCCCATTGATCCCCGGCCCAGCACCCCCAGCACCTGGTAGCGGCCGAAACTCTTCGGTATTTTTTCCGGCTCCATCTTGCTCTTTTATCCTACAATGAAGCATTGGTTCTGGCAAATAGATTTGCCGGCGTTCTCTTGCCTGATCGCGCCCGAAGTTGCGCGCGCCGCAAGTTGAAAAATTGGGGGGAATGATTTAAGGTGGGAGCGGGAGGCAGGGAAGATGAAAAGGGAATTCGGGAAGATATTTTTTGGGGCGATGGTTTTGGCGCTGGCGCTTTTCGTTTCCGGAACAGGGATCGGACAGACCGAGCAGAAGGATACCAAGCCGACCAGCGGGAGCGCCGCGGGCGAGCCGAAAGCTCCGGAGCCGGACCTCGAGAAGAGCATCAAGAAGGCGTTTCCGGATTTTGACAATAAGCCGAAGGCGGAGGCAGTCTTCGCGGATGATTTATCGGACAAGACTTTGGCGCAGAAGTGCGAATATGAAACGGGGAAGGGTTGCCAGGCGTATCCGGTGAAGAAAAAAGGAGCGCTGATCGGGTTCGCGATCGTGTGGACCACGGGCAAGGGTTTCCATGGGCCGATCAAATTGATGCTGGGGATCACGCCGGAGGGCGAGATCGCGGGAATGGATATCCTGAGCAATAGCGAGACGCCGCAACTGGGCGGGAAGATCGGGGGGGACGAATTCCAGCGGCAGTTTTTAAAGAAGAGCCTGACGAACGCGAAATGGATGCTGGAGAAGGACGGCGGAGATATCCGGGCGATCAGCGGCGCGAGTTATAGTTCCGGCGCGGTGACCGGCGCGGTGAAGGAGATTTTGGAATTTTACCAGAAAGCGAAAGAGGATTTGAAAAAGAAAGCCACCGCGAGCAAGAAGCCGAATTGAATTTCGCCGGAACCGGACCGGAATGATATAATGTTTTCTAAATAAGGGTGGACAGTTCCGGCAAAAAGTCTTTTTATGTTTTACTGATCCTGACCGGCTTCGGTCTGATCCTGCTTGTCCCCAAGCTATTCCATCCGGACCAACTTTTCTTCCAGGGGGTGCGCGACCCGAATCCGTGGCTGCTGTCCTATAACTGGCGGGCGTTTTTCCGGCTGAGCATTTTTGCCGGGGAGTTCCCGCTCTGGAACCCTTACAGCGGCTTGGGCGAGCCGTTTCTGGGCAACTATCAGCAGGCGGTTTTTTCTCCGTTCCGGTGGATTTTTTATTTCTTGCCCGTGCGGATGGCTGCGGTCCCGCTGATTTTAGGGGAACTGGTTTTGGCGGGGATGGGCGGCTGGTTTTTCGGGAGGAGGCTGGGGCTTTCTGATTCCGCGGCATTTATTTGCGGGGCTGGCTATATGCTGTGCGGGTATCTGGTTCAGTATCTGAATAATCAGCATCTGCCGCTGGATCTGTTAATCCCTTATGGCTTGCTGGCGATGGATCGGCTGGTGGAGAAGCGGAGCCGGGGGAACTTTCTTCTTTTGGGATTGGCCCTGGTTTTGATCCTGTTAGGCGGCCAGCCGGACGCGGCGATCTTTATCCTGGGATTTATTTTCCTGTATGCATTGTTAAAAGCCTGGAGGGTGGGGAGACTTCGTAAAACCGGAGCGGTTTTATCGGCGATTTTTTCTTTCGCGATCCTGCTTTGCGCGCTCCAGCTTTTGTCGTTTCTGGAGGCGATTCCGCAGAGCTGGACCTATCATTCCGCGGGAGCGGCGTTTCAGCATCTGGAGATGAAGACTCTGGCGAGCATTCTGGCGCCCGGGCTTTTCGGGCCGGCGAACCAGGCGCCGATTCCGATCCAGCGGATTTTTCCGTGGATTGGAAGCGTGATATTTTTTCTCTGCTTGATCGCGCTCAGTAATAGATCGCGGCTGAAGCCGCTCGCGCATTTCAATATTTGCTTTTTCAGTTTGGCGGCGATTTTCGGATTGGGGATTGCCTATGGTCTGCCGGGGTTCAGCTTGATCGCGCATCTTCCGGGATTGAACCGGCTGGGCTGGCTTAAATATCTTCAGCCGGCAATCAGCTTCAGCATCGTCGTAGTGGCGGGATTTGGAATTGAAATCCTGGGCAAAGCCGAAGGCAAGCTGAAGATTTTTATGCCGGGGATGCTCTGCTTTTTGATTCTGGCGAGCGGGTTTATTTACAGCTTTATCTCCTTCCCGGATTTGCGCCTCTGGTCAGCCTGCTCATTTTTGTTTTCCGGTTTTTTGCTTTTGCTCGCGGTTCTGATCATCAAATCCAGATGGTTAAAGGCGATGGCTCTGGCGGGCTTGATCCTGGTGGAGCCGATGGTGTGGCATCATCTGGTTGATCGGCCTTCCTTCTGGATCAATCCTGAGAAGGCTGAGCTCAATAATTTTCAGCAGCTGGCAAAAGAGCATCCGGAAGCCCGGTTCTCGGCGGAGCCGGAGGTGTGGATGCCTCCCCAGATGCTGACCGTGCCGCTTTACGATTCCGGGATCAATGACGCGCTGATCCCGGAGCGGCTGGTCCGGCTGTCCCGGTATCTCAACCAACAGAAGAGTGAGGCTCAGTTGCTGACTGATTTTCTGGCGTATCATTCGCTCCGGCTGAAAGAGGGCGCGTTTGATTTGCCGGTGTCCCGAATTCTCTCCGGGAAGTTTTTCATCAAAAAGTCCGGGCCGGGACCGACCGAGGAAAGTCCGGCCGGGTACTGGATGAAGGGCAAGTCCGGGCTGAAGAGTTTATATACCCACACCGCGCTATATGGGGATCCGATTTATGTGAAGCCGATTCCAGGGTCGCTGGGCCGGGTTTTCTTTCCGAAGAAATATTCGCTCAGCCTGGGCGGGCAAGACAGTTTTGAAAAGATTTTGCGGATCAAGGATTTTGAAGAAGAGGCGGTGATAGAAACCGGTGAGGCTTTGGCGGGCGGGCCCGATCTGGCCCGGCCGGAGGAATTCAAATTGGAATTGGGACGCTCCCGGATCATTTTAAATTATCGCTCCTCCGGGCCGGCGCTGGCGGTTTTCAGCGAGCAATATTTTCCGGGCTGGCGCGCGGAGTTGGACGGATCGGAACGGAGGATCTATCTTACGGACTATCTTTTGCGGGGGGTGTTGCTGGATCCGGGATGGCACCGGCTCCGGCTCAGCTACCGGCCTTACGGGTTCCGGCTGGGTCTTTATGCCAGCCTCGGGTCGGCGTTGTTTTTGATCCTGGTTATGGGGAGGGTTTTTTTACGCGCTCGCCCACGGCGGGGGCCTGGGTGATCAGCTTCTTGATCTCTTCCAGGTCTCCGAATTCAATGATCCTTCGAGCCCGCTCGATAAATTTTTTCGTTTCCTTTTCCAGGCCGGCCGGGAGTTGGGCTTTCTGTTCCTTCAATGCTTTTTCAATCTTGCCCAACTCGCTTTCCAGCTTGGAGCAGACTTTTCCCAGCTCTCCCTGGCTCTTCAGTTCCACCTCGTAATCCTTGCTCCGGTCCACCATCCACTGGATTTCCTGCTCGGTGAGTCCGGAGGACGCGGTCACGGTGATGGATTGCTGCTGTCCGGTGTTGAGGTCTTTGGCGGACACCCCGACGATGCCGTCGGAGTCAATGTCAAAAGTGACTTCCACTTCCGGCTCTCCGCGTTTGGCCGCCCTGATCCCGGTGAGCATAAACTCTCCGAGCAGCTCGTTCTCCGCGGCGCGCTCGCTCTCTCCCTGGAGCACGATGATCTTGACCGCGCGCTGGTTGTCCGCGGCGGTGGTGAAGATATGTCCGGCGTGAGTCGGGATCGGGGTGTTTTTTTCAATGATCTTGGTGAAGAACCCTCCGAAGGTGGCGATGCCGAGACTCAAGGGGGTGACATCCAGGAGGAGCAAGTCTTCTCCGTCCTTCTTCTTCTCTTCCTCGGTGGAAGTCAGGGCGTGCCCCTGGATGGCGGCTCCGATGGCGACGGCCTCGTCGGGGTTGATCCCCTTGCGGGGGGCTTTCTTGAAGAACTTGGCCACTTTTTCCTGGACCTTGGGCATCCGGGTCTGTCCTCCGACCAGGAGGATTTCGTCAATTTCCTCGGTGCCCAGTCCCGCGGCATCCAGGGTCTTCTCGCAGATGACGATGGTGCGGTCCACCAGGTCCGCGGTGATTTCTTCCAGCTTGTCGCGGGTCAGGATCAGTTCCAGATGGAGCGGGCCTTTGTCCGAAGTGCCGATGAAGGGGAGGCTGATCTGGGTCTGGGGCACGGAGCTCAGGTCGCATTTGGCTTTTTCCGCGGCGTCCTTGAGCCGTTGCAGGGCCATCCGGTCTTTGCGCAGGTTGACATTTTCCTGTTGCTGGAAAGTTTCCGCGAGCCAGTCAATGATCCGGTCGTCAAAATCGTCTCCGCCCAGATAGGTGTCTCCGGCGGTGCTGATCACTTCAAAGACCCCCTCGCTGATTTCCAGGACGGAGATGTCAAAGGTTCCCCCGCCCAGGTCATAGACGACGATGGTCTGGTCCAGTTTTTTGCCGTATCCGTAAGCGAGGGAGGCTGCGGTTGGCTCGTTGATGATCCGGAGCACTTCCAGGCCGGCGATCTTTCCGGCGTCCTTGGTGGCCTGGCGCTGGTTGTCATTGAAATAAGCCGGCACGGTGATCACGGCTTCCTTGACCGGCTCTCCTAAATATTCCTCGGCCACCCGTCTCATCTCCTGCAGGATGGTCGCCTCCACTTCGGGCAAACTCATTTCCTGTCCGCTCACCTGGATCCGCACATCGTTATGGGGGCCTTCAATGATCTCGTAGGGATACATCGCCTTGGCCTTCTTGACTTCGGGGGAATCGTAACGTCGTCCGATCAGGCGTTTGGAGGCGTAAACGGTGTTGCGGGCATTGATCACCATCTGCCTTTTAGCCAAGTGCCCGACCAGCCTCTTCCCGGTCTCGTCAAAGGCGACCACCGAAGGGGTGGTTAGGTATCCGCCCTTGTTCGGGATCACCTTGGCCTGTCCGTTCTCAAGCACGGCGACGCAAGAATATGTGGTGCCTAAATCTATCCCGATGGTCTTGCCCATTTCTTCCCTCCTTATATTATATCCTTTTCAGATTTTTGAGTTCTTTCTGGGCGTCACGATGCTTGGGGTCCAATTGCAAAGCTTTTTCCAACTGAACCTCCGCGGCTCTTTTCTGCCCCAAGCCATGGTAGGCCAAGCCGAGCAGATAGAAATAATCCGCCTTCTTCTGATCCTGTTCAATCAGATCAATCAAAAGCGCCCTCCCTTTTTCAAAATTATTCAAGTATTTTACCATAACCCTTGCCTGGCTGCAAAGGTATTTCTGGTTTTTCGGGGAAACCCGGAGCGCTTCCGCGTAGGAGCGGGAGGCCTTCTGGTATTCCCCTGATTCTTCCGCGGTCCGTCCTTCCTCAAAATTGACCTCGCCCCTCAGCTCCAACTCGATCCGGTCAATCCGCTCCAGCTCGGCCCGGTATTTTTCCCCTCCGGCCGGGTTCAGCTGCAATACCAGCTTGAGGTTGGTCCGGGCGGACTTGAAATTTTTCTTGGATACTTCCGTCAGGGCCATTTGATAGATCCGCTCGGCTTTTTGAAACTGTCCGCCCATGGCGGTTTGCTTGATCTTGTCCACTATCCCCTTCAGCTTCTCGTCCTTCTGCTTCTCCTTATCCTCGTTCAACCCCAGCTTCATCTTCGGCCCGGTATAGACCTTTTTCGCCACATCAATCCTCAACTCCTCCACCGCGGCCTCCACTCCTTTTTCCGCGATCTGGGCCAGGTAGGCCTTTTTCCGGTCATCCTTGCTTAAAACCAAATAAGCGGTGCTGAACCCCTGGAACACGGTTTGGAGCTTGAGCCGGAATTCGGGTTCCACCTTCTGGAAATAGCGGTCCGGATGGAAGACCTTGGAAAGGCGGTAATAGGCCCTTTTGATTTCGTCCCGGCCCGCGTCCTGGCTCACGCCCAGGAGCTGGAAATAATCCACCCGGTTCAGGGCATCCATCAGCTTGTTGACCAGCTCTTCAAATTGGGGCCCCGTGGGGATATTTTTCAAGTCAATCAGATTCCGGGCCAGGAGCCTGGGCTTTTTCAATTCGGCCCCGGGTTTGGGCTTGGACTGGTGAAGGATGATGATTCCTTTTTGGGAGAGGTTTTGGAGGATCGCGTAAAGCTTGTCGTCTTCCAGTCCGGTCATCATTTTCAGGTGCCGGACCCGGAGCTGTCCGTCGAGCTGGACCAGAATCGATCCCTCTTCCGGAGTGATGTCCAGGCTTTTGATGTTCACTCCCTCGCAAAGCAGGGGGATGGCTTCCGGCGATATTTTTTGAGGCTCGCTCATCGGCGTTTTTCCGCGATCAGTAATTCCAGGATCGCCTTCTGGGAATGGAGCCGGTTTTCGGCCTGGGTGAAGATGATCGGGGCGAACCTTTCAAAGACTTCCCCGCTGATCTCCTGTTCGCGGTGCGCGGGCAGGCAGTGCAGCACCAGGGCTTTTTTACCGGCCTGGTTCACCAGCCCGCGGTTGACCTGGTAAGGCTGGAAAATTTTCCGGCGCTTCTTCGCTTCTTTTTCCTGGCCCATACTGACCCAGACATCGGTATAAATGATGTCCGCGCCTTTGGCCGCCCGGCTCGGCTCGCGAAAGGTTTTCAGGGTCAGCTTCCCGTTTTTTTTCGCGGCCGCGATCACTTTCGGGTCTGGATCAAAGCCGGGGGGAGAGGCGAGTCTGAGTTCAAAGCCGATGATGGAGGCGGCGTTGACCCAGGAATTGAAGACATTATTGGGGTCTCCGATAAAGGCGAGGGTCATCTTTTCCAAATTCTTTCCGGCTTCGCGGATGGTAAAGAGGTCGGAGAGTACCTGACAGGGATGATAGAGTTCAGTGAGGGCGTTGATCACGGGGATGTCGGACCAGCGGGCGAGTTCTTCCAGGTCGGAATGATGGTTCCCGCGCGCGATGATCCCGTCCAGGTACCGGCTCAGCACCCGGGCGGTGTCCTTGAGCGATTCTCCCCGGCCCAGTTGCATCTGCTCCGGGCTGAGATAGACGGACTGGGCCCCGAGTTGATAGATGCCCACTTCAAAGCTGACCCGGGTCCGGGTGGATTTCTTTTCAAAGATCATCCCCAGGCTTTTTCCTTGAAGCGGATGATGAGTCTTGCCCCGCTTCAAATCCTGTTTGAGACGGCCGGCCCTGGCGATCAGGCTGAAGATTTCTTCCCGCTCCAGGTCCAACAGCGACAGCAAATGTCTGGTCATCTTATCCCTCATTGGGCCTCGGAATCCAGCTTCCCCAGTTCAGAATCCAGGGCTTCAAGCATCCGATCAATTTCTTCCTTCTCCACAATCAGCGGGGGCAAAAACCGGAGCACCTTGCCCTGGGTGAGGTTGAGGATGAATCCCCGGTCGCGCATCCGGTCAATCACCCGTTCGCATTTTTCTATTTTCATTTCCGCGGCCAGCATCAGGCCGACCGCCCGGATTTGTTTGACGCATTGATGGCCCTCGCTCAATTGGTCCAGCCGGGAATGAAAATATTCCCCCACTTCTTTTGCGCGCTCCGGGAGTTTTTCCTGCAGGGTCACCTGGAGGGTGGCGAGCGCGGCCGCGGTGGAGAGCGGGTTTCCGCCGAAAGTGGACGCGTGAGTGCCGGGAACCAGGACTTCAGCAATTTCCTTTTTCGCCAGCATCGCTCCGATCGGGATCCCGTTCCCGAGCGCCTTGGCCATTGTGATGACATCCGGTTTGACTCCGGCCCACTCGTACCCGAAAAGTTTTCCCAGTCTTCCCATCGCGGTCTGGACTTCGTCCAGGATCAAGAGCATTTGGTTCTGGTCGCAGATTTTTCTCACCTGTTCCAAATATCCTTTGGGCGCCGGCCAGACCCCGCCTTCGCCCTGGACGCATTCCAGGATCACGGCGCAGGTGGACTGGGAGACCGCGTTTTGGAATTGAGCCGGGTTTCCGAACTCCACGAACTTGAAGCCGGGGACCAAGGGCTCGAAACTTTTCCAGAATTTCTCCTGGCCGGTCGCGCTCAGGCTGCCGAAGGTGCGTCCGTGAAAGGAGTTCCAGGTGGAGATGATCTCAAACCCGCCCTTGCCCTTCTCCCGGCTCCAGCGGCGCGCCAGTTTGAGGCCGGCCTCGTTGGCCTCGGCGCCGGAGTTGCAGAAAAAGACCTGGTCCAGGATGGAATTTTTTGCCAGGGCTTCCGCCAACTCAATTTGCGGCTCAATATAATAATGGTTGCTGATGTGGATCAATTTTTCCGACTGCGCCCGGATCGCCTCCGTCACCTTGGGATGGCAATGGCCGAGGTTGACCGCGGCGATCCCGGCCACGAAATCCAGGTATTCCTTGCCCGCGGAATCCCAGAGTTTGGCGCCTTTTCCCCGGACGAACATCACCGGCTGGCGCCGGTAATTGGGGGTCAGAACAGTTTCGGCTTTTTTTATAAAATCATCCATATTCATTACAAATAAATTTCGGTTCCCAAACCTTTGTCGGTGAAGATTTCCAGCAGGAGGGAATGGTGAACCCTGCCGTCCAGGATATGGGCCTTGTTCACGCCGGCCCGGAGCGATTCCAGGCAGCATTTGATCTTGGGGATCATCCCTCCGGAGATGGCTCCCTGCTTGATCATCTTGTTGGCTTCCCCGGCCTGGAGCGAGCTTAAAAATTTTCCCTCCTTGTCCTTCACCCCGTCCACATCGGTGAGCAGAACCAGCTTTTCGGCGTGGAGCGCGGAAGCCACGGACCCGGCCGCGGTGTCGGCGTTGACATTATAAATCCGGCCCTGCTCGTCCACCCCGATCGGCGCGATCACCGGGATCAGTCCGTTCTTGAGCAGCCCCAGGATCAGTCCGCAATCCACTTTGGTGATCTCCCCCACCGCCCCCAGCTTCCCCTCTTCCACCGCCTCCGCCAGCATCATCATACTATCCTTGCCGGAAAGACCGACCGCCTTCCCGCCGGCCAAATTTATCTGCATCACCAGCTCGCGGTTGAGTTGGCCTCCCAAAACCATTTCCACCACTTCCATCGTGGCCTCGTCGGTCACGCGCAAGCCATTGACTTTTTTCGCCTGGATCCCCAGCCGGTCCAGCATCCGGTCCACCTGCGGGCCGCCCCCGTGCACTACCACCGGGTCCATCCCCACGGCCTTGAGCAAAACCAGGTCGCGCGCGCAATCCGAGAGCAGGGACGGGTCTTGGAACAGTTTTCCGCCCAGCTTGACCACCAATATTTTATGATGGAAGCTCTGAATATAAGGCAAAGCCTCAATCAGGATTTCGGCTAATTCCAACGCCCGTTCCATAATTCAGTTTTTCCTCCTCAAAGCCTCCAACTCGCGGGTCTTCAGATTCAGTTCCTGGTTCACCCGGCTCAGCATCTGGTTCACCTGGATGGTCTCCTCCACGCTCCGCTCCAGCTTCAAATAAAGCTCCAGGTTCCGGAGCGTGATCCCGACCGAGCGCGCCACACTTTCCAAAAGCGCCAGGTCCGCCTTGCGGAACCCGAGTTCCCGGCGGTTTAAAACCCGGATCACGCCCATCACCCGGTCTCCGATCCAGATCGGGCTGGCAATATAATTCTTGATCCCCACTTCTTTGGACCATTCGGTTTCCGCGTTGAAAAATTTCACCTGGTCCGGACGGTTTATAATAATACTCTTTCCCTCTCCTGCAACCTTGCCGGTGGCGCTCTGGTCAGCCGGAATCTGATGTTTGGCCTTCAATTCCTTCTCGCCGTCCCATCCCACCCGGTGGACCAATCCGCCGGTGAACTCGTCCCGGATATAAATGGACGCGACCTGGGCGTCCAGCATTTCCCGGCATTGTTTCAGGATCTGGCTCAGCATCAAATTCGGGTCGCGTCCTTCCAATAGTATTTTCTCCAGGTCAACCATCAGGCTGAGCTGCTTCTTCTCCCGCTCCAGTTCCGAGATCAATTGCAGGTATTGGAGCGTGAGCGCGACCTGGTGGGAGAAGGTTTGGAGGAACATCAAATCGTCTTCGCCGAAGGTTGCGCCGTCGGATTTGTCGTTGGCGTTGATGGTTCCCACCACTTCCCCGGCCACGATCAGGGGCGCGATCACGAACGAGTTGGTCTTGTACTGGCCGGGATCTTCGGAAGCCTGGAACCGGTCGTCTTCTTTCATATTTTTTACCAAAACCGGTTTCTTGTTTTCCAACACCCAGGCCGAAATGCTTTTGCCCGGCTCCTTGCTCTGCTTCTTGATCAGGGCCTTGCTCATCCCCTTGCTCACCGCCACCCGGAGCGAATTTTGGGTTGGGTCCAAAAGCATAATGCTCACCCGCTCGCAGTCCAAAACCTGGCCCACCAGTTCCACCGTGGTCTCCAGGATCCGGTACGCGTTCGCCAGCTCCTCAATCTGGAGCTTGCCCTTGATGAAATCCGCGAGCTGGCCGGCGCCTTCTTCCAGGCGCGAAAGCCTCACCAGCTTCTCGTCCCGGTCCCGGATCAATTGGTGATGCTCCAGGGCGCGGTCCACCGCGCGCTTCAACTCCTGGGGAGAAATCGGCTTGAGCAGGTAATCAAACGCCCCCCTCCGGAGCGAGGTCAGGATCATTTGTTTATCCTCGTGGGCGCTGAGCATCACCACCGGCAGCCCCGGGTATTGGCTCTTGATCTTGAATAAAAGCGTCAGGCCGTCCATTGAACCGGGAAGAACGATGTCCACCAAGGCCAGGTCCGGCTTGGCCTGCTTGATCAGGTCCAGGGTTTCCCGGGCGTTGGCCGCGGATTGCACCTGGTGCCCGTCCTTCTCCAGCACATCCCGGACCAGCTCGCGATAGAAAAGCTCGTCATCCACCACCAGGATTCTTGACATCTCATTCCCCCGGGTCAATTATGCCAGATTGTGAAAGGGAAGGCAAGAAATTATCCGCGAGCAAGGCGCGGACCGCTGGCTCGCCCAAAAATCTTTCGCGGGATTAAAGAATATATCTGCTCAGATCCTCGTCTTTCAGGATCGGGCTGAGTTTCTTCCGGACCGATTCCGCGTCCACCACCAGCTTGGCCCCGGCCATTTCCGGGGCGTCAAAGGAAAAGTCTTCCAGCAGTTTTTCCATCACCGTGTGGAGTCTGCGGGCGCCGATGTTCTCGGTGTGCTGGTTGATCTCGTCGGCGATCCGTGCGATCTCCTCCAGGGCGTCTTCGCGGAAGGTCAGCTCAATGCTTTCGGTGGCAAGCAGGGCCTGGTATTGCTTGACCAGGGAGTTTTCCGGGAATTTAAGGATCTTGATGAAGTCGTCCTTGGTCAGGGGCCGGAGCTCGACCCGGATCGGGAACCGGCCTTGCAACTCCGGGATCAGGTCCGAGGGCTTGCTGGTGGTGAAGGCGCCGGCGGAGATGAACAGGATGTGATCGGTGCGGACCATCCCGTATTTGGTGACCACGGTTGACCCTTCAATGATCGGGAGCAAATCCCGCTGCACGCCTTCCCGGCTCACCTCCGGTCCCACCCCGGCGTGTTTGCCCGCGATCTTGTCCAACTCGTCAATGAAAATGATCCCGGCCTCCTGGGCCCGCTGGAGCGCGTCCTGGGTGACCTTTTCCATATCAATAAGTTTTTGGGCCTCTTCCTGGACCAGGATTTCCCGGGCCTCCCGGATTTTGATCCGCCTCTGCTTGGGCCCTCCGCCTTGGAAAAATTTCCCGAACATATCTCCCAGGTTGAGTCCCATCTCTTCCACCCCCTGCGGACTGATGATCTGGGCCATGGGCATTGACGACCGGGCCGGAACCTCCACCTCCACTTCCTCGTCGTCCAGCTTGCCCTCGCCCAGATAGGCCAGGATTTCTTGGTCGCCTTGAATCCCGTAGCGGTTGAGGATCTCCTCTCTCCGGGGCAGAATGCTTTCAAAAAGTTTCCGCTCCGCCTCCCGCTTCGCCCGGTCCTCCACTCTCCGTTTCTCCTCGTCCTGGACCATCTTGACCGCAAGCTCCACCAGGTCCCGGATCATACTGTCCACATCCCTGCCCACATATCCGACCTCGGTGTATTTGGTGGCTTCCACTTTCAAAAAAGGCGCCTGGGCCAGCCGGGCCAGCCTTTTTGCGATTTCGGTTTTTCCCACCCCGGTCGGCCCGATCATAATAATATTCTTGGGGGTGATCTCGTCGCGCAGCTCCATTGGCACCATCTGTCTCCGCCAGCGGTTCCGGAGCGCGATCGCCACGGCCCGCTTGGCCTCGCCCTGGCTGATGATGAACTTGTCCAGCTCCTCAACGATCTGCCGCGGGGTCAAATTCTTCATCAAAGCTCCTCGAAAACAAATTCCTGGTTGGTGTAAATGCACATCTCGGACGCGATCGTCATCGCCTGCTCCGCAATCTCGCGCGCCGACAGTTTGGTGTTCCGGACCAATGCCCGGGCCGCGGCCTCGGCAAAGCCGCCCCCGGACCCGATCGCGAGCACTTCTTCGTCCGGCTCCAGGACATCCCCGCTCCCGGAAAGCAGGAACGCGGCGTCTTTGTCCGCGATGATCATCAACGCTTCCAGCCGTCTCAGCATCCGGTCCGTCCTCCAATCCTTGGCCAGCTCCACCGCGGCCCGGCGAAGGTTGCCCCCGTGGGTTTCCAATTTCTGCTCGAATTTTTCATACAGGGTGAGCGCGTCCGCGGTGGCTCCGGCAAAGCCGGTGATGATTTGGTCGTTGTAAAGCCTCCGGACTTTTTTCGCATGGCGCTTGATCACCTGGTTCTGGACGGTGACCTGACCGTCTCCGGCCAGCACCACCTTTCCGTCGCGCCGGACCAGGAGCACGGTGGTCCCGATCATATGGTCAGTATTTTTTTGCCCGTGGGTGTGCGTCATCATACACCTCCATTAATTCTTTTAATCCGACCTGGGTATATTTCTGGGTGGTGCTCAGGCTGGAATGGCCGAGCAGATCCTGGATGGAGCGGAGGTCCATCCCGCTGTCCAGAAGGTGAGTGGCAAAGCTGTGCCTTAGCGAGTGCGGGGTTGCCGGCCGCAGGATCCCGCTCTGTCTCAGGTATTTTTTCAGCATCTGCTCAATCCCCACCTTGGTGATCCGTTTGCGGTGATGGCTCAGGAAAACCGCCTGTTCCGCGTCCGGGTCAATCGCTCTCCGGACCAGCTTCGGCCTGAGCTTGAGCCATTCCCGGATTTTTTGCGCGGCCAAATCGTTGATCAGGACCACCCGCTCCTTGCCGCCCTTGCCCATCACCCGGATCAACTTCTGATCCAAATCCAGGTCGGAGAAATTCAGCTTCCGCAATTCCCCCACCCGGATCCCGCTCGCGTAAAACAACTCCAGGATCGCCCGGTCCCGCACCGATAGTACATCCTCTCCCCTGGGGCTGTCCAGCAGCGCAAACACTTCCTCCACACTCAAAACCTTGGGAAGTTTCTTCTCCTTCTTCGGACTCCGAACCAGCCGGGCGGGATTGAACCCAACCGCTTCCTGCTTGACCAGGTATTGAAAAAAACTCCGCGCCGACGCCAGATGCCTTTCAATGGACGCCGGGGTCAGGCCCTGATACAACTGGTTGAGCCAGGCCCGGACCGCCTCGCGGTCTATCTTTTCCACCGGAACCGAGCCGGTCTCGGCCAGGCTGAAATAATCCCTTAAGAATTCCCCGAACTCCGCCAGGTCGGACCCGTATCCGGAAACCGTGTCGGGCGAATAATTTTTTTCCTGACCCAGGTAAGACAGGAACCGCTCTCTCCATTTTTCAAAGTCTTTCACTCTGAAGCTTATCTTAATGAAAGCGGGAGGGGTTTTCAACTGGATAAAATCTCGGGTCGCTTCAGCGCTAAACCGGTTTACGGTTTGACCATTCCCTCATTAGCGATGGCGACCCCGTTCCGGCCGGAGCGTTTTACCAGGTACATCGCCTGGTCCGCGAGCTTGATGATGGCTTCCTTGTCCCGGGCGTCCTCGGGGAAGGTGGAGATGCCGTAGCTGGCCGTGATCTGGATGGAGAGGTTTTCCTTTTCAAAAAAGAGCGTGTCGTTGATCGCGCGCCGGAGTCGCTGGCAGACCATCAGGGCTTCCTTTTTGCCGGTGCGGGGCAGGATGATGATGAACTCATCGCCGCCGTATCGGAGCGCCCAGTCAATGGTTCGGAGGCAGGACTTATAGAGCGTTCCCACTTCCTTGAGCAGGCGCGAGCCGATCAGGTGCCCGTGGTTGTCATTGACCAGCTTGAAATGGTCCAGGTCCAGAAAGATCAGGGAAAAGGGGGCGCGGTATCTTAACGATCGGGAGATTTCGGTTTCCAGCAGGGTGTGCAGGTATCGGGAATTATACAGGCCCGTGACATCGTCAATCACGGTGAGTTCCTTGATCTTTTGCACGAACTTGGCGTTCTCAATCGCGATTGCGGCGAAATCGGTGAGCGTGCCCAGCAGTTGCAAGTCCTGCGGGTTCATCTTTTTAGAGTCCTTGCCCAGCAGCTCCATCACCCCCAGCACCTTGCCCTTGCTGATCAAAGGCAGACAGGCGATCGAGCGGGTCTCGAACCCGGTGAATTGATCCACCCATTGCGCGAAGCGCGGATCTTTATAAGCGTTCTCCGTGATCAGGGCCTGGCCGGTCTTGGCCACCCATCCCGCGATCCCCTCTCCCAGCTTGAGCCGAACCTTCTTCAGCCTCTTGCTTGCCTTCCCAACCGCCACCGCGAAATACAACTCCTCCCGCTCCTGGTCCAGCATCAGCAACGACCAGTCCTGGGGCTGAAAAATCTCCGCGACCATCTCCATAATCTGGTTCAGCACTTCCTTCAAATCCAGGGTGGAAGTCAAGGTCTTAGCCACTTCCTGCAATACCAGGAATTGGTCTCTCTTCTTCCCCGCGCTCTTCGCGGTCCGGCCTTTAGGCCTGGCTTTTCGCTTATGACTCTTCATCGCTCCAGACATTTTCCTTAAGTCTATCATATAATTCCCCCAAAACCGAACGCAACTGCAAGTCCACTTGGGGTCGGTGGGTGCCGCGCCAGAAAACCTTTTGGCAGTTCGGACAGCGCCGATACTTCTTATGGCCCTGGAATACAAAGGGAGGCACCAGCTCTTTGACTTCCTCCGAGGAAACCTCCTCCAAACCGACATTGCATTCCGTGCACCGCGTGAAAACCCGGAGCCGGATCCGGTCCTGGAAATGCCCCACCACCTCCTTGAGCTGAAGCGCCGGATAGTTTTCCTCCAGGAATAAATAGGGCAAGCCCTGCTGGTCCAGCACCCGCGCCAGACGATGATCCCGGGTCAGGATTATCCGCAATTCCTTCCTCGCGACCTCAATCAGCTCCGCATCCTCAATCCGGTTCCGGTAATAGGTGTCCAGGCCGATCACCTTCAGCCATCGCGCCAGCTTCCCCAGAGCGTCGTCGCAGATAAACCGAATCTCCCCCAAACCTTCCATTCGGCGAAATTATATCACTTTTGATTAGTTTCCTAAATCCGGAAGCCGGGGGGGCGGATGGGAGCAGAGGCTTCAATGATCATTTTATTTAGTAAAATCTCCAGATCTTTTTTCTCAATTGGCCGGGATCCGTGATTCCAGATTGACGGAATAACTTAATCCCGCGGTCCGCGGGAATTCTTCCGCTCCGGCATCGGCAGTCGGGGCGTCCTCCAAGTCAAAGAAATTT
>CAIYYW010000316.1 GCA_903930515.1 uncultured delta proteobacterium | reverse complement strand
GGGGAAGGAGTATCTTGAGCAAGAAAAGTGCAACTCATTGAAATTCTTAGTTGTGTGCAGACCCTTCCTTCGTCCCGCGGCAAGACGGGACTTCGGAGGGCAAGCAAGAGTGTCTACACCCCGAAGCCCGACCAAGGTCGCTCGCACATCCAGACGCGAAGCGAGCAACTCAAATCGTATTTTTTTGAATTGGAATAGGCAAAGTGATAATATGGACTCGGTGGCCCCAAAGATCAAACTGACCTTCCCGGAAATCGGCAAATCGTTGAAGAAATTTTTGGATTCGATCGCCTCGGGCCGGGTGACCCTGCCGCTGAGCAGAAAGTGCGTGCCCGGTGAGGAATTGGAACTGGAGGTGTTTCTGCCGGAGTTGCCGGGTCCGCAAAAAATTCTGGTAAAAGTTGAAAGCCAAAGTCCGGATACCAAATCCGTGGAAGCGCGGATAATCGTCCGGGAAGAAATAGCAGTTTTGCTGGACCGACTCTGGGAGTTGCCGGCCTACAGCGAGTTGCTGGAGGGCTACGCGCCCAGGCGGATCGAGAACGAGGAAGTTGAAGAGCCGGTTTCGGGGGAAGAACCGGCTGCGGATCCTGTGAGCCAACTCCGAAAATGGGTTGTGAAGAAGGAGGAGCGGAAGGAGAATAAGGAGGATAAACCAAAGGTTTCGGAACGAAAGGTTGTTGACTTTAGTCCGGACCGCAGAGAGGACCTCTCGGATTTCGCGCCGGTGGGCAAGTTCGCGCAGTCTCTGGTCAAAGCCCTGCTCCGGAGCGGTTATTATTCGCCCGAGCATCCAGGCGCCTCCCAAGCCAAGGCCGGGCTGTTCTCTGATTTCAAGCAAGCCGTGGGAGAAAATGACGAACTGGGTTTCATGCTCCAGCACAAGGTCGGGCAGGAAACCGAATTTCTGGTCTTGGGCGTGAGCGAGGAGCCGATCACGCTCAAGAAGTTGCTGGGGGTTGGAACCGCGGACCTATTCGTTCCCAAATACATGGATTATTTCGAGCGGAAACGGCTGGTCAACCTTGCCCTCAAGAGATCGATCAGCGAGGACCATTTCTCGCGGTTCGTGGATATCATGAGCGATCCCGCGGTGGATAAGGGAGAGGCGAGGGAATCCGGCCGGCTGCTCACGCGCATGCTGGTGGAAAACAAGATTCCGGAGATTTCGGCCATTTTCGAGGACGACCTGATCGTGATGGAATCCAGGCTGCCCTGGCGGGTGGAGATGGCGATCCAGCGGCTGGCCAAAGACCTCAAGGTGTTGCCCCTGTTCAAGGATGTTTCTGCGGAGGAAATGCGCCAACTCCAGGCCCAGATCGTCCAGGACATTTTCCAGCCCCTGCGCCAACCGGACCTGCTCAAAGACATCATTTTAAATATCTACCTGATCGCCCGGCAGGTCCCCGGCATCGTGGAGGCCGAGCTGGAAGAAGCCGTCATCCAGAATTTCCCCATGAACATGCTGATCCCGGTCTCCGAGTTTATTTTCAAGGAAAGGTCCCGACTCCAGGGACTTAAGCCGGAAAACGACGCGCAAAAGCAGGCCTTGGACAGCCGGATGGAAGCCGCCAAACGCATCCTTAAGAAAATCGCTACCTTTGTGGTGATGGAGGAAATTGAAGGCGCGGACAATTTCCTCGAGCAACTCTTTTCCCACGACATCCTGACCTTCGAGGAATTGCCCCCGGAGGTTCAGCAAAAGGTCTATCTCAAGAACATGGCCGCCGAGTTTCAGAAACAGCCCTATGTCTGGATCGGAAAATTCCTGGAGGCCAAATCCGGGGAAGACCTGGAGGTGTTGGTGAATTATTTTAACCGCATCCTGCCCCTGCTGCTCGAGCGCAAAGACTGGCAAAGCCTGTATCTGATCACCGAATGCATTTCCAAAGTCCCGGAAAAGAAACGGGCTTTGCTCGCGGAACGCGGCATCGCGGATTTGCGCGAGGCGGTCTGGGGGGAAAAGGTTCCGGAGCTGTTGCGGGTCCTTTTAGAGGAAGCCCTGGACATGCGCAAGGGGGTTGAGGAAATCTTTGTGTTGCTGGGCGAGTTCGGACTGCAAAAGCTTTATAACAGTTTGCTGGAGGAAAAAGATTCGGCTAAAAGGAAACAGTTGATC
>CAIYYW010000315.1 GCA_903930515.1 uncultured delta proteobacterium | reverse complement strand
GCCTGATCCCAATCGCCCTTCAAGTCAAGAATCGGAGGGAAGGGTCTAATCCGGATCCTTCCCTCCCGGATTTTTTTCCGCAGGTGATAAAATGGAAATAACGGAAATAAAAATCTTCCCGGTCAACGAGGACGGGCCGCTTAAGGCCTATGTCACGATTGTGCTGGACAAATGCTTCTCCATCCACGACCTCAAGGTGATCCAGGGAGACAAGAGGTTGTTCGTGGCTATGCCTAACAAGAAGGACAAGAACGGCATCTGGCGCGACCTGGTGCATCCGGTCAATCAGGAGACCCGCGAAAAGATTGAAGCCGAAATCCTCTCCCAGTATTCCAGCATCGCCTTAGACCAGAAAGATCAAGAAGCCCCTCCCGCCGGACTGGAACAAGAATAAATTTCCCCCGGCTCCGTCCCATCCCATCCGGACGGAATTTACGGTTGCGCCCGGGCGCTCTTTGCGCGCTCAATTCCGGAAACTCCCTGCCCTTCCCATCCTCGCGCTTCTTGCTAAAAGTTTTTGCCGGAATTAAAATAGATCAAACAGGAGGAGGGATATGTCGGTTCCGGATCAGGTCAGGAGCGAGGCGGATAAATTAAGGGCGGAGCTCGGCTACCACAACATCAAATACTACCGCGACGATCATCCGGAGATCAGCGACGCCGAGTATGACCAATTGTTCCGGAGGCTCCAGGAGCTGGAGCAAAAATACCCGGAGTTGGCGACACCCGACTCCCCCACCCGGCGCGTGGGCGCGGCGCCCCTGGAGAAATTTGAAAAGGTCACCCACCGGAGTGCGATGTTCAGCCTGGACAACGCGATGAACGACGGAGAAATTTCGGACTTTGACCAGCGCGTGAAAAAAATCCTGGCCCTTTCCGGAGATCTGGAATATGTGGCCGAGCCCAAGATTGACGGACTCGCGATCAACCTGATCTATGAGGATGGAAAGTTCATCCGCGGAGCCACCCGCGGGGACGGGATCGTGGGCGAGGAGGTGAGCCAGAACCTGCGCACCATCGGCGAGCTTCCCGGTCGGCTGCTGGAAAAAAATCCGCCGGCCCTGATCGAGCTCCGGGGCGAGGTGTATATGAGGGTGGGGGAATTCGAGGCGCTCAACCGCGAGCGTGAAAAGAATGACCAGCCGCTGTTCGCGAATCCCAGAAACGCAGCGGCCGGCTCGGTCCGGCAACTGGACCCCAGGATCACCCGGCAGCGGAATCTGCATCTGTTCGTTTACCAGTTGGGCGAGGCCCGGGGATTTAACTTCCAGACCCAGTGGGAATTATTGAGCCGGCTCCGGGAATGGGGATTCCCGGTCCAAAAAACAGTCAAGCTCTGCCAAGGGATTGAGCAAGTGGCCGCAGTGTATCGGCGCTTGATCGAGGAGCGGGAAAAATTCCCATACCAGATTGACGGGCTGGTGGTCAAGGTCAACTCGCTGGAACTGTGGAAACGGCTGGGAGAAACCGCGCGCGCCCCCCGGTGGGCGATCGCGGCTAAATTCCCGGCGCGACAAAAAACCACGGTGGTCAAGGACATCCTGGTCCAGGTGGGCAGGACCGGCGCGCTCACCCCGGTGGCGGTTCTGGAGCCGGTGGAAGTGGGAGGGGTGATGGTAAAACGGGCCACCCTCCACAACCAGGACGAGATTGACCGCAAGGACATCCGGATCGGAGACACCGTGAAGGTCCAGAGAGCCGGGGATGTGATCCCGGAGGTGGTGGAATATATCCCGGACCAGCGGCCGAAGCACGCGAAGAAATTCCAGATGCCGGAGCAATGCCCGGTGTGCGGGTCCAAAGTGGTCAAGCCGGAGGATGAGGCCATCCACCGTTGCATCAACCTCAACTGCCCCGCCCAGGTGATGGAGCGGATCAAGCATTTCGCCAGCCGAAGCGCGCTCAACCTTGAAGGCCTGGGAGACAAAATTGTGGAACAGCTTTTTCAAGAAAAACAGATCCTGTCGGTCGCCGACCTGTTCCGGCTGAAAAAGGACAATTTGCTTAAGCTGGAAAAATTCGCGGACAAAAAGGCCCAAAACCTCCTCAATGCCATTGAGCAAGGCAAAAACACCACCCTGCCCCGATTCCTTTACGGACTCGGCATCCGCCATATCGGAGAGACCACCGCCCAGGATCTGGCGGAACAATTCGGGGACCTGAAAGAATTGGAGAAAGCCGGCATTGACGACCTGATGACCATTGCAGGGATCGGGCCGGAAGCGGCCCATTCCATCTATGACTTTTTCCAGAACAAGGAAAACCAAAAACTGACCCGCGAACTTGCGGACTTGGGAATCAGATTTGAACCCATCAAAAAAAACCGCGCCCAGACCCCGCTCACCGATAAAATATTCGTCATCACCGGCGGCCTGGCCTCGATCTCCCGCGAACAGGCCAAAACCCTGATCCAGGCCGGCGGCG
>CAIYYW010000314.1 GCA_903930515.1 uncultured delta proteobacterium | reverse complement strand
TGCCCTATACGCTGATCCAAAGGTTGATCGCGGACGGGACCTGGCCGTTTATGTCCAAGCTCGCGAAGAGCGGATCGCTCCGGCAAATGGAGGTCACGCTTCCGGAGATCAGCGCGGTATCCTGGCCCAGCTTTATGACCGGGGTCAATCCCGGCGAGCACGGCATCTACGGCTTCACCGACTGGTCTGATAATTCCTATGAAATCCGATACCCTAATTTCAACGACCTGAAATCCCCGACCTTCTGGCAAAAACTGGGCGAGAAAAAAAAGCAAAGCATCATCATCAACCAGCCGAGCACCTACCCGGCCAAGCCCATCCCCGGAATCCTGGTCTCCGGCTTTGTCGCAATTGAACTGGCCAAGTCGGTCCAACCCCTCCGCTATCTGGCCCAACTCCGCCGGATGAACTACCTGGTGGACATTGACACCCACCGCTGCCGCAGCGACCATGACCAGATGTTCCTCGAGCTGGACCAAACCCTTGCCCTGCGCAAGCAGGCCGTGGAATTCTTCTGGGACGAGATTGACTGGGATTTGTTTGAAGTGGTCAAGACCGGCACCGACCGGCTCCAGCATTATCTTTTTGACGCGGTGGAAAACGAGGGTCATCCGCGGCACGGCCAGGCCATTGCATATTACCAAAAGATTGAAGGCTTCATCCAGTTCTGCTGGGAGCTTTTCTATCAGGGACAGAGCGCGGACCAGGAGGGCGATAATTTCTTTATGCTCAGCGACCACGGCTTCTGCCTGATCAAACGCGAAATTTATCTCAACGCATGGCTCCGGAAGAACGGCTATTTGCAATTTGAGAAAGAGCCTCCGGAAGAAATGAAAGACCTGAAGAAATCCAGCCGCGCCTTTGCCCTGGATCCGTCCCGAATATACCTCAACCGCAAATCCAGATTCCCCCAGGGAGTCCTCTCCGACTCCCAGGCCGAACAACTCCGCGCCGAGCTGAAGGAAAAACTGCTCAACCTGCAATTTGAAGGCGAGAAAGTGCTGCGCGCCATTTATTTCCCGGAAGAGATTTACTCCGGCCCGGAAACCCGGCGCGCCCCGGACCTGATCCTGGTCAGCAAGCCCGGCTTTGATCTCAAAGGCAATATCACCAAAACCGAGATCTTCGGAAACTCAGACCTTACCGGGATGCACACCTTTGACGACGCCTTCTTCTGGGCCAAGGAATCCACCCAGCCCAAAATCAAAATCACCGACCTGGCCGGAATTTTCCTGAATAAATTCTAAGCAGGCCCGCACAGTAAAAAACAATCAATCCTCTCTGCCGCTGCTTTGCGGTGAAATTATATTTAGGGCGCCAGCACGGAGACGGTCGGCCCGACTGAGAGATGCAGGGGCAGGTCCGCGGTGTACATCTCTCCGTCCATGGTCCAGCGGAAGGGCTTGATCGGCTCTACCAGCACTCCTTTGGTCACTCCGGAATGTTGGACCTTGGGATGCACCCAGTCGCGGTTAAACCAGAACACCGGGATGCGCGGGGCCATCCAGATCGGCTTGATGGTGGTGGCGATGAAATGGAAATGGTTCGGCTGGTCATTGGCTCGGAAGGTTGGCCGGAAGTGGAGCCCGACCTCCTCAATGGTGCATCCGAGGAACCCGGTGAACTCCTCGGGATCTAGTTTCCTTCCGTCAACAGTCACCCGCATCGGCGTGGCCCGGAACAGCTTGCGGGCGTATTCGGTGCCGGCGAGCCCGGAGGCGGTGGCCCGGGCGACGAGCTTGAGGGCATGCCACGGGGTCGGGTGCGGGACCGAGTAATATTCATCCAGGAAATTGGCAACCATACCGCCGCCGCCCATAAAGCCGTAATTGTCGTTGATCTTGAGCAGGTTCTGTTTCAACTCCCGCATCGGTTCCGCCTGCCGGTATTTCTCCACCGCCTGCTTCAGGATGGAAAGGGTGCGGCCCTTGATCTTGAGCGAGTTGGTCATCGTGTTCATAGTCCCGCCCCGGAGTGAGATCACCTTGGGCAGGGGCTGGTCGCCATAGACCTTGATGAAAGCGGAAAGCACCAGGTGCAGGGTCCCGTCTCCGCCGTTTATGGCCAGGATTTCTAATTTATGCCTGAGAAAATCCTCCGCCACTTTCGGCAGCTCGGCGATGTTGCGTGTCTCCCACAGCTCGCCGATGTCGGTCACCAACTCCTGCAGTTTCTGCACGATCCACGGCCGTTTTAGATTCCCTTTGGCAAAGGGGTTATGGATTACTCCTATTCCGCCCATCAACTTCTCCTTCTCAGCCGGAATTCCGCTACTCCTTATTAAACACCCAATCCCGGGGTCGCGTCAAACCAATTCCGGGATTGCCGCAAGGGAGGGCATTTTGGTAAAGTTTTCTTCTCCGGCATGCTTGAACGCAGGGGCGCGGTTGGAGGGCGATCCCCTCAAGTCCGGGCGGATTTGTCGGGGATGTTTTTGAATGTTAAAATAAAAATATTGCCGGAAAGGAAACAGGCGGATTTTGAGGCATTTGAATAAAAAATATTTTCAATTATTTGCCGCATGGGCGCTGATCCTTTTCACCGCCTGCGCTTGCCGGGGTCTTTTCAAAAATTACCCTGCGGGAGTCCCTGCCCGACAAACCGTTGCGCAAGACCAATGGGACCGCGCATTTTCTCGCAAATCGGGATGGACCGGGGGCGATGTGGGGTCAAGTTTTCTCATTCCCGGCAACCGCGTCTTATGGGTGTTCGGGGATTCGTTCGTGGGAGATGTTGAAGCTGATCGGCATCTCCGCGCAGTAATGGTCAACAACTCCATCGCGGTGCATGCTTATCATCCGGACTGGCCGGGAAAAGCGCCTATGCCCGGCGGGATAAAATTTTATTGGGGGCCGCCTGATGCATCCGGGAAACCATCCGCCTGGGTGAAACCGTTTGAGGATTCCAAAAGCTGGTACTGGCCGACCGGAGGCGGGGTGGTGTTTCCCGGAGTGGATGGCGGGCAGCGGCTGGCGTTGTTCCTGATCCAACTTGAGAAAATCCCGGCGGACAATTCGGTGTGGGGTTTTGAGGTGGTCGGCGGCGCGGTTGCCATCGTTGACAATATTGAGGACCCGGCCGAGAAATGGAAACCGCGCGTGAGAGGAATTTCCTATGTTGCCGGCCGGATGGAATGGGGCGAGGCCGCTCTGATGGATACCCGCTCCCAAGGCTCGCCGGGATACATATATATTTATGGAACGGAGATGGATCCGTCAGACAAGCGCGACTTGTTGCTCGCGCGCGTTCCCTCTTCCAAACTTGAGCAGACCGACCACTGGGAATTTTTCGCCGGGGGCGGACAATGGCTGAATTCTCCGGACCAGGCCTTACCGATTGTGAAAGGAGTCGCAAGCGAGCTAAGCGTGGACCGGATCGCGGACCGAACCGGGGGTGTTCATTATGTGATGGTTTACAGTGAGCCGTTCCCGGGGAACCGGATTTTTGTCCGCGCCGCGCCGAATCCCGAAGGTCCCTGGTCGGAAGCGCAGCCGGTGTTCACCGTGTCCGGGGTCAAAGGCAGCAAGACCCTTTTTGCTTACGCGGCCAAAGGCCATGCCCCGCTCTCCGAGCCGGGGTCGCTCCTTATCAGCTACATTGTCAACAGCAACGACTTCAAGGAACTGGTCAACAATGCCTCAATCTACCGGCCGAGATTTGTAGCGGCGCCGCTCAAGGCGGTTGAGCTTCGGTAAGATTGATGCCGATTTCCTCCTGGAAATAAGCCGGACCGTGCCTTTTATGCGGTGTCCAAGCGAGAAAAAATCATTTATAAATATTTCCCGACAATAATTTCCAGGTCTTTCCTGGTCTTGGCCGGGATTTTTTTGGGGTCGGTGATGATGGCGTTCTTCATCGCGCTCTGGCAGGCGCAGGCCCTGTTTTTGGGAAGCAGGGGAAGAGCGGCCTGGATGATTTCCCAGCAGTTTTGGATGTTGCGCCGCATCACCTTGAGCACTTCTTCCATGGTCACGGACTCGCAAGCGTCTCTCCAGCAATCGTAATCCGTGCAGAGCGCGATGGCGCCGTAGCAGATTTCGGCTTCTCTTGCGAGCTTGGCCTCGGTCAGGTTGGTCATCCCGACCACATCGGCTTTCCATTCGCGGTAGAGATGGCTTTCGGCTCGGGTGGAAAAGGAGGGGCCTTCTATGCAGACATAGGTTCCGGCGCGGTGCGCGGGGATGCGGAGCCGGTCGGTGGCGTCAAAGAGGATTTGGGCGAGGTTTTGACAGACCGGGTCGGCGAAGACCAGGTGGCCGACGACTCCGTTTCCCATAAAGGTGTCAACCCGATGCTTGGTCCGGTCTATGAACTGGTCTATGATCACGATCTCGCCCGGATGAATATTTTCGGAGAGGCTGCCGCAGGCCGCGGAGGAAATGATGAACTGCGCGCCCAGTTTTTTCAAGGCCCAGATATTGGCGCGGTAGTTGATCTCGCCGGGGAGAATGAAATGTCCGCGGCCGTGCCTGGGGAGGAACGCTATTTTCACTCCGGCGAGATTCCCGATGGTGATCTTGTCGCTGGGTTTTCCGAACGGGGTCTTGATGGACACCTCCCGACTTTTTTTAAAACCGGGCATCTGATAAAAACCGCTCCCGCCGATCACACCCACTACCCGCTCAGCCATTTTCCACTCCTGAATGATTCAATTATATTTTCACCAAGTCAATAGTCGGTCCGCAGCTCATCTCAATCGGCTCCTCGGTTTCGTAAATCTCTCCGTCAATCGTATAGCGCATATTCGCCAGGGGGGTGATCAGGGCCTGGTCGGTGACAAAGGAAAAAACCTGGGGATGAATGATGTCCTGTCCCAGCCAGAACTTATGAATATTGGGGATGATCTGGAAGGGACTCATCGTGGTGGCGAGTAACTGGAAATGGCCGGGCTGGTCATAGGCGTGAGGGGTGAAAGTGAACCCCAGTCCGATTTCCTTGATGGAACAGGCGAGTATGCCGGAGAATTCCCGGGGAGCAATCTCCTGGCCCTTGACCTTGACGATGCATTTGGCCGGCTCAAAGAGGTGTTTGACATAAGGGCCTCTGGTCAGGGCGGAGCCGATCACGCGCGCGATCACCTTGACTGCCTGCCAGGGGCCGGTGGAGGTTCCGCTGTAATACGCGGCCAGGAAATTGGGAGGAACCCCGATTCCGGTCATAAAGCCGTATTTGTCATTGAGCCGGACCAGGTGCTGTTTGAACACCTCCATCGGCGCGCCGGAGCGGTATTTGGTCACCAGCTTCCGGGCGATGTAAAGGGTGTTTCCCTTGAGCTTGACCGAGTTGGGCATGGTGTTCATGGTGCCGCCCCGGAGGGAGGCCACTTTGGGAAGCGGCTGTCCGGGAAGGGCGTTGAGATACGCGCTCAGGACCAGGTGCATACTGCCGTCTCCGCCGTTCACGGCCAGGAGGTCATATCCTTTTTTGGAGAATTCTTTCATCACCTCCGGAAGCTCGGAGATGTTGCGGGTAAGAATCACCTCCCCGGAATCGCCCACGATGCTTTTCAACTGCTCAATGATCCCGGGCCGGCGAAGGTTTCCGCGCGCAAAAGGGTTATGGATGATGCCAATCCCGCCCAAATTTATCCTCCTTTTAGGGGTTGCCCAAAAAAATATCTGATTAAACCGGTTTAGTCAAGCGGGGCAAAGATTTTTGGGACCCGGAGGGGAAAAGCCGCGCGCGGGCTTGCACGGGTAAGGTTAGGCCGTGGCGGGAAAGGCGCGGGCAAATTCGCCGGGAAAGTTGGCCTTGAGCCAGGCGGTCTGGTAAGTCAGCAATGCATAGCATAGGTCATCCGCCTTAATAGAGGCATGGCGGTCAAGCCGGTCGAGTTCCGAAAAGACTTTGCCAGACGGCTCGTTGCCCATGCGCTTCCGGGAGCAGCCGTACAGAAATAGGGCTTCAGCTTCCGGATCGTTCTGGAGGATTCTTTTGAAAAAGCCGTGTGCCTCATCCAAGGGGATTCCCGCCATGGCGTGGACGATCATCATCACCTGTTCCTGAAAAAGAATCAGGCCAAAGGTCTCCTGGGTGATTTCATCGAAAACCGGATGAATAGCAGGAATGGCTTCCTGGCCGCCTTTCCTGCGGATATATGTCTCGGGGATACCCTTTTCTATCGGGTCTGGCCAGTAAAGGGTATAAACCGCCGCAAGCTGCTCGATCGTTTGCGGCTGGATCTGTTTGAGCAAGTCGCGCATGCCCTGGGCTGCGGACATGAACACGCCGTAGGTGTCGGCGGCGGCTAAAAGCTCCCAGGTTTTCCGGTCGTCAAGCGGGATCGAATCAATGACTATTTCGCCGCGTCCGCTTTCCTTGACCAGCTTGAGGCATTGGCCAATCCCATCCAGGTGGCGCAGACCAAGTAAAACATAAAGCGCCATGCCTATTTTCCTAGCCCCCTCCTCATCGGCTATGGCGTTGCAAACTTCGTCCGTGCCCTGAGCCGAGTAAAGCGGATAAATTTCCGCGATGGGATGATTTGATAAGACGATTCCGAAAGCGTAGCCGTTGGAGCCGCGGATAAATTGCTTGAAATGGGGAGCGCCGTATTTCGCCATTAAATACCGATGAATTTCCCGACGCCGTTCCACGCAGCAGTCAAAATCAATAGCGGGTAATCGGTCCTGACCGACTGTAAAAAATCGCTCAAAAATCAGTCCGTACGCGATAGGGTCAATTTTGGTTATACCCAAAGCATAATTGACCAGGCAGCCCGGAGCGGAATTGCAGCCGGGTCCGATCAAGATGCCGTGCTTGCGCGCATAATCAACGAAATCAGCGGCAATCAGCAAATAGTTGGCAAAGCCAGCTTCCTTGATGGCCTTGAGTTCAAAATTGAGCCGCTTCTTGTATTCCTTTGCCTCTGAGGCGAACAACGGCCCCGGCTGTTTGAAAAAGGCCAGCCGTTCTTTCAATCCCGCCATGGCCTTGCTCTTAAGCCGATCATCCGGCGTGCCCGGTTCGTTCGGATACGGGTCGGGCAGATAGTTGAATTGAGCGGTTCTCATTTTGGCTTCTCCTTGAAATTTTAGAGTCTGAGTTTAACACCGATCAATGACAGGACCGGTCAACAATTATTTTTCCGGAGATTTTTCTTCCATTTCCCGAAGGGCCTTGGCCAGGTCGATCTGAAATTTCCAGTCCTCGCGGGTCCAAAAATGGCACAGCTGGCAGTTGGTTCCGTCGCTTTCCGCTATAATCTGCGCCTGCCCATCGGCGCCCTTGCCAAACAGCCCGTTCAGCACGCCCAGCAAACCCACCATGGGCCGGCCGTCCTTCATCAGCACCTGCACGCTCGGATGCCTGGCCAGATTCTCCGCGCACGGCACCCGGGCCTCCAGCAAAGCCTTCATCGTTTCCGGGCCGGCCTTGACCAGTTCATTCAATAAAATAACCGCCTGCCCAAGGCTGACCTTGTCCCGATACCCATAGTCCCAGGGCCGGTTAAATTGTCGGTAAAGCCAGTCCAAACTCCTGGAACGCATTGATTTTAAAAGCAAAAGATTAAACAGACCCCTGGCGATTTTAAACATTTATACACACCTCCGGCAGGATTTTGGCAAGCCCATACCTATATAATACAAGACGCAGAAATTTTTATGTTCGTTGGGACAGAGATGGCGAAGCCGTCCGTAATTTCTGGGGCCAATTGGGGGTTCTGTAGGTCGTCTAGCGGATTGACTCCTGACTTATGATAATGACGGAGTCCTTCACTTCTCTAAATATCAAAATATCAACACCAAGTGCGTTTATCAATTTTCGCAGTGGAGACTCGCTACCAAGTATGCTATAAATTTCCTCTGATTTGGATCCTTCTTCAAGCAGGACGGCTTTATATATATCCTTCTCGGTCAACCCGGGAAGCTCATTTGAAAAATCAGCAATAAACTTGGCAAGGTGCAGCTGTCTATAATAGGTGGCTATTTCTAGAACAGGCCTTAAAAGCGATTCTTTATTATTTTTTGTTTTCAATTCTACTAGATAACATCTTCCAGTATTTTTATTGAAAGAGACTAAATCAATTTTCCCGGCCTTGTCATCTTCTTTGTCCTTTAATGGTACTTGAAAGTCAAAAATATACCCTAAAATATCGATCTTTTTGCTAACGATTTTTTTAGCAAAATTTTCCTCAGCACGATTGGTGCCGGTTTGTTTCTTATTCTTATCATGATTCACTTTATAAGATTTGCGCCTCTCCAGTGGCTTAATAGTTTCGAATGCTGAGATATTTTCCCATATCTCTTCAGCAATAATATCTGAATATCTCTTTCTGGTATCAGAAGTTTTCCCTCTCCAGCCTACACAAGGTTTTTTGTACCACGAGGCTGGCAGCAAATTCTTGGCGGCTTTGATTGTTTCATCTTTTGAGTATCCCATTTACTGCACCCCCGATTCAGATTTCTAGCTCTTGGCCATCTTCAACATAAATTACATTATCAAAAAGCCCGGTGAAGTCCAATGCATGCTCAGTATGGATCGGGCAAAGCTTTTGGGGCTTGAGGGCATCAACCAGTTTTTCCAAGTCCGGGATGCTCGCGTGGCCGCTGGTATGCTTTTTGTGGAACTGGACCCTGGGATGGTTTTTTAATCGGGAGATCGCTCGAAAGCCCGGCTTTTTCAAATGTTCGGGCTTGGTCAGATATTCGGGCCACATGGAAAAGATGACATTGACCTTTTCGTGTGAAGCGCATTTTTTCACTAGCTCGGCATAAAAGTCCGATGCTCCAATAAGCATCGCATAATGGCGATAGTCTTTTTTCTTAAAGGCATGATGCTCATAGGCAAGGCCATAAAAGTCTCCGAAGAATTCTTTGGCTGATTCCAGTTTCTTTTTCTGTGAAGGTTCAAAGAATACCTCCAGGTCTTCGAATTTATGTAAATTAGGGACTTCGGTTTCCGGGTAATTCCGGTAAAATTGCTCCAGCACCCAGGCGCCGTAAATACCCACGACTGGAATCTTTCGGGCGCGGTTGCAAGCGCATATAAAAGTGACAATCCGGTCTATGTTCTGACCCGAGCTGACCACGAAGCTGATGTTGGTTTGGTTCTTGAAGATCTCAGCCATTTCCAGCTCAAGCTCTTCTTCGGTTTTGACCTTTTCCCCGGACCGGCCGAACATGGTTCCTTCCAAAAACATTAGATCAACTTTGGCGGGCGGATTTTTTAGCAGGTTTTCAAATGTTTTTGGCTTGCGGCCATGCGCTCTGAGGTCTCCGCTATAGAATATGGTTTTGCCTCCGGCCTCGACCATAAAGGAATAGGCATCCGGGGCGGAATGGTCCACGGGCCAGGCGGTGATTTGGAAAGGGCCGATTGGAAACGTTATAAATCCTTGGAAATATTCGACCGGATTCTTTGGCCTTTTATAGTTTTTATTGAAATCGCATAAAGCCTTGATCAGATCATGGGTTAGTCTGCCCATATAGATCGGGATGCGATTATCCAATTCATTTAGTTCATTGATCCTGCCGGAGTGATCCAGGTGGACATGGCTCAAGAGCACCGCATCCGGCTTCGGCTGGAGCTTGCCCACTTCCACAATGGCCGATCCCTCTTTGAGCGGCAGGCCGAAATCCAGCCAGATGGTCTTTCCTGACTCGGTGATCGAGACGCAGTTGCCCCCGATTTCTTGGGAGCCTTTATGGATAATTATTTTCATAATGATTTATTATATCACAGTCTAATGACAGATCCGGTCAATGGGTAAAAATTATTTTGGGAGGGTCAGCGCTTAAGGGCTCTCCGGCCCGCGGCCAGCATGATCTTGAGCGGAGGCTTCTTGCCGGTGAACAACCGGAACTGCTCTCCGGCCTGCCGGACCAGCATCTCCAGTCCGCCCACCACTTTTGCTCCCTTTTTTCCGGCCTCCTTCATCAGCCGGGTGCGCAGCGGATTATAGACAATGTCAAACACGCTCAGGTCGCGCCGGAGCAGTTCGGCCGGAACCGGGCTTTGATTTATGCCCGGATACATCCCGACCGGAGTGGCGTTGATCAGGACGGAAGAATCTTTAAGCTCGGCCGAGAGGGTATCCGCTTTCATCTTGACGGATCTTATGCGGGCGCCGGTCTTATCGCCGACCTCCTCGGCCAACGCCAGCGCCATCTGATCCCGCGTATCCATAATGGTGATCCGGCCGGACTTGCGCTTGCCGGCAATGGTGAAAATGATCGCCCGGGCCGCGCCCCCGGCCCCGAGGATGGTGATCTTCCTGTCTTCCAGTTTGATCCCGGCCGAAACCAGGGACTGATACGCGGCCTCGCCGTCCGTGTTATATCCGATCAGCCTGCCGTTTTCATTCACCACCGTGTTCACCGCGCCGATCCGCTCCGCGAGTTCGCTCAACTGGTCCAGAAACGGGATCACCGATTCCTTGTGCGGGATGGTCACGCTCGCTCCCCGGATGCCCAGCGCCCGGATCCCCGCGACCGCTTCCCTCACCGTTTCCACCTTGCAGGCGAGGTAAACGAAATTCAGCCCCATCGCCCGGTAAGCCGCGTTGTGGATTTGGGGCGAGACCGAATGTTCCAGCGGGTTGCCGATGATCACGCAAAGCTTGGTCTGAGAATTGATCCGGATCATCTTTCAAACCTCGCCGCCATTTCCCGGATGAACTCCGGAGAACTTCCGCAGCAGGCCCCGATCGCCTCCGCGCCCGCGTCAAAAGTCGGCCTCGCGAATTCCGCGAACTGCTTCGCGCTCACCCCGTAAACCTCTTTCCCGTGCTCAAGCTTCGGGTCCCCGGCATTGGCCTGGGCCAGGATCGGAAGGACCGTATGCGCCCTCAATTCCCGCACCAATTCCACCATCTCCTTCGGACCGATGGAACAATTGGCCCCCACCACTTCCGCTCCCGCCTCCGCCATCCCCCGGACCGCCTTTTCCGGGCTTACCCCCATCATCGTGAAAAATCCCCGGCGGTTCTTTTTGAAAGTCATCTCCGCGGCCACCGGGATCCTCGGCGCCGCCGACTTGAGCGCTCGGATCGCGGCCTGGGCTTCTGCCAAATCAAACATCGTCTCAATGTTGAACAGGTCCACCCCGGCCTCGGCCAGGATGCTGGCCTGTTCTTGATACGCGGCTTCGGTCTGCTCCACAGTCAGGCTCCCCATCGGCTCCATCATCTCCCCGGTCGGGCCGATGTCTCCGGCCACCAAGGCCTTTCCCCCCGCAGCCTCTTTCGCGAGCTTCACCGCGGAAAGATTGATCTGGTAAAGACGGCTCTCCAGGCCCGCGCCCTTGAGCTTGAGCCGGTTCGCGCCAAAGGTGTTGGTCTGGATCACATCGGAACCCGCCAACACATAGTCCCGGTGAATCTCCCGGATTTCATCAGGCCTCTCCAAATTCCACAGCTCCGGCGCCTGTCCCGCCAGGCCCCGTCCGATCAGTTGCGTGCCCATGGCGCCGTCCCAGAAAACGGGCTTCCCCTTTTTCCGCGCATCCTTCAACCGGTCCAACAAATCCATTCAACTCTCCTTTGGCAAGTGCTCCCGGAAAAAATCCGAGAGCGCCCTATTCACTTCCTCCGGCTTTTCCAAATTGACAATATGACCGGCGTCCTCAATCCGGACCAGTTTTGATCCCGCGATCCGGCTGTGCAGGAAATCCATATAATTCGGAGGAGTGAGCAGGTCCAGCCGGGCAGAAATGAGCAGGGTCGGCGTCTGGATCCCATTCACCTGCTCCCTCCGATCAAAGCTGTCACAGGCGCGGAAATCAGCCTCCACCACCGCGGGAGCGCGCCGGGAAAGGTCCTCCAACGCCAGCTTCAACACCGCCTCCTTCACATTTTTGGAAAAGGCGAATTTGGGAAACATCTGCAGATAGGCCGGCCAGTTCTCTCGGATCATCTTGAAAATCTCCGGCATCACCTTGAGCCTGGCGCCGGTGCTGATCAGGACCAGGCCCGAGATCCGAGACGGCGATTTGAGCGCGATTTCCTGCGCGATCGCGCCGCCCATACTCAGGCCGACCAAGAGAAAACGCCGGAGCTTGATCTGGTCCGCGAAGTCCAGCACAAAATCGGCGTACCCGCCGATGCTCTCCAGGCCCTTGTCCGGAGAAAGGCCGTGTCCCGGAAGGTTCACCGAAACCGTGTGATACTGCTTCCGGAAATAGGCCAACTGGCCCAGCCACATCAAATGCGAGCCCCCGGCGCCGTGAACGAAAATGATCGCCGGCTTGTCATCTCCCACCGGCCAGTCCCCGAACTCGGCCCCGAATTTTTCCCCGATCAGTTTTTCCACCATATTTTCCATTTTATTTCCCCATCCCCGTAGGTCAAAGTGTCAAGAACTGATATTTTATCTTAGCACCTTTTCGCAATTTTAATATCACCGGGAGGGCCAAAGGCCCTTTTTGCTCCATCCCCCTGGAACCAACAATTCCCCCCAAAACCGCGCTCGGATTTTACGCGCCTTGCAAAACCCCGGACTTTCGGAATAAAATATTTCCGATGTCGCTTTTCTACAAAGTGGTGGAGGTTTCCACCGTGACCGATCAGCGTCTGGAAGAGGTGATCAACGAGAAGGTGGGCGAGGGCTGGAACCTAGAGGGGATCCAGTTCGCGATGCGGGATGGGACCAAGCGGCCGGCAATGGCCTTTGTCCTGTTCACGCGCGATGAGCCGGACGAATGCGAAGACTGAATTCAACCGCGGTTTTTCTTTCGCCCTGGAATTTTAAGGCAGGACCGGCAGGGCGGATCCGCCTGAGAATCCTTTTCTCCATCGTTCTGATCGGCTGGTTCCCTTCTTTTTTGGCCGCGAAAATTTCCCGCCCGGAACTGCTCACCGTCACCGAGGACTCGTTCACGCTTTACTGGGAAACGGACCAGGCAACAGGCTGCCGGGTAGAATACGGCGGGCAAATTTCCCGGCGGGATCAGAGTCAGGAGGAAAAAGGCGGACAAGGTTTGTTTCATCTGCTCAAGGTCAATGGGCTCAAGCCCGGGACCGAATACTTTTATCAGATCAAGTGCGGCAAAGAAATATCCGGGCAGACGCCCCTGTCGCCGGAAAAATTGACCACCCTGACCCTGCCGGACGGCAAGTTGCTTTTCAGCTTCGCGGTGATGAACGACCTTCACATTAACGAAGAGGCCGCGGGGCTGATGCTCTTGCCCGGGGCCAAAAAGGCGTCGCTGACTCCGGGCTTCAAATGGAAAGACCCCAATGACCCGTATTGGAATTTCACCAACAGAAGCGCGGTCCGACAGATCAACGGGCTGAGCCCGGAACTGGTGATCGTGAACGGAGACCTGACCAGCTGGTTCACGGAGGCCGAGTTTAAACTGGCCAAACAAATGTTAGATGGATTACAAATGCCTTATTATCCCTTGCGCGGGAACCACGACCGGCAGGGCGCGGAGCCGGAGGACTGGTTCAAAAAGGCGTTCCATCTGGAGCGGAGCTATTACGCTTTCAAGCAGGGCGGGTTCCTGTTCATCTGCCTGGACTCAATCCGGCTCAAGGACGGCTGGGAGGAGATCACGCCCGAGCAATGGACTTGGCTGGAGAATACCCTGAAGGAACACACGGGTGTGCCGAGTTTTATCTTCAGCCACTATCCGCTCGCCTTGGGCGGGGCCGGCATCAATAAGAATGACCGGAAGAAATTCCTGGATATTTTATCGGCCTATCCGCAAATTATCGCCTGCTTCTACGGCCACAAACACGGCGCGAAAATAGGGTTGCTCAAATTGGGCGGCCGCGAAATTCCGCAAATCCTGGTCCCAACCACCAAGGAATATCCCGCGGGGTTTGCGCTGGTCCGGGTTTTTGAAAACGGCATCGTCTATAACTTCCAGCCCGAGGATTGCGAGAACTGCCTGGAATGGCGGAGCGTCACTATGGGCGAATATTCCGGAATGGCCCCCCGGATCAACGGCGGAACTTTGCAGGACCGTAATTTCCTCTATCCTTTCCCGGAGCAAATTCAAAACCTGATTAAACCCTGAAAATGCGATTAAAAAACATTGTTCGCCGCAGAGCGTCTGAGCCTGGCTTTGAGGATGGCCGCTTTGCCCGCGCCATGATATTCTAATTTTCCGTTCACGCGTTATGAAGAAGAATGGGGGAGAATAATGATGCTGACCAAGGAACAAGCCGCGGAGTTTGCCGGCAGGTGGTTGCCGGCGTGGAGCGGGAATGATCCGGAGAAATTGGCGGCGTACTACTCGGAGGACGCTTTTTATTTGGACCCGGCAATGCCGGAGGGGGTAAAGGGCAAAGGG
This sequence comes from uncultured delta proteobacterium, assembly GCA_903930515.1. Taxonomy (GTDB): domain Bacteria; phylum RBG-13-61-14; class RBG-13-61-14; order RBG-13-61-14; family DRUE01; genus CAIYYW01. The sequence goes on along the minus strand of CAIYYW010000314.1, from coordinate 3,581 downwards.
GCATTGCTGAAATATTTTAGCCGACTGCTCGGTCATAACCCGGATTGGGTCTGGAGTCAGATTGAGGGGATCCCGATGGAGGGGGGATTTTTGAACAAATGGCTGGCCAAAATCCCGGTCGGGGAGAAAGTTGTGGAGCGCGTCGGGGTTTGTTTGGTGCAGTTTGATCAGGCCGGCCTGATCCGGAGGAACGAGGTTTATTTTGACCCTGCCCCGTTACGCCGGGCGTAACCCTGCGGGGTTTAAAGATAGCGCGCAGACAAAAGTGTCTGCGCCACGAATAGCGGGCGCCTGGGGCGACGCGGAAGCGCTCCCCGGATTGTATTCAATGCACCATAATCGGTTGTTTTGCCCAATAGTCGCATTTTTCCAGCATCTGTTCTTTATTTGAGCCAACCGGCAGATCAAGGATTAGCCGGGCGCCTGCGGCACCGGCATAGGGCTTCCAGTCGGGCAGGCCCGGGCCGGTCGGGTTTCCGGTCTTGGCAAAATCAGTCCAATAGCCGATCATAATTTCCGAGAGCTGTGCGGCCTTTTTTTCCTGACCGCCCGTATAAAGCAGGCTCATCGGCGGATCTCCATAGTTTCCGAAAACCAGGGGCAAGTCCAAACCGTGCGCGGCGCCGATCATTTTGGAAAAAATCAATTCGTCAAAATCAAACCGGTAGTAATAGGCTGGCTGGAACTTGCTCGCGGCCGCCGCGGCGCGGAAGGTCGGGCAGCCGATATAAGCGTCTCCCACCGCGTCATAAACCGCGTCCTTGGGCTTGGGATATTGATCCGGAGGGTAGAGCGTGAACAGCTCATCCCCCAGTTTCGCGCTCATATATTTTTCCGTGGCGGACTTAAGCTCCGGCAAGGTCTTGCTGTTTCTTCCTTTGATCTCATTGGCAAAAAGCTTGAACTCGTCCCGAGTTGACCCGGCCATCAGCGGCACCTGGTTGTATCTGCCGGAGCGGAGCGCCTCCAGGGGCATTTCCTTGAGCGCGTATCCGTCAACATGCGGGAAAAATATCCCGAGCATTTCCTGCCAGTCCTTGCCCATGGCCGCGACTACCTCTGGGGCCGGCTTTGAGCGCAGACACGCCGCGACATCGGCTCCATCGCATCCCAGCCGCTGGGCAAATTCCCTGCCGTAGCTCTCTCCCTGTTCAACGGTCCTTGCGCACTCGCACCCGCCGCTCATAATGATCGCATGCAGGAAAAGTCCTTTTGCCAGAGGCGAGGCCAGCAAATGACAGACCGACCATCCGCCTGCCGACTGACCGAAAATGGTGATGTTCTCCGGGTTTCCGCCGAAACCGGAAATATTTTCCTTCACCCATTCCAAAGCCTTCACCTGGTCCATCAGCCCATAATTGCCCGAGCTTTGATGCGCGTCTTCAGCGGCCAGGGCCGGATGATAGAGATAGCCGAACGGCCCGAGCCGGTAGTTGATGGTCACGAGCACAAGTTTTTTTTCGCCGGCCATAATTTTGCCGTCATACATCCCGGAGGAACCGGACCCCTGGAGCAAGTCCCCGCCATGGATCCAGACCATGACCGGCAACGCGCCAGCCGCGGCCGGGCGGTAGATATTTAGGGACAGGCAATCCTCGCTTTGCTTCATTGAACCGGCGACCAGCAGCTCCAGGGTATTGCCTTTTGCCTGCGGGCATTGCGGGCCGAACTCGGTTGCGATCAAAGCTGATGCTCTTTTCAACGCGGGTTGGGGAGGTTTCCAGCGCAGCTCCCCCACCGGCGGCGCCGCATAGGGAATGCCCTGGTAAACGCAAACGTGCGCGGACTTTTCCTTCCTGCCCATCACCGGGCCTTGCGCAGTTTTGATCGGCGCGGAACAAAATTCCTCATCCGCGGCCTGAGCGGGCAAGCCGGACTGTATCAAAAGGCAGATCAAGACCGAGAGGCTGAAAAGGAAATTTTTCATGGACTCCTCCGTCACCGAATTTGAATCAAAATCCAGGAAAATTTCACCTGATCATCTTGAAGAACCGGGTCCATCTCGGCAGGTAGTGGTTTTGTGGATTCAAGGGGAGATGGATGAACAAGGCTCGGCCCTTAAGGTTGCCAAGCGGGATGAAGCCCCAGGTGCGGCTGTCCGCCGAATTGTCCCGGTTGTCGCCCATGCCGAACAAATTCCCAGGCGGAACCCGGACCGGCCCGAAATTATCCGCCTCGTGGCTCCCATGGCAGAGCAGAATATTGTGGCTCACCCCGTCCAGATTCTCCACGAACCGGTACATGCTCGAGCAGGGGCTGCGGTCATTGGGCCCGGTGTAAACCCCGGCCGGTTGTCGCGGGACTTCGCGGCCGTTGATCAGGAGTTGGCCCTGCCGGACCATCACCTCGTCGCCGGGCAGGCCGACCACCCGCTTGACATAGGCCGGCTCCGTGGGCTTGGGCGGATATTTGAATATAATCACATCCCCGCGCTTGGGGGTCTTGAGCGTGAACAGCGCTTTGGTGGTGAAGGGGATCTGCACCCCGTAAGTCAGCTTGTTGACCATCAACTGGTCTCCCACCAGGAGCGTGGGAATCATGGACCCGCTGGGGATCCGGTAGGGCTCGATCAGGATCCAGCGGATGCAGAGCACGACCAGCGCCACCCAGAAGATTTCCTTGGCGGTTTCCCAATAACGGTTGAAATGGATGCGCGAAAAATATTTGGACTTGAAGGCCTGATACCCGGCCAGGCTCTTTTGCAGACCGGCCTCGTCCCGGTCCGAGAACGATTGCCGCACCGACTTGATCAGCGCCGAAGCCGATTCCCGCTCATCCTCCGAAAGCGACCGCCGCGCCTTCTTGAACAGCAGCGGGTAGTCGCTCAACTCGGCTTTGGCCGCTTCCGCCAGTTCTTTCCACTTCTTTTCCATCATCGTCTCCGGATCCGATCAACCGCCCCGGCGAGCATTAACCATCCGGACGGCTGAAGGCTCCAGCCCCGGGTTCACCTGATCATCTTGAAGAACCGGTTCCATCTCGGCAGGTAGTGGTTTTGTGGATTCAAGGGGAGATGGATGAACAGGGCTCGGCCCTTGATGTTCTGTTTGGGGATGAACCCCCAGTCGCGGCTGTCGGAGGAGTTGTCGCGGTTGTCCCCCATCCCGAACAGGAACCCTTCGGGGACCTGGACCGGTCCGTAATCATTCCCGAGATGGGCTCGGTGGCACAGGATCATCTGGTGCTCGTGACGGTCCAGCTGTTCCATATAAAGGTCGTATTGGTCGCAAAAGCCGCCGTCGGTCGGGCCGGTGTAGGGGCTGACATACTGACGCGGGACTTCCTTGTTGTTGATGAACAGAACGCCGTCGCGCATCATCAATTCATCTCCGGAAAGACCGACCACCCTCTTGACATAATCCTCGCGCGGATTATTGGGGAACTTGAACACAATGATCTCTCCGCGCTCGGGCTGTTTGAAATTGGTCAGCTTTTTGGTGGTGAAGGGGATCTGCCATCCGTAGGTGAACTTGTTCACCATCAACTGGTCTCCGACCAAAAGGGTCGGGATCATTGACCCGCTCGGGATCCGGAACGGCTCGATCGCCAGCCACCGGATCAGGAGCACGATCAGGACGATC
>CAIYYW010000313.1 GCA_903930515.1 uncultured delta proteobacterium | reverse complement strand
GAACATCGGCGGAAAGGCTGGATATATTGATAAAAGTGGCAAATATGTAATCAATCCGCAGCAGTTTGATAGTGCTGAGGATTTTTACGAGGGTCTGGCGAAGGTGGCGATTGGCGGAAAGCAGATTTATATAGATAGAACCGGGAAAGATATTTGTAATTCTGCTAAATAAATGAGGGAGGGCTTTTATAGAACTTGTTTCATAACCTCCTATGCCGTAGTTACGACTTGAGTTGACACCTGTCCCCCAAATGGGTCATGTATCTCCTTGATACCCCAAACTAAGTTTAGTAGGAGAAACATGACCCAAGCCGAAAAAAATGATTCGGTCCAAAATGAGTTTCTGGCACTCGCGCAATATCTCAAGAATGTCTCCGAAGCCCTCCGGGTTCAAGGTGGGCAATTGATAATAATTAAGCCTGCAAATTCCTGCTCGCTAGCTCTTATCCTTGTAAATGGAATTCAATTTTTCAAAGAAACGGGAGATCAGCTTTAATATTTCCTTATCGCTACAATTATCATTGCAAAGGATGTCTAATTCGACAGATTCTTTGACTGGTCCTCCCTTCGAGTTCTCATATATCTTTAATCCGTCTCGACTAATAGAAAGGTGTTCGGTATTATCTCTACCATGAATTCGATAATAAACATGAACTTTCATTATAATCCTCCTAAATTTATTAATGTTTGTATATTGTGGGTCAGTTATGGACTCATTGAAAATGATTTGCCCTGCTTCTAAGAAAAGCCTCTGATAGTTAAGAAAATATTCCAATATATTCGATATGTCCCATTTTGGTCCATTTAAATTTATCCTCCTGACAACATTATACAAAAGCAATCATTAGAACTTGTTAATAAAGTAACTCCTTGGGCCATTAAGGTGATAGGGGTACGGAAGCCATCTTCTATTACTAACTGCGCGGGTTTTTAAGAATCGATTTAATCAATTTGTCTTGAATTTAATTAACCGCCTGATTTTATTGAGGTTTTGCAAATTTAAGGAGCCTTAGGGCCATCTATGAAAGCCGAATTTCTCTGTGCCCTCGGTGTCCTCGGGTTCGCCAGGAATTTTGGCTGATCTGATGATCTGAAAGGAGGTCATACTGGAATTGCTTATTCGCCAGTTAGCGAAGCAGGCGGTTGGGGGAGTAATCCTTCCAGCCGAAGCCCTGCCGAGCGAACCCGCGAGCCGTAACGCAAGTGAACCCGAAACGGCCTCGTTACGCAAAAGTGAAGGACGGCCGGTTTCGGCGTAGCTTGCTTTTGGGAAATTTTGGAATCAGAATAAAGTCAGTCCTGAAGTTCCTTTGGGGTATAAAAATGGGAGATGTAAAGGTATCCAAGGTTATGACTGCGGCCGATGCGATCGGGAAATTTGTTCCGGACGGGTGTTCCATTTCCATCGCCAACTTTCTCCACTCCACTCCGTTCGCTCTGATCCACGAGCTGATCCGGCAGAAAAAGAAGGACCTGCTGGTCTGGAGCCAGAGCGGGATTGAAGAGCTGGACCTGTTGATCGGCGCGGGCTGCACCAAAAAGATCATCACGGCTTACAACTTCCGGGCGGGGGGCGAGTGGGCGAACGGGGAATTTGATCGGGCGCTCAATGAGGGCCGTCTGGAGGTTGAAGACCTTTCCAACTTCGCGGTTCTGGCCATGCTCTGGGCCGGGGCCATGGGCTACAATTTCATTCCGGTTTTGAAAGGCATCCGCGAGACCGATATTTTCAAGATTTCCACCATTTTGGGCGGCGAGAAGTTCAAGGTGGTGAAGGACCCGTTCTCGGGAGAGGACACGGTGGTGGTGAAGGGGGCTAACCCGGATGTGGCGTTGATCCATGTTCAGCGCTGCGACCGGGAGGGGAACGCGCAGTATTGGGGAAGCATCGGCAACAGCAAGTGGGCGTCGCTCGCGTGCAAGAAGATCATCGTGAGCACGGAGCAGATCGTTGACCACGATGTGGTCCGGTTCAGCCCGCATTTGACCTTGATCCCGGGCTTCCGGGTGGACGCGGTGGTGGAGGAGCCGTGGGGGGCGCATCCGGCTGAGGCGCTCGGGGCATACAACACCGACTACGGCTTCCGGGCGATGTTTTTCATGCACAACATCACGGCGGTGAGCATGCAGTCTTTTCTCAAGGAATGGGTTTACGATTGCGCGGGCCGCGCCGAATACCTCGCTCATTATGTGGAGCGGTTTGGTCAGGCCCCGTTAAGCAGGCTGCGCGCGCGCACGCATCCGAGCTACCCGGCTGATCTGGGCTCGGCCAATTTCTCGGTCTGGGACGAGCGCGGATATTCGGAAGCTTTGGGTATGACCCGTTCGGAATTTGACCAGGTTTTGGAAAAACAGGGGGAGGTCATGGAATGGGAAATAGAAGAAAAATAAGGTTCACGCTCTCGGAGCTGATGATCTATAACGCGGCCCTGGAAATCCAGGACGGGGACAAGGTGGTGATGGGACAGGGCATCCCGATCGTGGCCTGCTCGCTGGCCAAAACTTTCCACGCCCCGAACGCCGTGCTTATGACCGAGGCCGGTCTGGTGGATGTGGCGCCCTTCCGCTCTCCCCTCCACATCGCGGACCCGACCTGCACCCGCGGCTACAGTTACTCGTGCGACCTGATGGATATTTTCACCACCATCCTCAACCGCGGTTTTGTGGACCTCTGCTTCCTGGGGGTGGGACAGATTGACAAGTTCGGCAATATGAACTCCACCGCGATCGGCGACTACCGTCATCCCAAAATGAGGATGATGGGAGCGGGGGGCGCGCCGGACTTTGCGCTATACGCCAAGCGGGTGGTGCTCACCATGCGGGGCGGAAAATTTGTCAACAAGCTGGATTATTTCACCACCCCCGGCTGGCTCGCGGGGGGCGACAGCAGGAAACGCGCCGGTCTTCCGGAAACCGGTCCGGAGGTTTTGATCAGCACCAAGGCCGTTTTCCATTTCCCGGCCCCGGAGCGCGAGCTGACTTTGGTATCGCTGCATCCGGGGGTGAACGCGGAAGATGTGCGGAAGGATGTTCCCTGGAAACTGAAAATCGCGGACAACCTGAACACCACGCCGGTCCCTCCGCAGGAAGCGATTGATTTTGTCCGCGTCTTTGACCCGACCCTGACCGCGGGAAGAAAATTGTCGCTCTCGCTCACGATCCAGGCCGCGGCCAAGAAGCAGGCTGCGAAACAAAAGCCGGCCGAGGCGGGCAAAGCCGAATTATGAACCCCCCAGTCAAAGCCGCATTATTAAGCGGGCTGGCCTGCCCGGGGATGGGGCAATTATACAACAAAGAGCGCGCCAAAGGAGCGGGCCTGATCGTGGCGATTGCGGCGCTCTTGAGCTGGCTGATGGTCAGGATCTTTTTGCTGACCTATCACACCATCCTGCCGGAGGGGGCGGAGGATGTCGCTGCGCTCAACCTTGATCCGAAACTGATCGCCCATCTCCACAACCAGGCCTGGGCGCAGAACTGGTGGCTGCTCGCGGTGGTTATGGTGGTCTGGGTTTACGCGACAGTGGACGCCTATGTAATGGCGGACAAGGTTCCAAGGGCCAAGGCTTAGCCGCTCCCGTAGGCAGTAAGCGGTTTGCCGAATTACCAAGTCACGGCTCACCCTCGCCATTTTTTCCTCGTTTCTTGCGCCCCGCAATTTTGGTTGTCGTGCCAAATCTCTTTGTAGTCAGGGGATGACATTTTCGTTTTGGCAATACAAAAGATCCGTCCGGGAATTGACCTGGACCGGGTTTCCAGTTTAAAATCGGGGGAAGGAATTAAAGGAGAAGAAGATGAAGAAGGCCTGGTCGGGGAGGTTCAAGCAGGGGACGGATCGGAAGCTGGAGCAATTCAGCGAGAGCGTGAGCTACGATCAACGGCTGGCTCTTTACGATCTCCGGTCCGGGCTTGCGCATATTGAGACCCTTTGTCGCAACCGGATCATCGGCAGGGCGGACGCGGCCAAAATTAAAAAGGGCCTGAACCGGATTGAGGGTGAAATCCGGGAGGGCAAATTCCGGTTCCGTCCGGAGCGCGAGGATGTGCATATGAATATAGAGGCGCGGCTGTTTGAGCTGATCGGGGAGGCCGCGGGCAAGCTGCATACGGGCCGGAGCCGGAACGATCTGGTCGTGAACGACGAGCGGCTCTGGCTCAAGGACCAGCTCCGGGGGATGGACGGGTTGCTCCGGGAGTTGATCGGAGAACTGGCGAAACAGGCGGAGAAGCATCTGGGATTGATTATGCCCGGGTTCACCCACACCCGCGCGGCCCAGCCGATCCTGTTCTCGCACTGGCTTTTGGCTTACGCGGAGATGTTGCTCCGCGACCGGGAGCGATTCGGCGAGGTATATCAAAGGACCGATCTCTGCCCGCTCGGGTCGGGGGCGCTGGCCGGGAGCAATTATGGTCTTGACCGGACTTTCCTGGCCAAATCGCTCGGTTTCAAAGGCATCACCCAAAACAGCCTGGACGCGGTTTCGGACCGGGATTTCTTGATAGAGTTTGTCTCGGCCGGTTCCATCTTGATGCTGCATTTGAGCCGGCTCTGCGAGGAGCTGGTCTGGCTGAGCAGGGACGAGTTCGGGTTCTTTGAGCTGTCGGAATCGCTCTGCACCGGAAGCAGCATGATGCCGAACAAGAAAAATCCCGATTCCGCGGAACTGGTTCGGGGAAAAAGCGGGAGGGTGTTCGGTGATTTGGTTTCTTTGCTGGCGATGATGAAAGGCACTCCCCTCGCTTACAACCGGGATTTTCAGGAGGACAAGGAAGCGGTGTTTGATTGCGCGGACACGCTGAAATCATCCCTGGAGATCGCAAGGCTCCTGATCGCGGGATTGAGGCCGGACCGGGAGGCGATGCTGCGTTCCTGCCGGAGCGGGTTTATTTTGGCCACCGACCTGGCCGACTACCTGGTGAAAAAGGGAATGGGGTTCCGGCAGGCGCATCAGGCCGTGGGCCGGCTGGTCCGCTCCTGCGAGGAAACGGGAAAGCGGTTTGAGGACCTGAGCTTGAAGGAATTCCAAGCCGCGAGCGGGAATTTCGGGAAGGATGTTTTAAAACTGCTCTCGCTGGAAGCGAGCATAAAAGCGAAATCGGGTCCGGGCGGGACCGCGGCGGGAGAAGTCAGGAAGCAGATTAAGCGGGTCAAGGCCCTGGTTAAAAAATGAAAATTGCCCCGGCTGATTTCGGAAAAATATTGCTCCCGGCGGCCGCCCTGTTTTTTTTCTTTTCCTGCGGGATCAAGAAGCCGCCGGCGCCTCCGGAAAAAATATTCCCGCCGGCGGTGAAAGACTTTAAGGTTATGGCGCGGGACCGGTGCGCGGAATTAAGCTGGAAGTATCCGGGGCTGGAATTGCCGGACAAATACCGGATCGAGCGGACCGAACAGGCGGGCGGGGATGCGGCCGGGCAAGGGATGGAAAAGGTTTTTGAGACTTCGGGCAAAGAGGTTGGTTTGCAGGACTGCACTCTCCAGGCCGGGTTTGAATATGGCTACGCCGTGATCGGGGTGTCCCAATCCGGGTTCGCGGGAGAGCCGGGCAAAACCGCCTGGATCAATGTGCCTCTGATCCCATCCGCGCCTGAAAATTTCCAGGCCCGGCCCGGGGATAAATTCGTGGACCTGTCCTGGAGCGCGGCTCCGGGACTCGCTTACAATATTTATCGCTCCACGCAGGCGGACCAATTTTTGGGGCGGCCGATCAATCCCGGCCCGGTCTCGGAGGACAAATACCCGGATGCGGGCCTGGACAATGGGAAGGAATATTTTTATTGCCTGCGCTCGGACCTGCTCCAGAAGAACTATCCGCAGCTGGAGAGCGCCTGCGCCGCGTTGTCGGCGACTCCGGTTGACTTAATCCCCCCGGCACGGACGCGCGGGCTGGCGGTGACGCTTACGGACCAGGGGGTATTGCTCAGGTGGTTCAATTCCCCGGAGCCGGACCTGCTCGGGTATCTGGTCTATCGGAAACGGCCGGGCGCCGATGCCTGGAACCAGCTCACGCCGGAACCGATCAAAGACAATCAATATTTTGACCGGCAGGCCAAAAAGCTTAAGGGCGGTTTTGAATACGCGGTCTCCGCGCTGGACAACGCTCCGAGCAAAAACCAGGGACCACGGTCTCAGGCCGGGCGGATTTCAGTCCCCTGACCAGCAGGCTTCGGCTTCTTCTTCCTCCGCTTGTGATAGCTCCCGCATTCGCCGCAGAGCCAGAGTTCCTCGCGCAGGCGCAGGTAAACCACAAAAGCGGCCACGCTCAAAATCCCGGGGATGATCAAAGCCCGGAAGATAAAGCTCAGTCCGAACAGGATCGCGGCCAGGGCCAGGAAGGGATAGATCATCCAGCCGGCGTAATACGGCACCGCGGCCGGCTTCATCTCTCCCCCGCAGCTCATACAATAGATCAGGGCATTCACCTGCTCGGACTCCTTGGGCTCCAGCTTGGGAGCCGGGAACTTGGCCAGGATTTTGGCCGCGGTTTTATTGAGAAAGGCCAAAGGCCTCTTCACCAGGTTTCCGGAATTCCGGATTCTTTCCCGCAGGACTTCCTCCCCAGATTTTTTGCGGATAGCCCGGAGCGGCGCCGGCTCTCCGGTGGCCAGGTCTACATTGCATCTCCGGCAGAAATAGTCCGCGTCCGAGTGCACCATCTTGCATTTGGGGCAACGCTTCAATTCAGTTCCTTCTCCCTCCCGCTTCTTTCAAACTATCTTCCCACAAACTGTTGATCAGGACGATATCGCGTTCGGAAAGCGCGTTGAATTCAATCCCGATTCCGGGCGGATGTCCGCTGGAATCGTTCCGGTCAACGATCCGGACCACTCTTCCCGAAGTTTCCACCGCGTCCCTCTTGTCCGGAACCGCGAACCGGAGTTTGATCTCGGTCCCGATCGGGATCGGCCGGAGGGTGTTGATGAACAATCCGCCCCGGCTCAGGTTGACCGCGTAATCATTGAAGAAATCCCCCATCTGCTCGTAATAAATCTCCAGCCACACCCCCTTGCGCGGATGCCTTCTCTTTTCCCTGCCCTGCCAGTCGGCCGGTTTCCGATCCATCTTATTATATTATCTTGCTTTCTTGCTTTTGCAAAACCAACCAAATCAGATACTATGCAAGCGATGCTACGGGAAGCCAAGGCCGGACTCGCCAAATTGCTCGCGGATCGGACCGGCCTGGAAAAGGAACGGGCGCTGCAATTGTTTGAAACCCCGCGCCGCCCGGAAATGGGCGACCTGGCCTTCCCCTGTTTTGATCTGGGCAAAGCCCAAAAGTCCAGCCCCGCCAAAATCGCCGGCGACCTGGCGCGAGATTTGGATTTGTCCGGAACCCTTTTTTCCCGGGCCGAGCCCAACGGCCCATATCTGAATTTTTTCCTGGACCTGCCGGTTTTTTCCGGCAAGCTGCTGCGGAAAATTTTCCTGGAAAAAAATCAATACGGCGCCGCTGATTCCGGCAAGGGAAAAACAGTGGTGATTGATTACTCTTCCCCCAATATCGCCAAGCCCTTCCATATCGGGCATCTCCGCTCAACCATCATCGGAGAATCTTTGGCCCGGATCTATCAGTTCCTGGGATACCTTCCGATCCGGATCAACCATCTGGGCGACTGGGGCACCCAGTTCGGGATGGTGCTTTCGGCCTGGAGCAAGGACCGGAACGAGGATGAGCTTAAGCGACAGCCGATCGGGTATTTGCTCCAGCTCTACATAAATTATAATAAGCAGGCCTCTGAAAATCCGGCGTATCAGGAAGAAGCGCGGGGATGGTTCAAGAAGCTGGAGGCCGGGGACCCGGAGACCTATCAGCTCTGGGAGCGGTTCCGGAACTTGAGTTTGGAGGAGTTCAAGAAGGTTTACGGCCGGCTCGGGATAGAGTTTGATTATTACTGGGGAGAAAGTTTCTATAACGACAAGATGGGGCCGGCGCTGGATCAACTCCGGGACGCGCGTCTGCTGGAGACCGGCGAGGACAATGTGGAAATGGTGAGGGTGGCGGAGGACTTGCCCCCGGTTTTACTGAGGAAATCGGACGGGGCAACCCTTTACGCCACCCGGGATTTGGCCGCGGCGATTTACCGGTTTGAGAAATTTGAGCCGGAGGAAATCTTATATGTGGTGGGCCGTCCGCAGGAGCTGCATTTCCGGCAGTTATTCCTCTTGCTCAAGAAGATGGGGTATCCCTGGACCGACCGTCTCCATCATATCAAGTTCGGGCATATCCAGGGATTGAGCACCAGGAAAGGAGCAGTGGTGTTCCTGGAACAGGTGCTGGACGAGGCCAAGGATAGGGCGCGGGAAAAAATCGCCGAGAATATCCAGGCCGGAAAGCTCAGTCCGGGGGTTGACCAGGACCAACTGGCCGAGCAGATCGGGATCAGCGCCCTGCTGGTCAATGACTTCAAGAACCGCCGCGAGCGGGACCTGAGCTTTGACTGGGACCAGGTCTTGAATTTCGACGGCGAGACCGGGCCCTATCTCCAATATACCCACGCGCGTATTTTTGGCATCCTGAGAAAAGCCGGGAAACCGCCCGGTCCTGAGGTTGATTTCAATTTTCTTTCCGAGCCCGAGACCAGGGAGTTGCTCAAGAAGCTGTCATTATTCCCGGAAATCGTCCAACTCGCCAGGCGCGAATACGAGCCCTTTATCATCTGCAACTATCTCTTTGAATTGACCGGCGCCTTCAATCAATTTTACAACCACCACCGCGTGCTCGGGTCCGGAGATAGCGAGGCCCCAAGGTTACTCCTGGTGGATTCCACCCGAGAAGTATTGGCCCGGGGATTGACCCTGCTGGGAGTGAAGCCGCTGGAACGAATGTAGAATGAGAGCGACGGCAAACGAGCAACCAGGGGAACCGGGATTCGGGATAAGTTGATCGGGTGATCGGATTGGGCGGAAATTTGTGCCGCCCGGCTGAAATTTTCAGCGCTGATGTTTTATGCCCCGGGCTTGTCCCCAAACAAACATCCGGGCGAGGCCGCGGTTTGTCCGTCGTTCCTGGTTTCCCGTTCCTGGTTTCTCTCTATTGGGCGGTTTTGGGTTTTTTGGGCAAATTTCTCCAGTCAATCATCAGCGAATAGGTTTCGCGTTCCAGGTGAGGGAGGGCGGTTCCCAAGCCGACCATTCTCATATCGGCCATCGCGGCGAGATGGGTTCGTTGGGAGATCTGATAGCCGAGTTGGAAGTATGGGCCGAGCTGGTCGTATCCGTAATTTTCATAGGGGGTGAAATTTTCCGCGCCGATGCTGAAGTCAATCTTATTTTGGCGAAACCTCCAGGTGTATCCGACCTGATAAAGCATGCGGAGCTGATAGAGGTCGTCGTTAAAATTGAGAGGATTCCTCCAATCATCCAATAACTGCGCGATATAAACGGCGCCCAAGGCCCAGCTCAGGTTGGGGCGGATTTGCTGGAAATACAGGTTGACGAAATTGGCTCCCACTTCCCATCTCTCGTATTGCAGGTGATTCATCCTTGCCACCACCGAGTTGTATTTGGAGAGGTTGATCCGCTCCTGGAGGAAATAGCGGGTGAGACCGGGGTTGGAAAAATCCATTTCAATCCCGGGGGTGAGGTTGACCCAGGTGGGATGAAAGCTGTAGTCGCTGGAGAGCTGGATGTCGGTATCGCTCAGGCTGGCGGAGGTTCGGATAACATAATTGTAATCAATCCCTTTGAACTGATAGCCCCACTCGGGATTTTTCGCAGGCGCCCCTGCGCCCGTCTGCTCTTGCGCCTTTGCGGAAACCGCGACCAGGATCAAAATCACCAAACCGATAAGATTTTTTTTCATCTCGCCGCTCCTTGTTTATTTAAAAATCTATATCTTCAAAATATTCCTTGTCGTAGTCCACCTGGTTGCCGTCAATGGTGAAAACATAATACTCCGGTTTTGAGTTCACCGGGTTGTTCCAGGCGCTGGCGGTGGCTCCCTGGATCTGGATGGTGTCTCCGATTTTGACCTCCTCCGCGTAATGACCGTGTCCGCAGAGGTAGAAGTCCACCTGGTATTTCTTGAGCAGGCCGATCAACTCAAAGCGCTCGTCGGGGTCGCAGAGGATGATCGGGAGTTCCGCCACTTTATTGTAGAGGCAGAAATGGGTGAAGATGAACTTATGCTTGGCGGTGGAATGATGGAGGGTGTCACTGAGCCAGTCCATCTGATCCCTTCCCACCTCGCAGGTGGCGGTATCCAGAATGATCAACTGGCTGTTGCCGTATTTGACAGAGGCCGTGCTCGGGCCGATCTTGTCCTTGAACTCCTCCCAGCCGTCTCCAAAAAGGTCGTGGTTTCCCAGCGCGGAGTAAAGCGGCACTTTCAGGTCCTGGCTTTCCTCAACCAGGATATGATTGTATTGGGCCCGCTCGCCGCCGTCGGTCAGGTCTCCGGAGGTAATAATGAACCGGGAGCGATTATGCTCGGTGATATTGCCCAACTCGGGCATATAATCCTTCCGGTCCGTCCGGATGTGCATATCGGTCAGCCAGACGAAATTGAAATGTTGCGGGTCCTTGTCCCTGGGCAGGATGATCGGTTTGGTTTTACCATCTATGCTCTCATTGAACCGGTCGGGGACCGCGCTCGGGCTGAGATTCAGGTCCGTGCCGCAGGAGACGAAAACCCAGAGAAAAACCGTCCCGGCCAGAGATGCTATTTTAATCCTTTTCATTTCCTCCTCCTTGTCTGAAGGCTCAAAACTATTCTTATATCATCTTTCCCGGGAATGATCAAATTTATGATCCGCGGCCCGGTCCCGCTCCTCAATCAAACGCTCAAGTCGTCTCCGGCATCTTCTCCCGGTCGTATCTGGTGTCCTGGCTCTCAAAGATCGCGTACTCCTTTAAGAACTGCATCATGATAATCCCGGTCGGGCCGTTCCGCTGCTTGCCGATGATGATCTCGGTCAGGCGGTCGTCGGTGATGTTCCGGTCCATTCCCTCCTCGGGAGTGGCATAGGGGTTGAACTGCTCGCCGGGACGGCTCTCCTTCCGCTCCGGCTGCGCCGAGAACATCCCGGGCCGGTGCACGAAGATAATCACATCCGAGTCCTGCTCAATCGCGCCGCTCTCGCGCAAGTCCGCGAGCCTCGGCCTTTTATCGTCCCGGTGTTCCACCTGTCGGTTCAACTGGCTCAGGGCGATCACCGGCACCTTCAGCTCCTTGGCCATCGCCTTGAGCGACCGGCTGATCTCGCTCACTTCCTGCTCCCGGCTGGAAGACCTGCGCTTGCCGCCGAATAGGGCCGGGCTGATCAATTGCAGATAGTCAACCACCACCAGGTCCAGGCTCCCGAACTCCGCCTTGATCCTCCGTGCCCGGCTCTTCATCTCAATCACCGAGAGCGCGCTGGAATCGTCAATCAAGAGCTTGGCCGGACTAAGTTTACCCGCGGCCTTGATCACCTTTTCCCAAAAGGGCTTGAAGAATCCGGTCCGGAGACTGTTCTGGTCAATCTTGGTTTCCGCGGACATCAACCGGATCAGGAGTTGTTCCCAACCCATCTCCAGACTGAAAAAAACCACGGTCTTCCCGTAATCCACCGCGGCGTTCCTGGCCATATTCAAAGCCAGCGCGCTCTTGCCCATTGAGGGCCGGCCGGCGATGATGATCAGCTCCTGCTTCTGGAACCCGGAGGTATATTTGTCCAACTCGCTGTATCCGCTGGACACCCCGGTCAGAAGCTGCTTCCGTTGCGCGATCTCCTGGAGCATCTCAATCCCTTTTTTCATCAGCTCCCGGAGCGCCACAAATTTCTGCTCGGTGTGCTTGGAGGATATTTCCAGGAACCGGTTCTCGGCGTAATCCATAAACAGATCCACATCCTCCGGCTCTCCGTAGGCCTCTTCCATCACCTGCGCCGCCTCGTTGATCACCCTCCGGAGCAGGGCCTTCTCCCGCACCAGCTTGGCCCAATGCTCAATCCCGACCGCGCTGGCCACCCCGTCCGCCAGGCTCCCCACCACCACTTCCCCGCCCACCTTCTCCAGCGACCCCCGGCCCTTCAAATTATCCACCAGGCTGATCAAATCTATCACCACGCCCTTGGATTCCAGATCAACCATTGACTGATAGATATGACGGTGCGCCTCCGAATAAAAATCGTCCGGGCCGATGATCTCCAGCACCAGATCAAAGGCGCGCGGGTCCAACAGCAGCGCCCCCAGCACTGCCCGTTCGGCTTCCAGATTATGTGGCAAAGTCCGATCCATTTTTCCCCCTGGCAACCCCCGAGATTAGCCGGATCCCTAAACCCCGTCAAGTAAAAATTATTTTTTAGCCCGCAAGCGAAATCCATTGGCATCCGGGGACCCCGGAGTTTAAAATTTTTGGAGGGAAATTTCAAGTCAAGGGGGAGGCGGAAACGGAAAAAATTGACGCTTGAGCCTGAGGCTTGATTATGATACTGTATTGCCGCCAAAATGGAAATTTTCAATCAGTTGCTTTCTCAAGTTGACGATTTCCTCTGGAGCTATGTCCTGGTCACGCTTTTGCTCGGGACCGGGGTCTATCTCACCATCCGGATGCGGCTGGTCCAGATCTTCGGCTTCGGGCACGGGGTCAAGCTCACCGCGGGCAAATATGACAACCCCGACGATCCCGGAGACCTCAAGCATTTCCAGGCGCTTTCCACCGCGCTCTCGGCCACGGTCGGGATCGGCAATATCGCGGGCGTGGCGATCGCCATCCAGAAGGGCGGTCCGGGCGCGCTGTTCTGGATGTGGGTCACGGCCGCGCTCGGGATGGCCACCAAGTTCACCTGTTGCACGCTCGCGGTCAAGTTCCGCAAGACCAACCCGGACGGGACCGTTTCCGGCGGGCCGATGTATTACATTGAGAACGGCCTGGGTAAAAATTGGAAATGGCTCGCAGTGACCTTCGCCGGTTTCGCTTCCGTGGCCGCGTTCGGGGTCGGCTGTATGGCCCAGGCCGGGGAGATGGCAAGGTCTTTTTCCTGCCTGGTCGGCAAGGCCGTCCCGGTCGGAGGGTTTGACCTGGTCAAGGTAGGCGCGGGGGTCATCATCGCCTTGATGACCGGTCTGGTGATCATCGGAGGCATCAGAAGGATCGGGGAGGTCACCGGAAGACTGGTGCCCTTTATGTGCGTCTTCTACATCATCGCGGCGATGGCGATCATCCTGCTCAACCTGGGAAAAATTCCTTCGGTCTTTTACCAGATTTTCCACGACGCCTTTACCGGCACCGCGGCCAAGGGAGGATTCCTCGGCTCGGCCTTTATCTTCACGATGCGGATGGGGGTGGCGCGCGGAATTTTTTCCAACGAAAGCGGAATGGGCTCCGCCCCGATCGCGCACGCCACCGCCAAGACCAACTACCCGGTCCGGGAGGGATATGTCGCCTTGCTTGAGCCGTTCATAGACACCCTGGTGATCTGTTCAATGACCGGGCTGGTGGTGGTGCTTACCGGCGCCTGGCACGGCCCCTCCCACATCGGAGGAGCCGAACTAACCGCCGCCGCCTTTTCGCAAGGGTTGGCCCCCCTGAGCAATGTCCTCAATACCGCCTTCCTCGGCAAACTGGTCGTGACCATCGGCGTGATCCTGTTCGCCTATTCCACCGCCATCTCCTGGTCTTATTACGGCGACCGATCCTTCTCCTATCTGTTCGGGCTAAAGTCGGTGGTCCCTTACCGTTACGCCTTCTGCCTGTTCCTGGTCGTCGGCGCCAGCATTAAAATTGACCTGGTCTGGAACCTCTGCGATATCCTCAACGGAATGATGGCCCTGCCCAACCTGGTCTCCCTCTGGCTCCTGTCCTCAGTGGTTTTTTTTGAAATGAAATCATACCAGCCCCTGATCCCGGGGTTTGATCTACAATTGAAAAATAGAAAATAAAACCGGAACAGCGGCAAAAATAAATCACTCCAGGGTGATTATTTGAGACTTTTTTGCGGGAATTCGGCCGCGTTTAAAATTTGAACGCCCTGCTGACGATTAATTCAAACCGGCCGGACTTCCGCGATATCCCTCCATTCATCCGAAAGATCGGCGGCCCTTGGGGTTTTGGCATAAACCGGCAACTCCGGAATCAACCTGATTTTGAAAGGCTAGAAATTCCGGGCGGGAAATGATAGAATCTTGAAATGATCAGCGGGATGGTGGTTGCGGGGGGGAGAGGGGAGCGGATCAACGCCTCTTTGCCCAAGCAGTTCCTGGAAATCAGGGGCAAGCCGATTTTGCTCTGGAGCGTGGAGCGGATTTGGGCCTGCAACCGGATCAGCGAGATGATTGTAGTGGTCCCGGCCGAGCATCAGGCAAGGGCCTCGGAAATTCTCTCGGGCAGGGAAGCCCGGATCGTGGTCGGGGGAGCGGAGCGGCAGGATTCGGTTTACGCCGGTCTTTTGGCCTGCTCTCCCTCCGCGGAACTGGTCCTGATCCACGACGGGGTGCGTCCGTTCCCGACCCGGGGGTTGATTGAGCGGGTGATTGCCGAGGCGGAGAAGACCGGAGCCGCGATCCCGGGCCTTCCGATCAGGGAGACGATCAAGGAGATAGACCCGAAGCAGAGACGGATCATCGGCACGGTGGACCGGAGCCGTCTGTTCTCTATCCAGACCCCGCAGGTTTTCCGGCGCGAGCTGATCCTGGACGCGCATCAGCGGGCGCAGAACCTCGGCTTTTATACCACGGACGACGCCGGCCTGATGGAATGGGCGGGCGGGGAGGTGTTTATGGTCCCGGGCGAGGACACCAATTTGAAGATCACCACCCCGCTGGATTTAAAGCTGGCGGAATTGATCGCGCAGGAGTTGGGCTGATGAATTTACGGGTGGGACTGGGAATAGATTTTCATCGGTTTGAAAAAAAACGGAAGCTGATCCTGGGCGGGGTCCTTTTCAAATACCCGCTCGGGCTGGCCGGTCATTCGGACGCGGATGTGGTCGCGCACGCCGCGGCTGACGCCCTTCTCGGGGCGTGCCGGCTCGGGGACATCGGCAAACATTTCCCGAACACCGACCCGGCTTTTAAGGACGCGGACAGTTTGAAGCTGTTGAAGAATTGCGGCGAGCTGATCCGGGCCAAGGGGTATGAGCCGGTGAATTTGGACCTGATGGTGATTCTGGAAGAGCCGAAGCTGGCCGGAAAACTTGAGCAGATGGAGAAGAACCTGGCGAAAGCGCTGGGGATAAAAGACGAAGATGTGAGCGTGAAAGCCACCACGCCGGAGCTGATGGGGGCGCTGGGGAGGAAGGAAGGGATTGCGGCGTTTGCGGTGTGTTTGGTGAAAAAAGCATAAATGTGCGCAGACCAGAGTGTCTGCGCCACGAAGATCGCGCCTGAAGGCGCTCGCACAGTGTGGAAAGAAATTACAGGAGACAAATAGCAATGGGTATTTCAGTTTACAACACCTTGAACGCGCGGAAAGAGGAATTCAAGGAGATTCATCCGGGCGAGGTCCGGATGTATGTGTGCGGGCCGACCGTTTATGACGACAGCCATATCGGGCACGGAAGAGCCGCGGTGATGTTTGATGTGATCTACCGCTATTTCCAGTTCCGCGGGTACCGGGTCACTTATGTCCGGAACTACACCGATGTTGACGACAAGATCATTAACCGGGCGAATAAAGACGGCATTCCCGCCTCCGAGATCGCGGAGCGCTACATCAATAGTTACGAGCAGGATATGGAATCTCTCCGGATCCGGAAGCCCAGCCATACCCCCAGGGTGAGCGATCATATCCCGGAGATCATCTCCACCATCCAGGCCTTGATTGACAAAGGGTTCGCGTATCCTTCGGCCGGCGATGTCTTCTTCTCGGTCCGGAAATTCCACGCCTACGGCCGTCTGTCCAAGCGCGCGCTGGACGATTTGGAATCCGGGGCCCGGGTGGGGATCAACGAGGCAAAGGAAGACCCGCTGGATTTCGCGCTCTGGAAAGCGGCCAAGCCTAATGAGCCGAAATGGGAAAGCCCCTGGGGGCCGGGAAGGCCGGGCTGGCATATTGAATGCTCGGCGATGAGCACTAAATATTTGGGCAACCCCTTTGACATCCACGGCGGGGGAAAGGATTTGATCTTCCCCCATCACGAGAACGAAATCGCCCAGAGCGAGGCCGCCTCCGGCAAGAAGATGGTCAACTACTGGCTCCATAACGGATTTGTCCAGGTCAACCAGGAAAAGATGAGCAAGTCTTTAGGAAACATCCTCCTGATCCGCGACCTGCTCAAGCGATACCATCCGGAAGTGGTGAGATATTTTTACTCCTCCGCGCACTGGAGGAGTCCGATAGATTTCGCGGAAGATAACCTGCTCCAGGCCGAGGAGACCCTCTGGCGTTTTTACCAGGCTTTTTTACGGATTGAAAAACTGGGATCCGCGGAGGCCAATCCGGCCGAACAAAACCCGCTTTCGGAAAAGCTGGCCAAGCTGGAATCCGAGTTCATGGAAGCGATGGACGACGATTTCAACACCGCCAGGGTGATCGCTCTTTTCAACGATTTCCTCAGACTGCTCAACCAGCATCTGGACCTCCCCAAATTCGGCAAAGACCCGGCCGGGGCGAGCCTGCTCCGGAAAAGCTTTCAGGAACTGGTCCGGCTGGGGGAGATCATCGGCCTTTTCCAGGAAAAGCCCGCGCGATATACCGAGCTGGCAAAAACGAAGGCGATCGTCATCATCGGCCTTCAGCCGGAGGAAATTGAGGCGAAGATCCGGGAGCGGGCCCAGGCCAGGTTGGAGAAGAAATTTTCCGTGGCGGATTCCATCCGGGCCGAACTCGCGGACCGGGGTATTTTATTGGAGGACACCAAAGAAGGCACGACCTGGAATCTTGAACTAAAAAAGGTGCATCAAAAACAGCAAGCCTCGGGAGGCGGGAAATGAACAAAAATATTTTTCAATCCGTTTTGATTCTCGGGTTGGCGGCATTGATCTTTTCCTGCGCCAACAGCAAAAAGGAGCCGGAGATGACCACGCCGACTCGGCCGGTCTACAAGCTCAGCGGCCCCAAGAAGCGGGTGGGCATTTTCGCCTTCAAGAACAAATCGCGCTACGGCCAGGACCAGCTGACCCAGGCCGCTCTGGACATCCTTTATTCCGAGCTGGAAAAAAGCGGGCTGTTCGAGCTTTACGAGCGCGCTGATTTAAAGGAGCTGGAAAAGGAATTTAACCTGATTGAATCAGGAAAGATCAATCCCATCAGCGCGGCCGAGCCGGGCAAGCTGGTCGGGATCCAAGCCGTGATCATCGGCAGCATCACCCAGTTCGGACAATGGGAAGAAGCCAAGGACTATGGCGTTTACAAGAAAAAGGTCCAGATCGCCGAGGCCACCGTGGATGTCCGGGTGGTGGATGTGACCACGGGAAAAATCATCACCGCTGATTCCGGCACCGGCAGGACCGAGCAGGAAACCGAGCAAACCCTCGGCTTCGGAAGCTCCGCAAGTTATGACGAGACTATGGCGGACAAGGCGCTCCGGGCCTCCATTGACCAGTTCATCGTCAGCCTGATCCAGCGCCTGCAGGAGACACCCTGGGAGGGGCGGGTCGCGGATGTGGACCTGATCAACGGACAGGAAACCGTCTATGTCAATGCCGGACGCAAAAGCGCCATGCCCATCGGTTCCCGCCTGGCGATTTTAAAGGTGACCGGAAAAATCACCGACCCGGAGACCGGGGCGTTCCTCGGATACAAAACCCGGAAGATCGGAAGCGCGGAAGTGTACGAGCTGACCGGAGAAGACCTTTCCAAAGCCAGGGTCTCCTCCGGCGGAGGATCGTCCAAAGGCGACATCGTGGTCCTGGAGCAGGACGCCGGCAAATTTTAAACTCAACCCGAGGAAACGACTGATCCGACCGGAAAAAATAAATAAAACCGCGGCCGCTTGGTTGATCCCGGCCGCGATCTGCGCCTGGCTTTTGGGATGCGCCGTTCAAAACCCGACCGTGGTCCTGCACCCGAATTTTAATCAGCAAAGGCCGGCCTTGATCGCGGTGCTGCCGATGGACAATATGAGCGTGGATTTGGACGCCACTCCCCTGGTTCGGCCGATTATTCATCAGCGCCTGGAATACCAGGGCTACCATAGCCTTCCCCTGGACCAGGTTGACCGGAAGCTCAAGGACAACGGCGTAATGATCTCGCACGATGTTTATATGTTCACGCCCCGGGAACTGGGGAACCTGCTCGGAGCGGACGCCCTGCTTTACGGGACCGTGACCGAATTCAACAAGCATTACGCGTTCCTGTATTCGGACATCACCGTCGGGCTTTCGCTGGAGATGAAGGACGCCAAAACCGGAGAGACCCTCTGGAAGAGCGAGCAGACTTCAAGCGAAAACACCCTTTTACCGAGCCTGTTGCTCGCGCTCAGCTTCCGCCGTCCGGAAGAATCCCTGGTTGCGGTGGCGGCCTATAATGCGGCTTTTTCCGTCTTATCCCAGTATCGGCCTTACGCGGAAGACGCGGTGCGGCAAGTCCTTTCAACCCTCCCCGACGGTCCCTACGGCGCAAGGTTCTATCCCTGGGACGCGGATCAAACGGTTTGGGAAGGCGACTATGTCAATTACTGGATGATGTTCAATCCCGTGATCCCTTCCGGGCATCCCCATCCCCCTTTCAACCATTAAAAACGAGCCGCCCGATCCCACCCCCGGCAAAGACCGGAATCCTTGACAGCGAACACGAATTCTAATATTATAAAGTAAAATGAAGCGAAGCCGGGTAAAATTATTGGTGGTTTCTTTTCTGCTCTGCCTTTGCGCGATCGGGATCCGCGGGAGCGGCAAGCCGAAAGAAACCGCGCTGACTTTTTCCGCGGCGCAGGAGAAGAAAATCCTGAAGGCCTTCGGCAAGTCATATCAAGCCAGGAAACAGCCCCGGATCGTGGTCTTCATCAACCGGGAATTGAGCGAGGAGTCCACGGAATGGAAGGTGAAGGAGAAGGTCCAGGCCGAGATCACCGGCAACATTGAGATCAGTTCCAAAAGCCAAGAGCAATCAAGCTTCGCGGTCAAAGAGGATGTTAAGCCGGAGGTGAGCCAGCCGGTTGCGGAGCCGGCCCCTCAGTCAGCAGCGACCGAGCCGGGAAAAATAACCGAACCCAAGCCTGCCGAAGGAAGCAGCGCGGAAAAGCCTGCCCCGGCAACGGCAGAACCCAAGCCGGAAACCAGCCCAAGCCCGGAGGCCAAGCCCACCGTCGCTCCGGCCGAAGCAA
This sequence comes from uncultured delta proteobacterium, assembly GCA_903930515.1. Classification (GTDB taxonomy): domain Bacteria; phylum RBG-13-61-14; class RBG-13-61-14; order RBG-13-61-14; family DRUE01; genus CAIYYW01. Next base: position 28,585 of record CAIYYW010000313.1, on the reverse strand, counting down.
AGCCTGAAGCCGGCGCCACGGTATCGCCAAAGCCGGAGGAAAAACCGCCGGAGCCTATCAATCCCGCGAAGGCTCAACCGGCATCAGGATCCACCGGCTCGGCTCCGGCTGAAGCGTCCCCCCCCGCGCCTCCGGCAACTCCCGCGGAAAACGCAAAACCGACCGGAACCGACCCGGTCAAGCCTTTGGAAGTTCAACCGGCATCAGGGTCCACCGGCTCGGCGCCGGCTGAAGCGCCCCCCCCCGCGCCTCCGGCAACTCCCGCGGAAAACGCAAAACCGACCGGAACCGAACCGACCAAGCCTTTGGAAGTTCAACCGGCATCAGGGGCCACCGGCTCGGCGCCGGCTGAAGCGGCCCCCCCCGCGTCTCCGGCAACTCCCGCGGAATCACAATCCTCCCAGCCCTCGAAAAGCAATACTCAGCAGAGCAGCATCGGGATGGGACTGAAATTCGAATCGGTGGAACTCCGGTCCGAGATGCCGGAAGAGCGGTGCTTATTCGCGGAAGCGGAGACCTGGAAATTCCAGAACGGTTTTCTAAGCCCGTTCATCAGCGCCCGGGCCAAGATGGTTGACCGGAACACCATCGTCCGTCAGGCCGGCCAGGAATCCTTGAAGGCGAAATCGGCCACCGACCTGGACCGGATGTCGATTGAGATGGATGCCTTGAACAAATACGCGGACATCTTCGTGGAAGTGATGATCTCCCCGGATGAGTCGTCCCCCACTAGCTATATTTTCAAGGCCTCGGCCAAGGATTTAAAAACCGGGGGAATCTTGGGACAGTCGTTTTCTTCCGGCAACACCAAGATCATCCTCAAAGGCGATCTGACCCTGGACGCCAAGGGCAATCCTAAAAACCAAAAGCGAAAGGTGGAAGTCCTGGACTTGGACACCACCAGCAAGAACCTGGCGCTGGCATTGATGGACCAGATGTCCAACAGCTGGGCGCCGAATTAAAATTTTTTACTTGCAAAGTCGGCATTCGGCCCCGAGCTTAGGGCCGAGGGCAAAGCCCGCGAGGTATTGTTTCTGGTTTGCGGGATACTGCCTGCGGTTCAATCCCTCAGGGACGGAATTCCAGTTTCAATCTCTTTCCCGCGGCGCTCTTGACCCGGAAATTTTCCAGCAATAGCTCGGCCAGTTTCCGATGCTCGGGGTTTTCCGGATTGAATAAATTGTCTTTTTCCTCAGGGTCCCGCGCCAAATCGTAAACCTCCCATCCGTTTCCCTTCAGATAGTGCACGATCTTGAGATCGCCCACGCGTAGTCCGATGGCCGAGGGCGGGGATTCCCTTGCGGCTTTTTTTATTCCGGGAAGGTCCAGCACCGCAGTCCCATAAGTCTCGAAAAACATCTGCACCGGCTCCAGGGGCTGGTCCTTGATGATGTTCGGGATCAAATCCCGGCCTTCCATCTTGCTATCCGGCTCAACCCCCAGGTAGGAAAGGATGGTGGGCATCAGGTCCAGCGTCTGCGCCGGGGACCGGATTTTCTTGCCCGCGGGAATCTTCGGCCCGGAAACGATCAGGGCGATGCGCAAAATATTTTCATACAGCTTGCGGCCGTGCCCGACATAACCGTTTTCTCCCAGGCTCTCGCCGTGGTCGGACATCACGATCACAATCGCATTATCCAGGAACCCGCGCGACTCCAGGTCTGTGAGCAGCACCCCGATCCAATGGTCCACATAAGCCACTTCGCTGTCATAGTTTTTCTCCACCGCAGGACGGTCGTCGTCAACGCGGTTGACCGCTTGATTTCCCGGCGCCGAATATGATCGGTGCGGCTGATGCGGCTCCGCGTAATGAAGGAATAGGAAGAACGGCTCCTTAAGATCGGAAGTCAGGAGCGCTTGCGCGCGACCGGTAAGAACCTTCGCGTCCAATTCCAAATTCCAGCCGGCGCCGGAATCCTGATAAAATTCAAAACCGCGGTCCAAGCCAGAACGCGAATGATAAAGCGCCCAGCAGCCCATCACCGCGGCCGTATGGTATCCCTTTCCTTGAAGGACCTCGGCCAGGGTCCGGTTCCCGGGCAGGAGGGTGATCCCGTTCCGGTTCACGCCGGTCTGGGAAAGGTAGTGGGAAGTAAAAAGGATGGACAGGGAGGGATTGGTGAGCGGGATGGATGAATGAGCCTCCTGGAAAGTCACCCCGGAATCCGCCACCCGGTCTATGTTGGGTGTGATCGGATGGGGGTATCCGGAAGCGGCAATATGATCCGGCCTCAGCGAGTCCACCGACAGGATGATCACATTGGGCAAATCCTTCGCCGGCAAATACCCGGCATAAACCAGCAGCGCCATCCCCGCCAACCATACCCTCATCCTCATCCTCATCCCCCCTAAACCGTTCCTTCAGTTCCCGCCCTTATCATAACCCGCTTTCCGCCCTGCTTTCAATCCTGCGCCTTTCGCCCCGCGATCAAAATCCGCAATTATCTTTTATCAGCAGGGGTTTCCTTGCTGAAATCAGGCTTGATCATTTACTGCCCAAAAATACCCGCGCTCGGCATCTAACTTACATAAGGAATGTAAAAGATATGATTGAAGGGAGGCATGCCTATGGCTTAGGGTAAAAAATAATGGAGGCAAATTTAATGAGGACTCGCCTGCTAATGCTCGGTATCATCCTGATTTTTTCCCTGATACCCTTTCCCGCCCGTCCCGCCTGGGAAGAAGACAGCCAACCGCAATTCTCTCCGGTCCCTCAATACGGGGACACCACCCTGGAGGATCTGATCATAGAACTGGAAGACCCTCCGATGGTGGAATTTAAATTCCCGCGGATTGAAGGGTTTCAGGTCTCGGTGGCGGCGATGCGGCATCGTCTGCACCGGAGCCGGGTGCAAAAGAACTTTCAGGCGCAGTTGTTCCGGTTCCTGGATATGGCCGATGGCAACTGGAAAAAAGACCCGGACAATCTGTTCCGCGGGACCGGTTTCCGGCGCAGTCTGGATTTGTACCGGTTTTTTATCATCCTCTGGTCCCGGCTCCGGCTGATGGACCGGGCGGACGCTGATTTCCTGGTCCAGAAGGCGAAACGGGCGTTATACGAATTTGAGGTTGAGACCGCGGTTTTGCAAGTGCGGAAGACCTTAAGCGACAGCCATTCCAAGCTGGGGGAGGATCTGAAAAACCTTTACTGGCAAGCCGGGTATGGCCAAGACCGGCAGGGGCCAAAAATCAAAGCGGAATTTTTCCTCGCCTTCAACGGGATCGCGGTATCGGTTCCGTCTCCGTTGGTGGAGCAGATCCGGGAATTGCCCTATGTCAAGAGCGTGGAACGGGACCAGACCGTTCAGATCGCGGGAGATTTAGACGCGGCGCCGCAGGTGGACCTGATCGGCGCGCCCGAGTTCTGGGGCCAGGGCTTTACCGGTAAATATCAGACGGTGGCGATCCTGGACACCGGGGTGGATTTGGATCATCCGGACCTGAAAGACAATATCCGGCTCAACCAGTCCGAGATTGACCTGCCCGCCTGCCTGGGAGCCCCCCTGGATTTTGACCAGGACGGAGTGATCACCATCTCCGACCTGAACCATATTTATCAGGCGCAGAAATCCGATCCGGCCAAGTTCAATAGCTGCGTGAACGATTTTGATTTTGACGGACAGATCACCGGCAAGGACCTGATCTATCGCGAAAATACCTCGGTCTGCGACGGCGCCGCGGGAACCCCCAGCTCAGTGAACCCCCTGATTGATTGTTTGGACGAGGACGGCAACCATCGTGTGGACGATCTTCTGGGCTGGAATTTTTACGGGGTCCATACCAATCCCGGGGACGATCATTACCACGGGACGCATTGCGCCGGGATCGCCGCGGGGAACGGGGAGCATAAGGGAGTGGCTCCGGAGGCCTCCATCCTGGCGGTAAAGGTTCTCAACCAGAGTGGCTCCGGGTCCTGGACCAACATCATCGCCGGGATTGATTATGTGATCAACGCCCCTTATGCTCCCCTGGCCCAGGTGATCAGTATGAGCCTGGGATCCATCGGCGCCGGATCGTCCAACAGCGATATCTCCCAGGCCGTGGACCGGGCGGTGGACGCGGGGGTGGTGGTCGCGGTGGCCGCGGGGAACGCCGGCGGATCGTCCTTCACCATCGGCGATCCGGGCACTTCGCGTAAGGCGATCACGGTGGGGGCCTCGCTGGCCGCCGACCCCAACTATTCGGACGGCATCGCGGGCTTCAGTTCCAAGGGTCCGGTTTATCCTGAATTCAAGATCAAGCCGGACCTGAGCGCTCCCGGGGTCGGTATCTGCGCGGCGCGCTATGACACCTCCCGTCCGGACCTTCTGTTGTGCGGGGACCAGACCCACATTTCCCTTTCCGGCACTTCCATGTCCACCCCCCATATCGCGGGCGCGGTTCTTTTGCTCCGGCAGAAGTATCCGCAATTCAGTCCGGAGCAAATCAAGTCCCTGTTGATGCAGACCGCGCTGGACCTGAACCTGCCCGCTCATTACCAGGGGGCCGGAAGGGTGGACCTGAAAAAGGCCTCCGCGGCCGAGTTCCTGGTCTCTCCCCAGAAAATTGAATTCGGAGAGGATGACCAAAGCCAAGACTCCTGGCAATCGCCCACGGTTACGGTCACGGTATCCAATCTTTCCGGCTCCGATCATTCCTACCAGTTGCTCCCGGCCGGGCAATTCGGCGCCGGGGCGATCTACCGGATAGAGCCGGCCGGACAGCTTCCCCTGGCCCCGGGCGCTTTTGCCGATTTCCAGGTTTCCCTCACCGTGAACAACAGCACCACGGGCAGCGCGGACTATCCCGGCTATTTGCAAGACCACCTGAATGTGATCGTGGATCAAAATAACGCTTCCCCGGCCGCATCGCTTGACGCCTTCCTGATCAAAACCTGCATGGTGACCGCCGGCTGCTCGGACTGCCAGTCCAACCTGCAAATTGATCTCTATGACGACACCCATCTCTTCACCCGGTTCCTGTCCAAAAATTCAATCAAGATCCCCTTCAAATGCGACCAGCCCTTTAATGTCTTCGTCACCAACTGGCCCCCGAACTCCACCGAAAACACCTACTTCTTCGTCCAGGACAATAATTCCGCGCATCCCAACGCCAGCATCCTCTTTTCCAAGGCGGGCGCGCAATATAAATACCTGATCAACCCGCGCGATAAAAGCGCAGCCAACTTCGCCTGGAACACCGTATCTATGGCAATGTACGGCCGCTTCGGCTTGAAGCAAAGAATCATCCCTCCCGCCTATGACTATAATCCCGGGCTGGTGTTCAATGTCTATTCTTACGCGGCGCTTCCATCCCGATTCCTGACCATTTACTTCAACCGGATCAGCGACCGCTATGAGTTCAGTTGGGATATATACGCGCAAAAGTCCAACCGCTATTACCAGTTCAGCGACTATCTGGGAAACGGGATCTCATCCAACCTCACCTTCCAGAACAACATCCCCCAACTCCGCAACCCCCGGATCAGTTTCCCGGCCCTGCCCGACGGCCAATCTTACTCGCTGGCTTATGGATATAAAGGCGCGGTCATCGTCCCCTCCAACACCACCACTTCGGATTTGTTCTATTTCACCGTCCCCAAAAGTTCCAGCAACGAAAACATCCGGATCCCTGCGGTGTCTTTTGTCAACCCCGCGGGGGTCAACAATTCCTTTTATATGCCCGGGATCCGGGCCAGCGAGGTCAGGTCGCGCCTGAATATTTACCGGACCGTCGCCGAGGGCGCGCGCAGCAACGAGATGGACGGCCTGGAGCCTTCCCTGTCCTGTGGCAGAAACGAGCTCAAGCTGTTCCAGCCTCCGGTGATCTGGTACGGAGTCGCCAGGGCCTACCTCATCCAGGATAAAATGTATCTGATACTTACCCACAAAAATTTTCAACTGGAAAAAGAAAGGAAAATGTATTCCATTGTATCGTCGTTGTTCGCGAATCAAACCGGCGAGGGGGAATCCCTTAAACTCTCCGCCCGGCTGACCGATTCCAATGGAGCCTCCCAGGAGCTTTCGCTGGATAATCTAATCCAGTATAACAATGTCACCTGGCCGCAGGGGATTCCGGTCGGACCTGCGCAATTGAGCGTCTCCTACCCGGAATATTATTTCCGCGGCCAGCCCGGATTAAGCCAACTGGATCTGACCTTTGATCCCCATGACGATGACTTAAGCCCGCCCTATATTGATAATTTCACCCTCACCGCGAATGAGCTGATCACCGATACCTTCTATGCCAATACCACCAACCTGATTACCGTCAAGGTCTCGGATTTCCTGCCCGGAGAAGACGAAATGCCGGAGCCGATCCTGAAGCTTTATTACCGGGTTTTCAACTCCGGAGAAAACTGGCGGGAATTGGAACAGAGCTGGCCCGGGGTGTTTTTGTTTGACCGGAAATATGAGCAGCCGGTTGAAATCTCCCTCAAAATCGCGGCCTGGGACCTGGAAGGATCTCCCGAAAATATCCCGGCCGGGAACTCTCTGCAATATGTGGTGGAGCCGGCATTCCAGTACGATCCCGCCACCGTGTGCTCCGACCTGCCCCCGCTTCCGGGAGGTTTTTATTTCAGCGACGCCGATGGAGACGGGGATTCCAGGATCGTTCCGGAATGGGAATACCTGGTGCAACTCCTGAAAAACCGCCCCCAGGACACCGATTTCCAATGTATCCTGCCCAAGGATCGCGGAACCCTGGTGATGGATTTGGATGGCAACGGAATTATTGACACCCCGGACCTGTTTACGTTATACGATCATTTCGCGGATCCGGATTACAATCAGAATTCGGGCAATGCCAGCTACCTGGAAATCCAGGCCGTTCCGCAACTGGACCTCAACAACCCCCAGCCCGGAAAAATCAGCGCCCTGGTTGAATCGTCCTATGGAAGGCCCCGGGCCGGCTTCGGGGTGGAATACAAACTGGTGTCCAATCCGCTCAACTGCGTCACCCTGACCGGCCGGAACCCGCATCCCGATTGGTTAAAAACGCGCGACCAGTATCTCAGCGTGACCGAGGAGGGGAAATCGGTCTTTGGAATCAGCGATGAATTCGGCCTGTCCGAAATTCAGGTCCAGCTTAATCCGAGTTGTCCCTCCGAGACGCAGGTGATGATTGAAGCCTGCGTGCCCGCGGACAGGGAACGGATGGAATACTGTAGCTGCGCCGATCCCGCCACCTGGTTTATCTGTTATTGTCAATCCGGACTGCTCCCGGAAGGATGCGATTGCAACAACCCAGCCACCTGGGGGGATTGCGGCGCCGGCGCGGATCTGGTTCCGGCCAATTGCACTTTTGATTGCCCTTATCATTTCGCCAACAAGCAGGATCAAACGGTCTGCGCGGAGCCGATCCTGATCCCGGTTTATTAACAGATGGACGCGAGAAAAAAGATGAGGCTAAAACCGATCCCTTGATCCCGGCGATCCATTCCGATCAAGCGCCCGGCGCTTCCAACCGGACCGGAACCGAGCAATTTTGAGCGGATGGGGGGAGCAAAAGTGAAAGGGAAAAAGGGTTAGACGGTCAGGGAGTTTCCTCCTTGACCAACCCCTGTCTTCAATGGTAGAGTATCTGCCAAAAATAATAGGGGATAGACAATGACTGGAGCAAAATATAGTTTGGGATTGGATTTCGGGACCAATTCGGTGAGGGCGTTGATCCTGGACACCCGGACCGGACAGGAGTTGGCGGACGCCGCGGCGAACTATCCGAGCGGAAAAGCCGGGGTGGTTTTGGACCGGAAGAACGATCTGGTGGCGCGGCAGCATCCGAGGGACTGGCTTAATTCAATGACCAAAGCGGTCAAGGCCGCGCTCCGGGCCGCGAAAAGGAATCGCAAGAAATTCTCCGCGGACCAGATCGTCGGGATCGGCATAGACACCACCGGCTCAAGCCCGCTCCCGCTGGACCAATTTGGAATACCGCTGGCCTTTCACAAGGAATTCAGACGGGACCTCAATGCCTACGCTTGGCTCTGGAAGGACCATTCCAGTTACGAGGAAGCGGAACAGATCATCGCCGTTGCCAAGGAGCATAAGCCGCAATACCTGGAGATGTATGGCGGGAGGTATTATTCGGAATGGTTCTGGGCGAAAATCCTTCATTGCCGCAAGGTCGCGCCCCGGGTTTTTCGCGCGGCATACACCTGGGCCGAGGCCTCGGACTGGATTCCCGCGGCCCTGACCGGGGTGACCAAGGCCGAAGACCTCAAACGCAACATCTGCGCGGCCGGCCATAAGGCGATCTTCAACCGCGACTGGGACGGCTACCCGGAATTTGAATTCCTGGCACGGCTGGATTTGGAACTGGCGGAATTGCGCGACCGCCTCCCCAACCTCGCCTATAATTCCAATGACCTGGCCGGAACCCTCACGGATCAGTGGGCGAAAACCCTGGGGCTGGAGCCTGGCGTTCCCATCGCGATCAGCGGGATGGACGCGCATTGCGGCGCGCTCGGCTCCGGGATCAAACCCGGACGGTTGGTCAAGATCATCGGCACCTCCACCTGCGATATGATGGTTGCGCCCAAGAGCGCGAACCTCAAGGGCATCCCCGGCATTCCCGGGGTGGTGGAAGACTCGATCCTTCCCGGGTCCTTGGGAATAGAAGCCGGGCAGAGCGCGGTCGGGGATTTGTTCAACTGGTTTGTGGCCGCCATCGCTCCGGCGAAACTGGGACACGAAGAGCTGACCCGACAGGCGAAACTGCTCAAGCCCGGAGCCTCCGGCCTGATCGCATTGGACTGGAACAACGGCAACCGTTCGGTGTTGATGGACGCGCGACTGAGCGGATTGCTCCTGGGACAGAGCCTGCGCACCAACCCCGCGGAAATTTACCGATCCTTGATTGAGGCCACCGCGTTCGGGGCGCGCGTGATCGTTGAGCGGCTGGAATCTTACGGCCGGAAGGTTGAAGAGGTGGTTTGTTGCGGGGGCATCACGGAAAAAAATGATCTCCTGCTTCAGGTTTACGCGGAGGTCCTGGGAAAACCGATGAAGATCGCGGCCAGCTCCCAGGCCTGCGCATTGGGCGCCGCGATCCTGGGCGGGAAAGCCGCGGGCCAAAAGAACGGCGGGTTTGACCGGGTGGAAGAGGGCCAGGCCAAAGCCTGCCGGCTCAAGGACAAGGTGTTCCGGCCCCGGGCCGATGCCCGGGCGGTTTACGATCAGCTCTTCCAGGTTTACCTTGCCCTGCATAATTCTTTGGGCGGAGTGGAAAAATCCGCGGACCTGGGAGGCGCGATGAAGAAACTGCTGGAGTTGAAAAAGGCCGCGGCCGGATCAGCCCGCTAAAAATAATGAGACCGGGAGAAGGCGGTCTGGAAGAGTTCTAGCTCCGGGAGCTTAAGCAAAAAACCGACCAACTCTGCCTCTGCGACAAGATCTTCTCCGTGAGCTCAGGGTCTCTGTGCCAAATAAATTTCTTGGAGGATTGAATTTGGGCGGGAACAAAAAAGCAAACATCCGGGACCTGGTCAAGCTGATGAAAAAATTGCGCGGGGAAAAGGGATGCCCCTGGGACAAAAAGCAAACCCCCAAGAGCCTGACCACATATATTATTGAAGAGGCCTACGAGTTGGTGGAAGAGATTGAGCAGGGAGACCCGGAAAAAATCTGCGACGAGCTTGGGGACTTGCTGTTCCAAATCATTTTCCAGGCCCAGATTTTTTCCGAGCGCAAACAGTTTGACCTCGCCCAAGTCATAGGCCGGATCCATAAAAAGATGACCATCCGTCACCCGCATGTCTTCGGAAATAAAAAATGCGCCACGCCGGATCAAGTCAAGAAGCAGTGGTCGGAGATCAAGAAGCAAACCCGGCCGAAAAGTTCCGTGCTCGGGGATGTCCCGGAAACGATGCCGGCCCTGATGCGCGCCCGCCGGATCACGGACAACGCGGCCCAGGTCGGGTTTGACTGGGAAAAAATTGAACCGGTGCTGGAAAAATTCAAGGAAGAATGGGAAGAGTTGAGCAAGGCGATCAAGGGCAAGAAGCAAAGCCGGATTGAGGACGAATTGGGGGATGTGCTTTTTGTGCTGGTCAATCTTAGCAGATTCCTTAAGATCAACCCCGAACACGCCCTGAACCAAACCACCCGCAAATTCCAAACCCGGTTCCATTACATTGAAGCCCAGGCCGAGAAGCAGGGCAAAGACCTGAAAGATATGACCCTGGCCGAAATGGATACGCTGTGGGACGAGGCCAAAAAATCCGGGAAGTAATCTCAAGCAACGGGAAACGGTTCGCGGCCTTGGATTTCCTTTTGCAGTTTTTCCTTTCAAAAATCCGCTTATAATAGAAAAATGCGGAAATGGATGTTTCGGCTGGGGGCGGTGCTGGGAGCCGCCATTTTGGCGGTTGTTCTCACCAGCCTGGCCTGGATTCTGCTGGGATGGCTGACCGGTCCAAAAGTCCGCAAAGACCTGCCGCTTTATAAAAAAAGCGATTTGCCCGGGGTTCAGTATGAGCACATCCCCGGCTCAACCGGAGCGGTGGCCGGGATCCCGGTCCGGATCAACTCGCTCGGGTTCCGCGGACCGGAGATTGCTCCGGAGAAGCCGGCAGGCGTAACCCGGATCGCGGTGCTGGGGGATTCTTTTATCTTCGGCCAGGGAGTGAACGGGGATGAGACCCTGCCCGCGGTTCTGGAAAATCTTCTGAACCGGGGCGGCAAGCACAAGTATCAGGTGATCAACGCGGGCGTCCGTGGCTATGGCAGCTATGAGGAATCGGTTTATCTACGGGCCCGGGTGATGCCGCTGAAACCGGATGGGGTGATCCTGGCGATCACGGAAGCGGACGACCTGGTGATTGAGCCGTTCCGGTTCCAGCCGGCCTGGCTCCAGCCGGCCCAAAAAAGTTTCTGGTGGAAGCTTGCTCCGGCGCGCGCGTATTTAGCTTTGCGGGCGCAGCAGGAATATATCAAGGCCGGCCGGGAATTTATCGCCGGCCTTTACGACCCGAGGGGGGAAGCCTGGAAGAGGTTTGTGAGCTCGCTTACAGATATTCAGAGGCAATGCCGGGACCAGGGCGTCTGGCTCCTGGTGATCACCTTCCCGCTCCTGGAAAACGGAAACACCTTTGCCAAAGAACGCAAACAACTGCATCGGGAATTGTCCGAGCTGGGCATTGCATATATTGATCCCAAGCCGGAACTGGACGCATATCCCTGGCAGAAGCTGGCGGTCAGCAAGCGGGATCCGCATCCCAACCCTCAAGCCCAGCGCATCTTTGCCCGACTGCTTGATCAAAAACTCAGGCAACTGGGATATGAGTAATGGAAGGAACCGGGAAACCGAGAAACCATTGGTTTGAAAGTTTGACCTTGGCGCCCGGATTAACTAAAATCTAGCTTGAGTAGTTCAGGGAGGATTGGGAAAGTGGCCGATCAATTAAGTTTGCACAAAGGTCCGGCGGAGCTGGAATTTGAAATCCTCAAGTTCGGGCTGTGCACCGGTTGCGGGGCCTGCCTCGGCCTCTGCCCGTATTTCAAGGTCCGGAAGGAAAAAGTGGTCCTGCTGGAGCCGTGCGGGAAGACCGAGGGGAGATGCTATGAAATCTGCCCGAGGACCAGGCTGGACCTGGAGGATTTGAACCGGAAGGTGTTCGGCAAGCCGCGCGAGGATTTTGTGCTGGGAACGCATCGGGGGATTTTTCTGGCGCAATCCTGGAAAAAGAGCGTCCAAGCCAAGGCCCAATACGGCGGAGCCGTGACCGGGGCGCTGACTTACGCGCTGGGCAAAAAAATTATTGACGGCGCGATCCTGGTCAATTATTCCAAGAGCTACCAGCTCCTGCCCGAGCCGATGCTGGCCCGGACCGAAAAAGAAATCCTGGCGTGCGCCGGGAGCAAATACACCTCGGCGCCGAGCCTGAAAATCCTGGACGACTCGCTCAAGCAATGCAAGAAGCTGGCGTTCGTGGGACGGGCCTGCCAGGTGGAGGCGCTCCGGAAGCGGATGGTTTTGGAGCCGGAGCTTTCCGAGCGGGTCCCCCTGATCATCGGGCTGTTTTGTATGTGGGCGTTGGATTACCGCAAGCTCTATCAACACCTCGCGGGCCGGATGGAGATCAATTCCGCGAAGAAAATTGACATCCCTTTCAACCGGTTTGTGGTTTACACCGCGAAGGGCAAAAAGGAATTGGACTTTGAGCCGATCAAGGAACTCCACAAAGCCACCTGCGACCTTTGCTATGACTTCACCTCCGAGTTGGCCGACCTGAGCGTCGGCGGCACCGAGTGGAAGGATGACTGGAACACTTTGATTGTGCGGACCGAACGCGGCCAGGAATTCGCGGCAAAAGCGAAAAAGGACAAGGCGCTCAAGCTCAATGAATTTCCGGCAGAGCGCGAGCGGCTGTTGCGCAACGCGGCCCTGGGTAAAAAGAAACGGGTGGTGGACGCGCTGTTCGTGGAGAAGAAGGCGCGGGAATATTTGGCGATCAGCGACCGCGAGAAAGATTGGATCAAAAACGCGAACCCGATCGGTGGAGTCAAAAAATGAACCCGGTGTTTTTGAAAGAGTCCGGCAAAACCGTCCTGATGATGGGAAACGAGGCGATTGCGCGAGGGGCGATTGAGGCGGGAGTGGATTTCACCGCCAGCTATCCCGGCTCGCCCTCCAGCGAGATCCAGGAAACTTTGGCGCAGGCCGCGAAGGTTTTCGGACATCACGCGGAATGGTCGGTGAACGAGAAGGTGGCGTTTGAGGCCTGTTGCGGGGCCAGCTTCGCCGGGATGAGATCGCTCACCTCAATGAAGCAGAATGGCCTGAATGTGGTCTCGGATGTGCTCAATACCGTGAACCTCTCCGGGACCAAGGGAGGGATCGTGCTGGTGGTTGCGGACGATCCGGGCGGTCATTCCAGCACCAATGAAATGGACTCGCGCCTTCATGCCAAGCTCGCCGAGCTGCCTCTGTTGGAGCCGAGCACTCCCGCAGAGGCCAAGGAGATGATCAAATATGCCTTTGAGCTTTCCGAGCGGGTCAAGCTCCCGGTCCTGGTCCGGAGCGTCACCCGGGTTTCACACGCGCGCGGCGATGTCAAGCTCGGAGAAATTCAGACCCGCTCCCGGAAGCCGGCAATGGGGTTCCTGGACCGGTTTATCGGACATCCGCTCGTGCATCCCATCCTCCACCTCCGCTTCAACCAGGCCAAAGCTGAATTTGAAAAATCACCCTTCAACGCATACTTGGGACCGGAAAACGCCGAGACCGTGATCGTTGCCTCCGGGCCTTCCGCGGCATACGCCATTGAAGCCGTTCACAACCTCGGCCTGGACGATCAGGCCGGCGTGCTCAAGATCGGAACCGGATGGCCGCTTCCGGAACAACTCGTGATCAAGCATCTGGCCCGGGCCAAGCAGGTCTTGGTCTTTGAAGAAGTGGACCCGTTCCTGGAAGATAATCTCAAGGTGGTAATGGCCGGGGCCGTGTTCCAGGGAATAGCGGTCCCGAAAATTTTCGGCAAGCGCGGCGGTCAGATCAAAGGCCCGAGGGGAGCCGGGATCGGAGAGATGAGCCCGGACATTGTTTATGATTCCCTCGCCGGCATCCTCGGCGCCAGGCGGCCGGAGCGGAGCGAAAAATTCCTCGCCGCCGGAAAACAGGCCGCGGAATGGAAACTGCCCGGAAGGGAATGGGCCTTTTGCGCCGGCTGTCCGCACCGCGCGTCCTTCTGGGTGATCAAGACCGCGCTCAAGGAAGACGACCGCGAGGGAGTTTTGATCGGAGACATCGGCTGCTACTCCATGGGCGTGAGCAAGACCGGATACAACCTCTCCCGGACCCTCCAATGTATGGGATCCGGGATCGGATTCGCCAACGGTCTCGGAAACCTCGCCGGCTTCCATCAGCCCGTGATCGCCATTGCCGGGGATTCCACCTTTTTCCATTCCTGTTTGCCCGGGCTGGTCAACGCCAAATATAATGGCGCCAAAATGGTCTTCATCGTCCTGGACAATTCCGGCACCGCCATGACCGGATTCCAGCCCCATCCCGGAACCGGAAAGAACGCCCTCGGTCAGCAGGTTGAGCCGGTCTCAATTGAAAAAGTTTGCGCCGGGATCGGACTCACGGTCCAGGCCGTGGACCCGTTTGAATTTGAGCAGGCTCTCAAAATCCTGGAAGACGCCCTGGAAACCGATCAATTGCGGGTCCTGGTCTTCCGGCATAAATGCGCCCTGATTGAGGGACGCGAGCGCAAGGAAGATCAGCCGCGCGTGATCATTGACCAGGAAATATGCCTCGGAGACGCGTGCGGCTGCAACCGCTTCTGCTCCCGAGTCTTCGCCTGCCCGGCATTGATCTGGGACAATATAAAACAGAAGGCCGCCATTGACGAAGTGGTCTGCACCCGCTGCGGAGTGTGTCTCAAAATCTGCCCGAAGGGAGCGATTAAGCTCGAGCAACCCTTGAAGAAGAAGGCGGCAAAAAAATGAGCCCGCATTCCGAAAAACTGATCAAACAGATCACCGCCCGGCTGGTTAAAAATTATCATCCCGAGCGCATCATCCTGTTCGGCTCGCACGCCTGGGGCAAGCCGGGAAAGGAAAGCGATATAGATTTGTTGATTATCAAGCGGACTCAAAAGAATTTTGTTGACCGGTATGTCGAGGTTTCGCGGCTGCTGGACGAACTGATCATGGAGCAGCCGATGGACATCCTGGTGATGACCCCCCGCGAAATCAGCCGGAATCTCAAAAAAGGCAACTACTTCATCGAAAAGATTTTGGAAGACGGGAAGAGATTGCATGGCTAGGAGAGATTCTCGAAAGCCGACCCTGTGGTTTGAGAAGAGCAGGAAGCATATGGAGAGAGCCAAAAACCAGCTCGGCCAAAACGATCTGGAGGCCGCGGGGTTCTGGATTCAGCAATCGCTCGAGTTGGCGATCAAGGGGTGCATCATCTCCCATCCCGAAGGGGAGTTAATCAAAGAACATGGCTTGGGATATCTCTTGAAAAAACTCCTTCATTTTTATCCCGATTTCGCGCCCAGCCTCGAACCATACCGCGATTTTGTCAGGAAGTTTGAACCGTTCTATATTGAGGCGCGGTATCCCATGGAGGAAATGCAAATGCCTGACCAGAAGCAATTCCGGCAATACCTGGATACCGCCGAGCAATTGCTCAAAATCTTGACCCAGATCGCTTTTAAGCAGGAGAAACCATGACCCCCGACCTTATTAACCTGATCGTCTGCGGAGTCGGCGGACAGGGCAACATCCTGGCCAGCCAGATCGTGGCCGGAGCCGGGATCAAAAAGGGACTCCGAGTCGCCATCGGCGAGACCTACGGAGCCTCCCAGCGCGGCGGGTCCGTGATGAGCCACATCCGTTTCTCAACCGCATTCCCGGTCGGGCCGCTTATCCCCAAAGGAGAGGCTGACCTGATCGTGGGCTTTGAACCGCTTGAGACCCTCCGAGTCCTGCTTGAGTATGGAAACGATACTACCAAGGTGGTCTTCAATCCCCGGCCAAACTATCCCATCTCCGTCCTCTCCGGAGATTCCAAATATCCCGACCTGGAACTGATCTTCACCCAGATCAAAAACCTCGCCGCGGTGTCGGTCGTGGTGGAAGCCACTGAACTCGCCAAACAGGCCGGAAATCACCTGGCCCAGAACCTGGTAATGGTCGGCGCCCTGGCCGCATCAAACTGGCTGGACTTTTCTCTTGAGCTATTCCACCAAGCCATCTCCGAACTCTTCTCCGACCCGGAAAAAAGAGACCTGAATCTTAGGGCTTTCAATGCAGGCATCAAGGGATTCCAGCAAGCAGCAAATAAATAGTGCGCGAGCGGAAAGCAGGCGGAAAGGTTTTCTGATTTCTGGTTCTGCAGGGGAAAAGAATAGTTATAAGGAGGGAAGGAAATGGCCGGGGGTTAGGATCAAGCGCCCGGTTGATTCTTATCGCGGATAAACGCGGTTTTACGGGAGAAAATAATTTCGGAGGAGCGGTATGGAAAAGGACAGGATTAGTTATCATGTTTCGGTTCAAAAGGCTTATGAGCGGATCAAGCGGGACGGGCTGAGCAATATCTGGGACCGGTATGAGGCTCAAGGCCTGGGCCAAAGCCCGGACCAGCGCTGCCCGTTCTGTATGTCGGGCGCTCGCTGCGATCTTTGCAGCAACGGCCCTTGCCGGTCGGATTTGGCCAAGGACAAGCGGGGCGTGTGCGGGATCAGCGCGGACGGGATGGCGATGCGGATGATGCTGCTGAGAAATGTTTTAGGCGCGTCCACCTATCAATATCACACGGAACAGACGATCAAGACTTTGGCCGCGACTGCGCGAGGCAAAACCCCGTTCCAAATCAAGGAGCCGGAGAAGCTCAAAACTTTTGCCGAACGACTCGGGATAGAGGCGAAAGGAGACGCGAAAGCGATTGCGCTCGCGTTGTGCGAATTGGTTGAGGCTGACTTCAACCGCAAGCACGACCAGGAGAGCCGAATCGTGGAATCGCTCGCGCCCCCGGAGCGGAAGGGGCTTTGGCGGAAGCTGGGGATTTTTCCCGGCGGCATCCACGGCGAAATTATGCGGGCGACCTCGTCCTGCCTGACCAATGTTGACGGATACTATCAGAGTCTGGCGCTCAAGGCGATGCGGCTTTCGGTGGCGACGGGGTATCAGAGCCAGATCGTGAACGAGTATTGCCAGGACATTATTTTCGGAATTCCGAAGCCGCATTTGATACGGGTTGACCTGGGCGTTTTGGATCCGGATTTTGTCAACATCCTTCCCAACGGCCACGAGCCGTTCCTGGGGTTCGCGATGGTGCAGTTGGCGCGGAAAAAGGAATGGCAGGACCGGGCGAAATCGGTCGGGGCAAAGGGTCTGCGGGTGATCGCCAATATAGAAACCGGCCAGGAGATGACCCAGCGCTGGGAGATGGATGAGGTCTTTTTCGGTTTCACCGGCAACTGGATTATGCAGGAAGCGGTTCTGGCGAGCGGGTGCGTGGATTTGTTCGCCTGCGATATGAACTGCTCAATGCCGGTTGATCCGGTTTACGCGCGGAAATACAAGTTCAAGCTGATCCCGGTGAGCGACCTGGTGGCGTTTGAAGGGATCACGGACCGGATTGATTACCTGCCGGACCAGGCCGAGGCCCAGGCCGGAAAATTGTTGCAGATGGCGATTGCCAATTTCCCGGAGCGGAGGAAATCCATTGAGCCGATCATAGGCCAGCCGATCCAGGACGCGATGGTCGGCTTTTCGCCGGAAAGCATTGTTTCGGCATTGGGCGGAAGTTTGGACCCGCTGCTCAACGCGATCAAGGACGGGACCATCGTGGGGGTCGCGGGTTTGGTGTCCTGCACCGCGCTCCGCGACACCGGCCAGGATGTGCATACCGTGGCGGTTGCGAGGGAGCTGATCCGGCGCGACATTTTGGTGCTGGCAATGGGATGCGGGAACGGCGCGCTCCAGGCGGCCGGGTTGTGCAAGCCCGAGGCGATGGAGCTGGCCGGGCCGGGCTTGAAAAAAATCTGCTCCAGCCTGAAGGTCCCGCCCGTGCTCAGTTTCGGCACCTGCACCGATACCGGAAGACTCGCGGACCTGCTCTGCTCCATCTCCGGCGCGCTCGGTAATGTCCCGCTCCCGGACCTCCCGGTCGCCGCGGTCGCGCCCGAATATATGGAACAGAAGGCCACCATTGACGCCATCTTCGCGCTCGCGCTCGGCCTTTACACTTATGTCAACCCGGTCCCGACCATCACCGGCGGAACCAACCTGGTGAAACTGCTGACCGAGGATTGCAAAGAGGTCACCGGCGGAATCCTCCATCTGGAAACCAACGCGAGTATGGCCGTGGATGGAATTTGGGCGCATATCCAGGCGAAGCGGAAGAAATTAGGCATATAAATTGCGGTGCGCGGGGAACGGCAAACGATGAAGCGAGGAACGAGAAAAGAGAAACGGTCGGGGCAAGCTCTTGCAGGAATTTGCTTGTCCGAGCAGGTTGCAAGGCGCTTCGTCTCAGTCTCATCAATATTTTTCGCGAAGTGCGGAGCCAAAAAAAATTGACATAAGAGATGGAGGCGGCTAGGGTGGTTATGATGGCTAAGAGGAAACAATCCCCGCTGGTGATCGGGCTCGGGCTGAGTCCGAGGAAGGGCGGGAATTCGGATATTATGCTGGAATGGGCGCTTTTCGGGGCAAAGGAAGCCGGCGCAAAAGTCAAGAAAATTTTTGTCCGGGATTTTAAGATCAATTATTGCCGGGGTTGCCGTCATTGCAAGAGTGCGGGAGAGTGCATTCAAAAAGATGATTTCCAGAAATTTGCCCGGGAACTGGAGAGGGCGGACGGCTTGATCGTCTCCACCCCGATTTTTTTCCTGAATCTCCCCGGCCATTCCAAGGCGATGATTGACCGCTTTCAGGTCTATTGGTCGCGCAAAGAAATTTTAGGCAACCCCCCCAAGCGCGAAAATCGTCCGGCCCTGGTCCTGATGACCGCGGGAGGGGATTGGGAAAATGTTTTTGAATGCGCAAAAAGAACCATCGGCGCGTTCTTCCAGGTGTCCGGCTTCGCAATTCAGGAGTGGCTCGGCGTGAAGGCGGTTGACGAAAAAGGCGCGGTCCGCCTGATCTCCGGCCTGGAAGACGCGGTAAGGGAATTGGCCGAAAAGACCGCGCATTCCCTCCGAGCCTGATATTTTATTCCGGCTGGATCGGGAATTTGGGCGTGCCCTTGCGCCGCTGTCTCTTGTTGGCCTTGCCGGCATTATTTCTCCGGATTTTTCTCCGGCGTTCCACTTGAATCGTCAGACTAACCATTATTTCCTCCTATTAATGATGATACGGATTCCCCTTGATAATACTCCAGGCCCGGAAGATTTGCTCGGCCAAAACCAGCCGGGCCAGTTCGCGCGAAAAAGTCAGTTGGCTCAGGGCCAAGGTCAAATCCGCCCGGGTCCGGACTTTTTCATCCAGGCCATACGCTCCTCCGATAATCAACGCCAGGTCCCGGCCCTGGTTGATCAATTTTTTTATCAGTTCCGCGAACTGCAAGCTGTCTAATTCCTTTCCCCGCTCGTCCAGAGCCACGATCAAACTTCTTTCCGGAAGGCGGTCCAGGATTTTCTCCGATTCCTGTTTTCTTAATTCCGGCGCCGGTCCTTTTCCATCCGGGACTTCCAGGAGGGAAACCTCAATCCCCTTGCCCAGCTTATTTAAATAGTCGGCGATCTTTTGTTGCAGCATGGGATCCTTGATTTTGCCGACCGCGATGATCCGGATTTTCATTCGCGGGTCCGGATTTATTTGGCTTTGCCCGGCTCCGGAATTTTCAGCCGGGGCGCGTCCGCCCACAATTCTTCCAGGTCATAAAATTCTCTCAGCCCTTTATAAAAAATATGGATCACCACATCCCCCCAGTCCACCACCACCCATCTGCCCTCCTGCTCCCCTTCCGAGCCGATCGGACGGCTGCCGGCCTGATGGATCATCATCCAGATCTGGTCAAAGATCGCTTTCACCTGCACCGTGCTCTCCCCGCTCAGGATCACGAAATAATCGGTGTAATTAACCAGCTTCCCGACCTGGAGCGCCACCGGGTTAACCGCCTTGGCCGCTCCCGCCGCTTCCACCGCCCAAAGGGCTTTTTTCCTGCTGCTGAGTTTCGTGGGGCCGATCCCGGAATTCTTGGGTTCTTTTTTGGATTTCATCTTTCAGGTCAATCCATCACTTCTGATATAAAGCATTTTCTATAATATATTCCCGAACCCGCCTCGGCGTCAAATAGCGGATGGATTTTCCCTCCCAAACCATCCCGCGGATCATACTCGCAGAAAGGTTGATCTCGGTCACCGGCACAAAAATTACCCGTTGGCCGGAGTTGTGAATGAATTCGCGCTCCTTGCGGCGCCACTTGAACTGGTCGGCCACCGGCTCCGGGATCATTTTGGAGGGCGCGACCTTTTTGCTTCCCGGCCTGGTGGTGACGATGAAATTGGTTTCGCGGAACAGCTCCTGCCAGTGATACCAGGTGTCAATTTCCAAAAAAGCGTCCACTCCGATAATGAAATAAAAGTTCGCCTCCGGGTTCTGCATTTTCAGTTCCTTGAGCGTCTCAATGGTGTAGCTTTTCCCCGGACGCACCAGTTCCAGGTCGGAGCATGTGAAATGGTCGTTGCCGGTGATGGCCAGGGTGACCATCTTGAGTCGGTGGAGGGGATCAATCACCTGTTCGTCCTTGTGGGGAGGGTTGGAGCTGGGCACAAAGATCACCTGCCTGAGCTTGAATTGATGCCAGATCTCCTCCGCGGTCCGCAAATGACCGAAATGGATCGGATTAAAAGTGCCTCCATAAACCCCGATATTCAAAATCGTTCTCCCCTGTTTTTCATTTTTCCCGGGTCTGTCCGTTCCCGAAAACCACAAACTTGGCAACCGTCAACTCCTCCAAACCCATCGGCCCATAAGCGTGCAGCCTGGTGGTGCTGATCCCGATCTCCGCGCCCAGCCCGTACTGGAACCCGTCGCTGAACCGGGTGGAGGCGTTGATCATCACCGAGCTGGAATCCACGCGCTGGATGAATTCCATCGCCCGAGTATGATTTTCCGTGATGATCGCATCGGTATGGTCGGAGCCGTATTGCTGAATGTGCCGGATCGCCGCTTCCATCCCGTCCACCACCCGGACCGCCAAAATCAGGTCCAGATATTCCGCTTTCCAGTCATCCTCGGTCGCGGGCTTCGCGGTCGGGACCATCGCGCGCGTCCGCTGATCCCCGCGGAGTTCCACCCCGGCCTTACGGAAAAGCCGGGCCATTTCCGGCAAAAACTTCTTCGCGATCGGCTCGTCCACCAGAAGCGTTTCCATCGCGTTGCAGACCCCGGGCCGCTGGACCTTGGCGTTCAAACAGATGGCTTGGGCTTTTTCCAAATCAGCCCCCCGGTCCACAAAAATATGGCAGACCCCCTTGTAATGCTTTAGCACCGGGATCCGGGAAAGCTCCACCACCTTGCGGATCAACTGCTCTCCCCCGCGCGGAATCACCAGGTCAATATACCGGTCCAGCTTCAACAGCTCGTTCACCGCCTCGCGCTCAATGGTCGCGACCACCTGGGCCGTGTTCGGGTCCAGACCGGCCTTGGTCAAGGCCGCGCCCAAAATTTTCCCCAGCGCCAGATTGGAATGGATGGCCTCGGAGCCTCCGCGCAGGATCACGGCGTTCCCGCTTTTCAGGCAAAGGGCCGCGGCCTCAACCGTCACATTGGGACGGGCCTCGTAAATGATCAGGATCACCCCGAGCGGGATCCGCATCCGGCCGACCAGCAATCCGTTGGGCCGGGTCTGGATCCCGGTGATCTGCCCGACCGGGTCCGGCAGCTTGATCACCTCTGTCACTCCCTCGGCCATCTCTTGGATCCGTTCTTTGGAGAGCCGGAGCCGGTCCAGCATCGCCTCGCTCAACCCCTTTTTCCCGCCCGATTTCAGGTCCAGGGCATTGGCCGAGAGCAATTGCTTTTGCCCTTTGACCAGGCCCTCGGCGATCAGTTCCAGAACCCGGTTCTTGACCGGGCCGGACGCGGTCCGGAGCTTAAGCCGGGCCTCCCTGGCCCGTTGCGCCGATTGCAGTATTTCCTTCCCCATTTCTCCCTGTTGCTTCCCCATTAAAATAATGGATTTGTCTCCGGTTGCAAACCCGGGATCAAACCTTATCCCGGCCCGAGACCGCCAGATTGTCCCGATGAATCACCTCGTCATAATCCTTGCTCCCAAGGATTTCCTGGATCCGGTCCGTGCGCATCCCCTTGATCCGCTTCAAATCCGAGGCGCCGTAATTGACCAGGCCCTTGGCCAATTCCTTCCCCTGCTCGTCCACAACCCGCACTAATTCCCCGGCTAAAAATTTACCCTTAACCTCCAGAACCCCGCTCGGGAGCAGACTCTTCTTTTGCTCCTTCAGAGCCTTAACCGCTCCCTGGTCAATCCGGAGTTCCCCTTTGGCCTTGCCCGCGAACAAGAGCCAATGCTTGAGTCCGGAAAGCTTTTGCTTATCCGGCAAAATCAAGGTCCCGAGAATTTTTCCATCCATCAATTTTTCCAAAACCCCGGGCTCCTTGCCCGAGCCGATGAAAGTGAGAATCCCCGCGGCCCCCGCGATCTCCGCGGCCCTAAGCTTGCTCTCCATCCCGCCGGAGCCGGTCTCGCTCTTGCCGCTGCCGGCGCACTCGTAGAGATTCCTGCTCAACTCGCGCACGATCGGGATCACTTTCGCTTCCGGATGGATCAGCGGGTCCAGGTCGCACAGGCCGGGCGCGACCGACAGGATCACCAGCAAATCCGCTTTCAGCATCACCGCGACCAAAGCCGCGAGCAAATCATTGTCCCCGAACTTGATCTCCTCCACCGCCACCGCGTCATTCTCGTTGATGATGGGCAGTATTTTCAGCTTGAGCATCTGCTCTAAAGTGTTGCGGGAATGGAGGTATCTTTGCCGTTGCGAAAAATCATCGTGGGTGAGCAGGGCTTGTCCGACCAGGATTTGATGCTCGGAAAAAGCCCGGCCCCAGTTCCGCATCAGGATCGGCTGTCCCAGCGAGGCCACCGCCTGCTTTTCCGGAAGGGTCAGCAAACCTTTTTCCCTGGACAGAGCCGCCCTCCCGCTCGCGATCGCGCCGCTGGAAACGATTACCAGTTCCTTCCCCTGCCCGATCAATCCGGCCGCGGCCAAGGCGATTCGGCTGAAAACTGCGGGGTCAACCCTGCCGTTTTTATCCAGCAAGACCTGGCTTCCAACCTTGAGCGCCACCCTCCGCGCCTGCCTTATCCGCGCCCGACATTTTTCCATCATCCCTCCGGCTGCTCCCGCTTTTCCGATCCCGCCTTCTCCAACGCCTTTAATTGAGAGACCGCCCATTCCTTTAATTCTTTCAGGCCCGCTCCGCTCACCGCGCTGATCGCGAGCGCCTGAAACCCGGCTTTTTTAATGGACTTGAGCTTTTTGTCCAGGGATTTCTTCTCCGGACATAAATCCAGCTTGCTCAGCGCGATCAGCCTCGGCCTATTCAGCAGCCCCGGATCATAGGCATTAAGCTCGGCCTCCAAAACCCGCATATCCTTGAGCGCGTTCTCGCTCGTGCATTCCACCAGGTGGATCAAAACCCGGGTCCGCTCTATATGCCGCAGGAACTGGATACCCAATCCCGCTCCCTGGCTTGCGCCTTTGATCAAGCCCGGAAGGTCCGCGATCACAAAACTTTTATAATCCGCGTATTTGACCACACCCAGGTTCGGAACCAAAGTGGTGAAGGGATAGTCCGCGATCTTGGGGCGCGCCGCGCTCAGCCGCGAGATCAGGGTGCTTTTACCCGCGTTGGGAAATCCCACGATCCCAACCTCCGCAATCAGCTTCAGCTCAATCCGGATTTTCTTCTCCTCGCCCGGTTCCCCGTCCTCCGCCTGACGGGGCGCCTGGTTGATTGAAGTCTTGAAATTCATATTGCCCAGTCCGCCCTTGCCCCCTTTGGCAACTACCAGCCTCTGGCCCGTCCGGTCCAAATCCACGATCATCTCTTTGCTGCCTGCGTCATAAATAACCGACCCGACCGGCAACCGGATCACCATATCTTCCCCGCCCCTTCCGTTCATCTGCGAGCCTTTGCCGCCCCCGCCTCGCTTGGCCCGGTAGTTCCGCTGGTAGGACAGGTCCAGAAGGGTCTGAAGATTCGTATCCGCGACCAGGATCACATCCCCGCCCTTGCCACCGTCTCCCCCGTCCGGCCCTCCGAACGGAACATATTTCTCCCTCCGGAAGCTCATACATCCGTTTCCGCCGTCTCCGGCCTGGAGCTTGATCTCAACCTGGTCTATGAATTTCATTATTCCTATTATAAAACAAAAAGGAGGCCGAAGCCTCCCCTTACCCTCAATCCAAAAAGGGTTTATTTCTGCGCCGGAACCACACTGACCTTTTTCTTGTCCTTGCCCAAAGCCGCATATACCACCACACCCTCAACCCGGGCGTAAAGCGTGAAGTCCTTGCCCAGCCCAACATTCAATCCCGGATGAATCCGGGTGCCGAGTTGGCGGACCAAAATGCTCCCGGCTTTGACCGTTTCCCCGGCGTAACATTTTACCCCTCTCCTCTGGCCGTTGCTGTCCCGTCCGTTCCTGCCCGCGCCTTGTCCCTTTTTTCGTCCCATCTTACTCCTCCGATATTAGTCTTTGTGGTGCGTTAGTCTTCGTGGTGCGGACACTCCTGTCCGCACACAAATCAAACCCCGACTTTCGCTTCTGCTTTTTCCGCCTCTTTCAAAGGCTGGTCTCCGACCATAATCTCCTTGATCCTCACCGCGGTGTAATGCTGGCGATGGCCCTGCTTCTTAGAGTAATGCTTGCGGCGCTTGTACTTGAACACAATCACCTTGGCGGACCGGCCATGCTTCACCACTTCCCCAACCACCTTTGCGCCTTCCACATTGGGAGCGCCCACCAAAACCTGCTCCCCGGCAACCATCAGAATCCGGTCAAACACAACCTCTTTCCCAGGCTCGCCCTCCAACAACTCCACCTTTACCACTTCCCCGGGAGATACCCGGTATTGCTTGCCACCGGTCGCGATTACTGCATACATCTTCCTTCTCCTTTCCGCTCTAAAAAGTCCATCGCTCAGGATGGTAAATTCAAGACCACTTATCATAACCAAATTTCCAGCAAAATCAACCAGAGGCGGGAAAAGGCGGAAAGGTGGGAAAGGTGCGAAAGATATGATACCATTTGGCTGGGGAATATAGCAGCGGAAAATATCTTGAAAAGAAGGGGTTTGAGATGAGAAGATTGGGTTGGAACTGCGGGTTGGCGTTAATGGTCCTGGTCATCACCTGCGCCGCGGCCCGGGCGGAAGATTTTTGCTCGGAGCCGGTTAAGACCGGTCAGGGTTTGTTCAAAGGTTTTAAAGACGCTGAATTTGGCGCGTGCGTTTACCGGGGGATGCCTTTTGCCAAGGCGCCGGTGGGAGCGCTCAGGCTGAAAAGACCGGAGCCGCCCGCGCCGCATCCTGGGGTATTTGAAGCGACCAAATTCGGCCCGGCCTGTTTGCAGGAGGAAGACTTTTTGAATGGGGGCAAGGCGGAATCATATGGTGAGGACTGCCTTTATTTGAATGTTTTCAGGCCGGCTGCGACGGGCAAGTTTCCGGTGATGGTCTGGATTTATGGGGGCGGGTTTGTGGGCGGGTCCGGAAGTTTTGATATTTACGACGGGAGCAACCTGGCAGGGCGGGAGGGGCTGGTGGTGGTGACCATAAATTACCGCCTGGCCGCGCTGGGATTTATGGCTTTGCCGGAGCTGAAGAGCGAAGACCCGAAGGGGGCCACGGGCAATTACGGGATCCAGGACCAGGCGCGGGCCTTGGAATGGGTTCGCGATAATATCTCCGCTTTTGGAGGCGACCCGGAGGATGTGACGGTGTTCGGACAGTCCGCGGGCGGGATGAGCGTATGCGCCCTGCTGGTTTCTCCGGAGGCCCGGGGCCTTTTCCAGCGTGCGATGGTTATGAGCGGTCCCTGCCGGCTGATGACCAGCCTGGAAGACGGATATAAGAAGAGCCAAAAGCTCGCGAGCGATATTGGCTGCCAAGGCGCAGACCTGCTCGGCTGTCTCCGGTCCAAGCCGATGGGATCGTTTTTGAAAAAAACCGGGAACGACCTTTTTTCCGGCGGGGTTGCCTGGAGCCCGACCATTGACGGGGCTTTTTTGCCGGACACCCCGGTCAAGATGATCCAGGCCGGTAATTACCAACAGGTGCCGGTGATCTTCGGGACCACCCGGGACGAGCTTAGGATATATACGATGACCCTTTCCGGCCTGGGGCTGTGGTCGCGCGGCGCGGTCAACTCCCTGATCAAACTGCTCACCGGCCCGAACAGCGGTCAGATCCTGTCAATGTATGACTATCAGGACTACCGCCGTCCGATTGATGTGGCTTTTGCCTTTGGCAACCAGATGGTTTTTGAAACCCCGGCTTTTATGATGGCCTCGGCGATGTCCGGGAAGAACCCGGTGTATCTCTACCGCTTTGATTGGGACCAGACCCGGTTCCCGCACAAGATGGGCGCGTTCCACGCCATTGATGTCCCGTTCGTGTTCGGCGCCATGCACCCGGACGCCGAGATCGCCAAGCTGCTCGCCAGCAAGAAGACCTATCAGAAAAGCGAATACCTGAGTTTCATTATGATGGACTACCTGGGAAATTTCGCCCGGAGCGGAAACCCCAACGGAAAAGGAATTCCTTCCTGGCCGGCTTTCACCAACCGCGACCCCCAGCGGCTCTACTTCAATACCGAGATCTCCTCCCGTCCGTTCACGGAAAAAGAGATCCAGCGGTATCATTGGTTCGCGGAGCGCTCTATGCAGGAGGTCTTCATCGGCAAGCCCAGCAATTCAATCGCGGAGAAAAAATGACCGGAAGGAATACCGGGCAGGCTTGATTTTAAGGACCGGTTACGGCCCGTGCTTGCAATCAGGCGGAAAATGTGTATACTCCTGATCTGAGAAGTAGAAACAGCAGAAGGTTCTCGGTATCGGACCGTTAATAATTGATTCTGCTGGGTGAGGCAGCTGCTTCCGCGAACTGGTTGAAATAATAATGCATAAGCGCATGTTTTTTTACCTTCGTATTTCCTCACGGAAAATCGCCTCACACGGACTTTAAACCCTAAAAAAGGAAGGTTATTATGTCATTTGAATCGTTTGGTCTATCCGACCATCTGCTGAGAGGTGTTCTCGCGGCAGGCTACGAAAATCCCACCGAAATCCAGATCAAGGCGATCCCGCTCGCGCTAAGCGGCAAGGATGTGATCGGCCGCGCCCAGACCGGGACCGGCAAGACCGCGGCGTTTATGTTGCCGATTTTGGACCGGCTCTCCGCGGGTCCGCAGAATGGGGGCAAGAAAAAAGTGCGGGCGTTGGTGGTCACCCCCACCCGCGAACTCGCGCTCCAGAACGAGCAGTTCGCCATCAAATACGGCAAGTTTATGCAGATCAAGACCGTGGCCACTTTCGGAGGAGTCAGCATCGGGAACCAGATTGACGCGCTCCGGCGGGGAATGGATATGGTGATTGCGACCCCGGGCCGTCTGTTGGATCACCTGAACCGCGGGACCGTGAACCTGTCCCAGGTTGAGATCGTGGTTTTGGACGAGGCGGACCGGATGCTGGATATGGGTTTCATAGACCAGGTCCGGCGCATCATCCAGGTCCTGCCGAGAGATCGGCAGACCATGCTCTTCAGCGCGACCATGCCCTCGGAGATTAAGAGCCTCGCGCTCCGCTATATGAAGGACCCGGTCACGGTTGAAGCGGGGATTGCGCGGAATCCCGCAGAGGCCATCAACCAGCAGGTTTACCGGATCGGCCGGGAGAATAAAATTGATCTGCTGATTGAGCTGCTCAAGAATCCGGAAATGAAAAGCGTGCTGGTGTTCTCGCGGACCAGGCACGGCGCGGACCGGATCACCCGCCGGCTGGAGCACTCGGGCGTGAAAGCGACCGCGATCCACTCCGACCGCAGCCAGGCGCAACGGATCCGCGCCCTGGAAGGGTTTAAGCGCGGCCATTGCCAGGTCCTGGTCGCGACCGACATCGCGGCCCGCGGGATTGATGTCCAGGGTATTTCCTGCGTGGTCAACTTTGATGTCCCGGACAGCCCGGAGGACTACATCCACCGGGTGGGAAGGACCGGCAGGATGGATAACGCCGGAGACGCGGTCACCCTGGTGGCCTTTGACGAGGAATCTAACCTGAACCGGGTTGAGCGGTTCATCGGGCGGGAATTGGAGCGGAAGGAACACCCGAATTTTCCCGCGGAATTCAAGATCAATGTCCCGCGTCAGCATGAAGCCCGGGCCGGAGCGCAATTCCGCACCAACAGCGGAAGAAGGTTCGGTCGGAAAAGCTGCCGCCAGAGAGTGGCCTGACCGGAAGAGTATCCCGAGACCTGAAACCAGGGCATAACCGACGGCCGGGCAGGCCCGTCGGTCAGCGGTTAAAACTTGCCAGGATTTCTCGCCAGTCTGAAACCAGTCCTTGCACGCTTTCCCTGGTGAGGTCATCCGCGGCGCAAACGCAAATGGACAGGCGGTCGCGGAAGCCGGAAGCGATCACGATCGGCACCTCAAATCCTCGCTGGAATGGCCCGATCATATAAGCCTCAAGGGCGTCCTCCCCAAAGGGCTCTAGAAAGGGGTCCATCGCCCCCACATTGGTGAAGACCGCGAACTTTCTGCCCTGGGCCACCGCGGCCCGTCCAAAGATCCGGACCCCGAAGAAGTGCATGGGGCCGGAAGGGAGCCACCAGAAAAACAACACGGGCAGCAGGGAAAAAGCGATCCCGGGCAAACGACGCTTGTGCTCGCCGGTCCGGTCGGCGACCGCGGCGATCAACCGGTCCAGCCGGCCGGTGAATTTCCGGGAAAGAGTAATGGTATTGATCCCGCTGAAGTTGGCGATAATCGGCCCGGGGTTTTTTAGGAACCGCCGCAGATTGACGGTATAAAGGGTGCCGAAGAATTTAGAGCTTGATCGCCGCGAGGCGGTCAGGGCGGAAACCGCGGACAGGCCGTCATTGATGGTGGCGTTGTTG
>CAIYYW010000312.1 GCA_903930515.1 uncultured delta proteobacterium | reverse complement strand
GATTCTCCTGATCAACCGAGATCTTGCCCATTATTCATCCCTGTTAGAAACGACTCCAACCCTCCGACTTTATTCCGGAACTCCCCCAGGCGGGGGGTTTCCTATGTTGATTTTATTATACAGCAATTCCGCCACATAATCCTTTTCCCAGACGCCGACGATCCGATAGTCCCGTCCCTTCTCAAGCCGATATGTTTTAAAGACCGGCGCCAGGTAATTGCTCCAATCAATCAGGTAAACGATCCTCTTCTGCTTCAGGTATTGATCCAGGTAATGTCCCCGGAGCGCCCGGTACGCGCTGACGCTCATTTTACCATCAAGGTTGTAAATCTGATAACCCTCCGGACTAAGGTAATAGTAATAGAGGCCGGATTGGAACGAGCCGATGGCCCGTCCGGCCGGGATTTGGGTCCGGATCCGGTCCAAGTTCCGGAGCCGGTATAGGTTCATAAAATTTTGGGAATATGCGTTTTTATAAAGGGGGGTGAAAACGGAAAGCCCGGCGAAAACCGCGATCAGGATGGCGCAGAAGATTCCGATCAAGGCCGGCTTGAAGCTCAGCCAGCGATGCCAACAAACCGCGATATAAAAAATCAAGAGCAAACCTACCGGCAACAGATACCGCGGGATGAACCAATGCGCCGTGTCCGGGAGAACATAGCCGATCGTCAGGAACGCTCCGGCGAAAATCATTGAGACCAGAGGCAGGCGCAAAAGCTCCTCCCTCAATTTCCGGTCCAGCAAAAAGCCCGCCGCCCAGACCAGCGACCCGGAAGCGAGCAGGATCAGGTTCATTTTGTTCCAGTGCCGGAAATAGGTATAAAAGGACAGCGGATAGTAAAGCGGAATCCGGAGCAGGGCCTTTAAGGCGAACCCGGCCCGGGCCTGGAAAGTCATCTCCTGCCAGAACTGGACCCGGGCAAAGAGCGCGCTCACCGGAAGGGGGTTCCCCCAGAGCCAAAGGTTGTATCCGACCCAGGGAAGGGCCACCGCCAGGAATGCGAAAAAGCCGGAACCGAGATAAAGGAATTCCCTGATAAATGAGCGAGCGCCTTTAGGCGCGATCTTTCGCCATCGCTTATGACTGTGCCAGACTCCCGCGCCCCAGACCGGGACCAGGATCAGGCCGACATCAATCCGGGACAGGAAACAGATTCCGCTGATCAATCCTAGAGAAACCCAGTCGCGCCATCCCGGATCCGGATTGAGCCGGACCCTCTTCAAAAAGATATAGACCAGGCAGCTCAGGCAGAACAGATATAGGCCGGTTTCCATCCCGTTCATTGCCTGCTCAAAGGCGAACCCGCTGGAAAGCCAAAGGATGGAAGAGAAGCGCGCCAAAGATTTTTCCTTCCATAAAAGCCGCCCGCTTTGATAAACCATCAGGCCGCTCAGGAGGAAAAAAATTCCGCCCAGCAACTCGGCGATTTTCACCGGGGTAATCAACCGGGTCTGGAACAAAAATATCGGACTTAACCCAAACAACCAGAGCGGCTGGAACCCGTTGGTCCATTCCCCGGCATAAGTCAACCCTCGGCCCTGGGCAAAATTACGCGCCACTGAAAAATAGTAATAGGCGTCTTCCTCGCAATAGGCTTCCGCCCAGCCGTCGCAGAAAAAGGGCAAGAGCAGGAATACCGCCAGAATGAGAACCAGGACCAGCAAATTCGCCTGCAGCCAGGAATCGGTTTTAGGATCGTCGCTCATTTTCGGATGGTTTTCAGTGTATCTTGCGACCGGGCCGATGTCTAGCCCGGCTTTGGGGAAAGAAGCCGGAAGATCAGGAGGGAGAGCGGGGTCAGGCTGGACCAGACCAGGAGGATGTAAAACCAGCTGCCCTTTGCTCCCAGCGCGAAATGCCCGGTCCAAATCTGGCCCAGATAGTCGCTGAAAATTCCCGCGATGATCCCGGCGCAGATATAGAGCGCGAGCCGGATCCCCGGCTTCGGCCCGGACCCGATCAGCTCGGAGCCGAGCGCGAAGCTGCTCGTGAAAAAAATCCAGCCGATGGTCAATGACAGCGCGGAATGAGCGATGGGCCAGAGGCCGTGGACAAAATAAATTCGGCCGCGCGCGCCCAGGGCTTCAATTCCGAAATTCAGCAAGGCCACCGTCACCCCGGCAACCAGGGCAACCATAATTTTCCCGGCCGAAGCCCGGGTCGCAACGATCAACCCCGTGGCCAGTCCGATTGAACCGAGCATCAAAACCAGGGAAGCGATTTCCGCTCCGGCCAATTCTTGCTCCTCGCTTCAGATCCCGAAGAATTGTTTGATCCCGGAGAGGATGTATTGGACGGCGAGCACGATCAGGATCAGGCCCATAATCCGGGTAAGCAGGTTGAGCCCGGTCTGGCCGATCCAGCGGAACAGCCGCTCCGCCTGCCAGAACAAGAGAAAGGCGACCAAGAGCACCAGCGCCGAGCATCCCAGGATGGCGAGCTTGCTCAGGAGTAATTTATGCTGATCCGCGAGCACCAACACGGTGGTGATGGCTCCCGGCCCGGCCAGCATCGGCACGCCCATCGGCACCAACGAGACATCCTCCTTTTCCGCGCATTCCACCACCTCGGAATCCTTGCTCCTCATCCCGAGCGGGTACGCGAACAACATCGGCAGGCCGGAGAGGAAGATGATCACGCCCCCTCCGACCTGGAAGGCGGTGACCGAGATGGAGAAGAAATTGAGGATATATCTGCCGATCAAGGTGAAGATGACCAGGACCAGGAATGCGAACAGGCAGGACTTGAGCGCGATGCTCCGCTTCTGATCCGGCTTGGCGCCTTTGGTTAATGCCAGAAAAATCGGGATGGCGCCGAACGGATCAATGATCGCGAACAGGGCGATAAAAATGCTGAAAACCTGGACCGCGCTCAGCTCCATCATTTCCTCGGTTTCAACTTCCCGACCGGGCAGACCGCCATACAAAGATGACAGTTGGAATGATACCCGAGCATCAGGGTCTGGACCACTTCGCCGATCCAGTCTTTGGTCGTGAACATACTCCGGACCAGGTGCCGAACCTTCATCCCGCCCAAAAGAGGCCGGGTCAGATAGCTCCGGCATTTGAGCGTTTCCACCGGCCTATCCGCAACGCCTTCCGCGAACGCCCCCACCGGGCAGACCTCCACACATTTATCGCAATGGGTGCAAACCTCATCTTTAAGCGGCGCGTCCGGGTCCAGTTCCGCGCTGGTGATCACCGACGCCATCCGATGCCTAGGCCCGAACTCGGGCGTGATCAGCAAATTATTCCGGCCCCGGGTGCCCAGCCCGGAGGCGAGCGCGGCGTTCCGGTGCGGGAATTCGCCGACAAAATTTCTTCCGCCCAGGAACTCCACCGGCATCGTGCTCGGGATATGCACCGATTCAAAACCCTCGCCCTCCAGCAACCGCGCGATCCGGGCGGCCGCATTGTCCACAAAAGAATACGCCATCAAAATATCCTTGATCGCCGGCTTGTATCTTTGATGGTTGCTGATCGCGCCGTGGAGCTGCCGCGCCAAAACCACCACCACGCTCTTCGCAAAGGGAAGTATATCTTTAGCCGGCCGGGGCGGATAACTCAGCGGAATCTCGTCCGCCCGCGCGATCCCGACCAGGTCCGCGCCCGCATTCCTAGCGATCTCCAAGAATTTATCCTTCCGCTTCTCAGCCATAACTTTAATATCATAGCCGCAACTATTCCCCAAAACAAATGACCTTGCGAGTTGAAGAAAGGACCATCTGTCGGTTGATCTGGGGATAGGGGGGTCGGTGGATAAGAATCCCCTCACCAGGATCACAACCCCGGAGCGGCAGAGAAAAGCAGAGCAATCAATCCCTTGATTCTGTTAAAAAAAATAAACGGATTCCATTGGTTTAATCAGTTCCAGCATCGGGGATTTGTTCCGAATATAAATTCGCTTGCGTCAACTATGCGGAAAATAAGGGAAAATTGGCTTGGTTATATATTTTTTATTTTTGGCACGCGGCTTGCTTCTTTAACAGGCAAGAATTAAGCGGTCAAGAACAAGCAAGAGGTCGGACAATGACAGAGTTAGCGAAAGATTGGCTGAGCCTGGCGAAGGCCGGAGACAATGAGACTTTTAGTCAGCTTTATTTGCAACATCATTCCCAGGTGTATCGGCTGGCGATGAAATATTGCAAGAACAAGATGGACGCGGAGGATGTGGTCCAGGAGGTTTTCTTGTCGGTGCTG
>CAIYYW010000311.1 GCA_903930515.1 uncultured delta proteobacterium | reverse complement strand
GCCTTTTATATCAATCAGGCTGAATTCCGGGATACAATATATAAATGACCAACCCTGACTCAAATCTGACACTCAAGAGCTATTTGGGCAACAGGCCCTTAAGGTCTGACCCCTACCCGGCCATAATCGTCTTCCAGGCGCTCGATGTCATCCTCTCCGAAGTAAGCCCCCTGCTGGACTTCAATAAAGACCAGTTGGACTTTTCCGGGATTGGCGATGCGGTGAGCGGCTTTCAACGGGATGTCCACCGAGTCTCCGGCCAGGAGGGGCAGGTCCCGGCCGTTGAGGGTTACCAGAGCCTGTCCCCGGACGATGATCCAGTGTTCGCGTCTGCGGAAATGTCTTTGGTAACTCAGCCGTTCTCCGGGCTTGACCTCAATCCGCTTCACCTTCCAATGCGCGGTCTCTTCCAGGACCTGGTATTTTCCCCAGGGCCGCTCCTCGCTCCACTTACCCTTACCGGCCGGACCCGGTTTCGGCCCGGCCCCGCGGCGGGCTTTGATTTTTTTGCCGATTGATTTTTTTTCCATTTTCATTTCCCCGCGGTTTTCCTTTCCCGATGATAGCAAAAAGCCAAAGGGTGTAAAGAGCTGAAGGGCAAAAGCCGGGCGGTCCCGCGGTTTTCGCGCGGCCTTCCCGAAGATAGTGGCGGGTGGGCGCGGGTTCTGGTAATATTTATGGGCGGGTAAATTTTATGGGCAAAAGCTACAGAGTTCCGGCCGCAGTTTCTTTCCTGTTGTTCGGCTCGGGCCTGGCGATGGTTTTATGGGGAACGATGGGCCTGGCGGAATTTGGGATTTTGGCGCGCGCGGCTTCGCTGACCCGGACGCAATATTGCGCCTTTCTATCGGAAACAGTTTTCTATTATTCGCTGTCGGGCGCGCTGTTCTTCCTGATCCCGGGCGCCTTGGCCGCGGCCATCCTCGGTTCCCGCCGGAGTTGGCGCGGGCATATCTCAGACTGGGGCTTCGGAATCGCTTTGGGCCTGGCGGCGGCGGAGGAGTTATTTTTTTCGCGGGCGGAATCGCTCTTTCCGCCGGGACCGGCAGGCCCGGGCTCAAACCCGCTCTTTTCCCGGATCGTCTGGGGCCTTTACTGCCTGCTCTTGGCCGGGACGATTTTTTTCCTGGCGCAGGTTTTAAAGAAACGGCTGGGAGACCGGTTCCGGCCGGTTTTTTGGAAATGGATATATCTCAGCCTGAGCGCGGTCTTCCTGATCCAGATGCTTTTTTATCTGACGGTCCGGCCCTGGCGTTGGCTGGAATCCACGGGGGAGGCCGTCAAACCCTCCACCGCTTCCCTTCCCAATGTGCTTTTGATCACCATTGACGCGCTCCGGGCCGACCATCTGCCAGCTTACGGCTATCACCAGGCTCAGACCCCGAACCTGGACCGGGCGGCCTCGGAGGCAATTATTTTCCAGAACGCCTATTCCCAGTCCGACTGGACTTTTCCCTCAATCGCGGCGCTGTTCACTTCGCGCGATCCGGACGCCCTCTATCCCTGCCGTCCTTATTTGACGGGATTGGAACCCGATTTTAAAGAACGGATCCGGAAGCCGCTGCCGCCGGAATTATTGGAAGGGGTGCTCCGGTCGTTGGAGCCGAACAGTATAACCCTTGCCGGGATTTTATCCGGTTCCGGTTACCGGACCGGGGCGGTGGTTTCCAACTGGTTCAACAGCAGCCTGCTCGGGATCGCGCAGGGGTTTTCCAGCTTCACCTCGTCGCAGGAACTGGTCAGCCAGCTCGGCCCGATCCGGCGTCTGCTCCTTTATCATCTGCCTTTTCCGGATTTGTTTTCCATGCTCGGCCGGGTCTACTCCTGGTATCAATACGGTCATCTGGGGGTTAACCCGGAAAGCTCCCTTTTCCTCAATCAAAAGGCCGAGGCTTTTCTGCAAAAAAACCGGCGGAATAATTTTTTTCTCTGGGTCCATTATATTGAGCCTCATATCCCGTATGGAGACGAATGGGCGCTTCCGGTTCCGGCAAAGGCCGGCTACTCGGGCAAGCTCCAGCCGGGCTTCAACGATAACTATCTGGTTGCCGCGGGGGACTTGAGTCTGTCACCGGAGGATGTCAGCTATCTGGAATATCTTTACGACCACGACCTGGCATTCCTGGATCGGCAAATAGGGGGCCTGTTTGAATTTTTACGGGAGCGTCAATTATGGGAGAAGACCATAATTATTATCAGCGCGGACCACGGCGAGCAGTTTATGGAACACGGGCATCTCGGTCACGGTTTCAATTTATACCAGGAAGATATCCGGGTTCCTTTGCTGATCAAATTGGCGGGCAAATCAGAGCCGCGGATGGTTCCGGAGCCGGTTCAATTATTGGACCTGGGCCCGACTATTTTGGATTTGTTGGGCCTGCCGATCCCGGCGATTTTTGAAGGGAAAAGCCTGAAGCCCTTGCTGGAAGGAAAGCCCGGCTTGGGGGACGAAAATATTTACAGCGCCTGCAACCTCTTCGGAGAGCCGAGCTATTCGCTCCGGAAAAATAATCACCTTTTGGTTTATTACGCCTTTTCCGGCCGGGCCGAGCTTTATGACCTGTCCTCGGATCCGGAAAATAAAAGCGACCTGTCGGCCCAGTCTCCGGAGCTTTCCGGCCGGATGCTTGAGGAGTTGAAACAGATGATCCTAAACCACCAGGCGGAGCGGGAAAAGAACCGGGCGGGCGAAACCAAGATCAAACTCCGACCGGAGGATGTTGAGAAGCTGCGGGCGCTGGGCTATGTCAAATAAAGGCTGAAACTATTCAATCGACGCGCTTTTCGGAATTCACGGGCCGGTCGGGGCTGTCGGAAAAATTTAGCCGGGACCAACAATTTCAAGGCACGAGCAAGCGGTAGATGGCGCCGATGATGAACAGGGCGAGCAGGAGATAAACCATCCAGACCATTCCTTTCACCGGCTGTTCGGTCCCGCATTTGGGACAGACCCGGGCCCCTTGCTCCAACTCCGCGGCGCATTCCACGCATTTTTTATTCTCCATTATTCCCCCGGCAAATTTTTCCCAGCTCCGCCCGGCTCAATTGGAGGACGGGTTGGGGGTGGTGGAGGGGTTGAAATCAGCCCCCATCCACTCTTTCTGTTTCTCTTCCACTTCCTTCTTGTTAAGCTCCAATGCCTTGATGAAGACTTCCACCAGGCCGGGATCGAATTGGGTGTTGCAGCATCTCTTCAATTCCCGAACCGCGATCTGCTGGTCCATGGCCTTGCGGTAAGGACGGTCGGAAGTCATCGCGTCATAGGTGTCGGCGATGGCGAGGATCCTTGCCCCGAGCGGGATCTGGGTGCCCTTGATCTGATCCGGGTATCCGGTGCCGTCGAAATTTTCGTGGTGGTGATACACGAAGGGGACGATCTCTTTCAGGAAATGGATTTGCTCCAGGATCTGTTTGGCCATCACGGGATGGTCCTTAAACATCTCAAGTTCTTCCTTGGAGATCTTTCCCGGCTTGTTCAGGGCTTCCAGCCGGATGCCGATCTTGCCGATGTCGTGGAGCAGGGCGGCCCATTCAATTTTTTCCTGCTCCCCGGGGCTGAGCCGGATCGCCTTGCCGAGCAGGAGCGCGTATTCGGTGACCCGGCGGGAATGTCCGGAGGTATATTTATCCTTGGCTTCCAGGGCGCTGACCAGGCCTTCAATGGTTTCCCGGAAGGTCCGGCTCAGGTTCTGATAGAGCCTGGCGTTCTCAATGGCCTGGGCGGCGCGGTCGGCCAAAATCACCAGCAACTTGGCCTGCCCTTCGGTGAAATGATAGTTCTGGCGGTAGGTATAGACATTGACCGACCCGATCACTTTATCCTTGATCCGGATCGGAACGGCCAGCAGGCTGGAGAGGCCCCTTCGCTCGGGCAGTTTTTTAAAGAACCTTCGGATCTGGGCGGTGGGTATGATCAGGTAGGGCTTTTCCATAAATTTTTTGAACAACATTTCCTGGTCTATGTTCCCGACCGGATCTATCTGATTGGGGGTCAGCTCCGGATAGATATATTGCTCGGTAACCTTGGCCTCGAATTCGTCCGGCTGCTCCAGCAGGATGGACACCAGATCCGCGGTCAGTTCCTTGGTCAAGACATCCGTGATCGCCTGCAGGACATTCTCAAGGTTCAGGCTCTGGTTCACCGCCTCGCTCAGTTCATAGAGGTTCATCACCTCTTTCAATTGAATATTCTCGCGCTCCAGCCTCTGCTGGGTGAAGGCCCGGGTGATCACATTCAACAGTTCTTCCATCTTGAACGGCTTCATAATGTAATCAAAGGCGCCCAGTTTGATCGCTTCCACCGCGGTGTCCACCGTGCCGTACCCGGTCATAATAATCACGATGATGTCCATCTTCCGCCGCTTGAGCTCTTTGAGCAGGTCAATCCCGCTGATCCCCGGCATCTTCATATCCGAGAGCACGATGTCGTAATGTTTCTCCTCCAGCTCCTTGAGCGCTTCTTCGCCGGAGGACGCCGAATTGACCACGAAATTTTCGTTGGAGAGGAAATCGCTCAGCACATCCTGGATGATCTGCTCGTCGTCAATCACCAGGATCCGGTTGCTTTCCTGACTGATAATGTATTCCATCTAGCTGCTGATTTTAGCAAAACCGGGCGGGAATAGTCAAGCGGGGGGTGCCGGAAAAAAATAAACCGCGTCGGTTGATTTTTCGCTTGCTTTTCCCAAATGGATTCTCTACTATAGTATGAGGAACAAATGAGGAAGGATTCGGGAAAAACGGTCCTGATCGCGGACGACACGCTTCCCCTGCGGGTGATGCTGGAAGAAGTGCTGACGGGAGCGGGATATAAAGTCATCTGCGCGTGCGACGGGGTTGAGGCCCGGGATTTGATCACGGAGCACTATCAAGAGATAGACCTGTTGGTGCTGGATTTGTTGATGCCGAGGATGAGCGGGTTTGAGGTGTTGTCCTATCTGCAACAGGCGTATCCGGAGAAGCGGTTTCCGATCCTGGTGGTGAGCGGGGTCTTCAAGGGTCCCAAGGAAATCAGGCGGCTGAAGGAGTTGGGCGCGAACGGGTATCTGAACAAGGCCTCGGTGATAGACGACATCCTTTACCGGGTGAATTCTTTTTTCCATTCCCAGGATGGAACCGGGAGGCGTCATCCGCGGGTGATTTGCAGCCTGCCGGTGGAATACCAGTATAACGGCACCCGTCATTCCAGTTTTATCACGACCTTAAGCCTGAGCGGCTGTTTTATCCGCACGCTCAAGCCGGCTCCTAGGGGTTCAATGGCCAACCTCTGGATCAGCATCCCGGATGGCGTGTGCGAGCAGCCCCTTCAAACCAAGGGACGGGTGGCCTGGGTCAATGGGTATAACAGCGGGTACCAGCCGAACTGTCCTCCGGGAATGGGCCTGGAGTTCAAGCCGGCCGACGGGGATCAACTGGAATGCCTGAAGAACCTGGTGGATCAAAAGCTCTTGGAAGAACGGATCTG
This sequence comes from uncultured delta proteobacterium, assembly GCA_903930515.1. Lineage (GTDB taxonomy): Bacteria > RBG-13-61-14 > RBG-13-61-14 > RBG-13-61-14 > DRUE01 > CAIYYW01. The sequence goes on along the minus strand of CAIYYW010000311.1, from coordinate 2,326 downwards.
GCAAACCCCGTAAGGGATAAAGTCTTCGCCCCTTAATCTCCTTTTCCCTGATGCAGTTTCCTTAAATAGTGCAGGTAAACGATCCCGGAGTATTGGTGGAAAAGCGCCCGGGAGTCGTGCAGCTTCTGGCGCGCCCCTCCCGGTCGGGTGTTGGCCGGGCCCAGGTTTTTCGTGTCCACCTGCTTTTCCGGGTAGGTGTATCCGACCTGGTTGAAATTTTCGTTGACGATCAGTTCCGGGTTGTTGCTTTTGAGCAACTCGATCAAACGGACGATCCCCACCAGCCGTCCCTGGAAATCCGCTCCGAACAAAGAACAAAAATCAAACCGGCTTTCAATCACCTCAATCGCGCGGTGGTCGGTCCGGGAATAAAGGTCAAACACCTCAACCTCCGTGGAGGGACTCCGGACCAAAGCGCCGATTTCCAGCCGGGCGGTCTTCCGGAGATGTCTCCTTTGAACCAGCCGGTCGAACAATTTTTCCTGGCCCGGTTTTATCTCCGGCACCTGTTTTTTGCCGAGTTTGGACCCCAGCTCTCCTTCCAGCCGGGCCCGTCCCCTGACCAGCAGGAACAGCTCGGAAAAGGGCAGGCCTTGGGGATTCCCGTTTTCCAGCTGGAAAGAAATTTTATCCCCGCTGATTTCCGCGGAGAGCGCGACGCTTTTTTCGCCGAGCCGCAAAAGCCCGGCCTCCTTCATTAAATAGGCGTCAACGCCGATCCCGGCCAACTGCCGGCAAAATTCCTGCGCCTCCCCGGGCCGGTCAAAGGCCCTGATGATTCCAGGCGCCGGGTTCTTGAGCCTTAAGCGGGCGGTGTAAAGGTCCCATCCCAAAAGGCCGGCCAGGCCCCGGACGGCCTCCGGGCCCAATTCCTGCGGGTGCGGGGAAAGGATCAGGAACAGGCGGTTGGAGGTTGGTTGCGGGGCAGGTCCTTTGGCCGCGGTCGGAACGGGAATTTTGGCTTTCTCTTCCGCATACTCGTTTTCCGCCGGGCCTAGCGCGGTTCCGCAATAAATACAGTCGCCTACTCCGGCCATGTTGGGCCTCATACATTTAGGGCATCTTGCGGTCATCTTCGGTTTTAGACGCGAACCGCTCGGGCTAGATTCGCATCGGCATTACCACGCACAGGTATTTGGTGTCGTCGTCAAACCGGAATAACACCGGGCTGAGCTCGTCCTTGATCTCCATGGTAATTTTATCGGCGGAAACCGCAGTCAGGATGTCGAACAGGTAGCGGTCGTTAAACCCGATCTCAAAGGGCTTGCCGCGGTACTCGCATTCGCTCTCGCCCTTGGCGATGCCGTAGGTGGGATGCCTTCCCTCAATCACGATCTTGCTTTCCTGGAAGCTCAGCTTGACCGAGCGTATTTTTTCATCCACCAATACGCTCGCCCTTCTTAAACTCTTGAGCAGGGAATCCCTTGCCGCAACCACCTTGACCGGGTTCTTATCCGGGATCACCCGCTGGTATTCCGGGAACTCTCCGTCAATCAGTCTCATAAAAATGGCGGTCTCCCCAACCTGGAGCGCGATATGATTATCCTTCAGGCCGAGCTGAATTTTTCCGGTGAAGCCCCCGATAAGTTTTTCCAGCTCGTTCATCCCTTTCTTGGGAAGGATCACCCCTTTTTCCAGCTTCAACTCTTTCAGTCCTTTGGCCTCCCGGTCAATCATACACATCCGGTGTCCGTCCGTGGCGGTAAACCTCACCATTTCTCCATCCGGGAGCCGCTCCATAAAAATCCCGTTCAAGGTGAACCGTCCTTCCTCCAAGGCCGCCCCGTAGATGGTCTTGCGGATTATCTCGGATAGAATCTCGGACTCAATTTCAAAGAACTGGAATCCCTCGGTGGTGGGAAGCACCGGAAATTCCTCGGGGTTGATCCCCTGGAGATCGTAGGTGAAATTACTGCTCCTCACCTCCAGCTTGTTCGGCTCAATTTCCTTGATCAACACCTCCCCATCTTCCAGCTCCCGCAAAATCTCATACAGCTTCTTGGCGCTCAGGCTTGAGCTTCCAATTTTCTTCACCTCCGCCGGACACCGGTCCTTGATCGTGATGTCCAGGTCCGTGGCCTGTACTTCCAGGTAATCCTTCCCGGCCTTGATGATGCAATTGGCTAGGATCGGCATGGTGTTCTTCTTCTCCACGATCCCCTGGATCTTCGTCAGGCTCTTGGAAAACTGCGCCCGATCTACCTTGATCTCCATTCCCTGTCCCTCCGCTCTTTTTTTTCTTTATACCAAATTTAAATTAAAGTTGCAAGAACATCCCAAATCGCTCCCTCTTTTTTCCCGCAACCGTCCGCCCCGCCCGTTTTTT
>CAIYYW010000310.1 GCA_903930515.1 uncultured delta proteobacterium | reverse complement strand
TGACGGGGAAGGAGTATTCAAACGCGGGACAAGAGTGTCCCGCCCCCTACAAGAGTGTCTGCGCCCCAGAGGAGTATTCAAAGCAGAATCGCAGACAAGAGTGTCTGCGCCACGAATCTATTACGACTAAAGGCGCTCGCAGACTTAAGCTGATTTGCAATGGATCGCGCTACTAATGTTGGCCTTGATTCAAGTCCTAACTACAAGTAAAATACACGGAGAGAGTAATTTCAGGAGGTTTGGGCGATGAAGAAGATTATGGCCGGTTTTGCCGGGGTGATTCTGCTGGGTTTCGCGGTTTATTCGGCGCGCCCTCAGGATTTGATCGGTCTCTATCCGGTCCGGCAATTCGGCAAATGGGGATACATCAAGAAGAGCGGGGAGATGGCGATCAAGGCTCAGTTTGACGAGGCCTACGGGTTCTCGCAGGGGCTGGCCCGGGTCAAGGTCGGAGGCGCGGTGGAGGGCAAATGGGCGTATGTGAACCGGACCGGCAAGCTCGCGATCAACCCGCAGTTTTACGACGCGGCTGATTTTTCCGAGGGGCTGGCGCTGGTGAACGCCGAGGAGCTGGGAAACAAATTCGGATTCATTGACAAGAACGGCGTGTTCGCGATTAACCCGCAATTTGAGGAAGCCGGTAATTTTTCCGGAGGCCGGGCCAGGGTGAAGGTCGGAGATAAATGGGGATATGTGGACACTTTCGGAAAGATCGCGATCAACCCGCAGTTCGCGGAATGCGGCGATTTTTACGACGGATTGGCCAAGGCGCTGATCGGGGAGAAATGGGGATATGTTGACCGGTTCGGGAAGATTACCATCAACCCCCAGTTTGAAGAAGCCTCTGATTTTTCCGAGGGATTGGCCGGCGTCAGGATCGGGACCAAGTTCGGATACATCAACAACTTCGGCAAGATCATCATCAACCCCCAGTTTGACCAGGCACGCGATTTTTCCGACGGCTTGGCCGCGGTAAGAATCGGCCAGAAATGGGGATACCTCGGGAAGAACGGCAAATTCGCGATCAACCCGGAGTATGACGATGCCGGATATTTTTCCGACGGACTCGCCCCGGCGAAGATGCTTGAGAAATGGTGCTACCTCAATAAGAGCGGCAAGCTGGCGGTTGAGCCCAAGTTTGACGCCGCGGATAAATTCATTCTGGGCCTGGCCCGGGTGGAGTTCAAGGACAAGCTCGGATATATTGACAAGACCGGAACTTTTGTCTGGCAGCCGACCAGATAACTGTTCCGGGTTTAAGACCTCGGAAACCCGTAAACCCGGACTTTCCATTTTGATTTTTAGCAAGTTTCGGCTAAGTTGGAATTAGTCAGGAGGGAGATGGATGAAAATTGGCATGAGTAGCTGGTCGTATCATCCGCTGTTCCAGTCCAAGGAGATGGATCAGTTGAGCTGGGTGAAGCATTGCAAGGAGCTGGGGCTGGACGGTGTGGAGTTATTGGATATTCATTTCCCCAGCCTGAACCGGGAATATGTCACCAGCTTGAAAAAATTGATCGCGGACCTGGGCCTGGAAATCCCGATCTGCTCGGTAAGCAGCGATTTCGGAAAAGCGGACCCGGGGGCGCGGATGGAGAGCGAGAAGCTGGTGGAGAAATGGATCCCGATCGCGAACTGGTTCGGGGCGAAGATGCTCCGGGTATTGGCGGGCTGGCCCGGACAACACGATCCGGCCAAATATGAAGCGGAGAAGCAGCGGCTCTGGCCGGAGATGATCCAGTGTTTGCAGCGCCTGTCCAAAAAGGCGGAAGACGCCGGCGTGATGCTGGTGCTGGAGAACCATAACCATCTGGGCTTCACCAAAACCGTGGACGACCTGTTCCGGATCCTTGACGAGGTCGGCTCGGACTGGCTCCGGATCTGCCTGGACACCGGCGACTACCTGGTGGACACCGCGGAGGTGAACGGATACGCGGCCCTGGAAAAGGCGATGATTTACACGATGATGGTGCACGCGAAATTTTACCAAGTTGACGAGACCGGCAGGGACAAGAAGCAGGACTGGGACAAGATTTTCAAAATCCTGGACCAGGCCCGGTATGACGGATACCTGTCCATTGAATACGAAGGCAAAAACCCGAAGCTGGAAGCCCCGATGGCGGCGAAATTCCTGGCGGAAAAAACCTTGATGTCCTAAAACTGCGGACGCAGACAATCCCGCGGAATACGCGGGACGCGCCACGAAGAAGAAGGGAAAAATGGCGGGAAGAAAAAGCCGGAAAAAAGCCGAGCCGAAAAAATATATGCCGGCCACTGATAAAGTAATTCTGCTCCTGGTCGCGCATGCGGACGACACCGAATTTCTGGCCGGGGGCACGGTGGCCAAATTCGCCGGCGAGGGCTGGGAGATTTTTGAGGTGATCGCCACGGATAATCAGCGGGGCAGCTTTGACCTTCCCGCCAAACAACTGATCAAGGACAGCGAGGCCGAGGCTTTGGCGGCGGGGAAAATTCTGGGCAAGAAGGATGTGATTTTTTTGCGATACCCGGACGGGATGCTCCGCGACTACCGGCTCAACCATCTGCGGGAGAAATTTATCAAGCTGATCCGGACCTACAAGCCCCGGATCGTTTTCACCTTTGATCCCTGGGCCCCGTTCGAGCCGCACCCGGACCATCAGATGGTGGCTCAGGCCGCAGTTGAGGCAATCGGCTTTTCCCAGAACCCGAAATTTTATCCCGAGCATTTCAAAAAGGGATTGAAGCCGCACCTGGTTGCGGAGGTATATTATTTCGCCAAGGCCAATGTCCACGCCGACACCATTATTGACATCAGCAATTTCATTGACCAAAAAATTGAGGCGCTCTGCGCCCACGACAGCCAGATGAAGCTGACCATTGACGAAATGAAGCTGGCCCTCCAGGCCAATAAGGTGGCCCCCAAAACCACCGCCAGCCTGGACCGGAACAATTACCGGGGAGTGATTGACCTGATGGTGAAAATGTATTGCGGAGAGATCGGCAAGAAGGCCGGATACCAATTCGCGGAGGCCTTTAGATACGAGCTGGCCGGCGGAGAAATTGTCAAAGCGATTAAAGATATGGGACTGGAGTAGAGTCAGAGCCTTCATCTTTATTTTATTTTCCGGGCTGATCGGATTGCTCGGCCCGGGAATCGCCATCTCCCTCAATCAAATCCCGCGGCCCGGGAATCTTGCGGAAGCGGAGAAGATGATGCGGGTGACCCTGTCCGAGCGCGCGCTTCCGGAAGGCGCGGACCCGGTTTTGCTGGAGAAGATGCTTCTGATGGGCCAGGTGATTATGTTTTACGATCATCCGAAGGAAATTCCCTGGATGAGTGTGGCCGGGATTTTGATCCGGGCTCCGATGGAAAAGGTTTATCAAGTGATTATGGACCATCCCCGCTATCCGGAATATGTGCCGATGACCGATGGGATTGACGACCACAAATTATTTGAGAATGTCTATCAGGAGGACTTGCATCTCAAGGTCAAGCTGGCGTTCATTAACTACCGGATGGATTACGGGTTGTATTCATATCGCCAGCCGCCGCATCGGCTGGACTGGACTTTGGCCTGGGGGGAGTTTGACCGGTGCGTGGGCTTCTGGGAGCTGATCCCGAGCGCGGACCAGAAAAGCACGATGGCCTTTTATTCCATTTATTCCGAACCGAGCAGCCGGTTTTTGAAAATGATCTATTCCCGCGAGCCCACGCTGGAGATGATGACCAATGTCAGCACGGCCACGATGATCGTGCAGGCGATGAAAGCGGAGGCCGAGAAGCGACAGGGATTGAAGCCGGTTCCGGCGAAACCCCTGGACTGGCCGGGGATGGAAAAAGTTCTCACCAGCGACCCAAAAACGCTGGCGCTTTTTTTGGAGCGCGGCAAGCTCTTGCTCCTGGTTCCCGGTCCCACGGTTTACCTGGTGGCCGGGACCCTGCTCAATTCCGGAATCCAGGACGCCTTTCGTAAAATCACGGATTTTAAAAATTACCCGCAGTTTATGCCGGGGGTGAAAGGTGTGAAATATTTGGGCGCGGGAAAAAACGGGGAGACCTATCGGTGGGACCTGGAATTTGATTTGGCCGGGTTCAAGTTCTCGCAAAGCCCGCAATGGCAATACCGGTTCTCGCCGCCCGGCCTGGTAAGCTGGCAGATTGACCGGCCCTGTTGCGGCCCGGCGCCGGGGTTCTGGAAGCTGATCCCGCTTGAGAATAAAACCATCGTCTTCAACGGAACCACCACGGACCTCCGCTCAATCGGCCGCATCCCCAAATACGCGCTTTCGGTGGAGCCGACCCTGGAATACGCCAGCCTTGCCAGCCAAGGCGTTTTGGTGTTAAATTCCATCAAGGATAAAATTGAGAAAAAGTGAGCGATACTAACCGGAAAAAACAGGAGAAATTATGAGCAGCCTTTTCAGAAACAAATGGTTTTTGATTTTGGGCGTTTTTTTCCTCAGCCTTCGGCTGCAAGCGCAGGAAGGCCGGGTGCCGGTCCCGAAGAACGAAGATGAAATCAAACGGATGATGAGGATCACCTACAACCAGCATATTTTGCCCGAGGGCGCCAACAAGGGATTGCTGGAAAACCTTCTGGACCGGGGGCAGGTGATTGTTTTTTATGACAAACCGCCGGTGGTCCCTTGGATGAGCGCGGCCGGGATTATGGTCAACGCTCCGGCCGAGGTGGTCTTCGCCACCCTTTCCGATTTTGAGCATTACAACCAGTTCGTGCCCATGACCGGCGGCGCCGAGTCCAAAAAGGTCGGCGAAAACCTTCACGATGTGACCTTCCACATCAATGTCAAGATGGCCTTCATCAAATACACTATGGATTACGGCGTGTACCATTACGATCGGCCTCCCTACCGGACCGACTGGGCGCACTCGTGGGGAGAGTTCAATATCAATGTGGGCTTCTGGGAATTGATCCCGACCGAGGACGGCCGGACCATGGCTTTCTACTCGGTCTATTCCGAGCCGAGGAGCAAGTTTTTGAAGATGATTTTTACCCGCGCCCCGCTGGTGGAAATGATGACCAATGTCAGCACCGCGGTAATGGTCACCCGCGCCACCAAATTCGAGGCCGAAAAGAGATACAAAGCATCGGGCGGAAAACTGGTCGCGCCCAAAAAGGGCAAGCCGGTTTTTGAGATACTGTCGCAGGACCCGGACAGCATGCAGAAATTCCTGGAGCGCGGAAAAATCCTGGTGCTGGAAGACGGCCCCACGGTTTATGTCACGGCCGGCGCCATTACTTCCGCGGCCCGCGACCGGGTCTGGTCGGTGATCACGGACTACCTCAAGTACCCGGAATTCATGCCCGGGGCGCAAAAGGTGGATTCCCTGGGGATGGGCGCGAAAGGCCCGAAATACCATTGGGAAATCGGCATGGACCTGGCGATCTTTGATTACAGTTTCAAGTATGACACTGAATGTATCCTGAAAAAACCGGATTATGTCACCTGCGAAACCTTCCAGGAAGGCGCCCAACCGGCCCAGGGATTTTCCAGGCTGATTGCCAGTGACGGCAAGACCCTGTTCTTCAACGGGTCAACCGCGGATCTCAGAAAAATGGGCTGGATCCTGAGTTACGCGGTCAAGACCGAGCCCACCCTAGAGCACGCCCTGCTCGGATGCCAGGCCCTGGTCGGGATCAACGCGCTCAAAAAGGAAATCGAAAAAAAACCTAAAGCCTCCGGAAAATAAAAATGCCCGAAACCAAAATCCGGCCGGCAACCCTGGACGACCTCCCGGCCCTGTCCGGATTGTTCGAGCTGCTGATGCGCGGCCAGATGGCTTACGACCGGCTCGCGGAAATTTTTCCCGAGGCCGATTTTGAAAAACTGGTCAGGGGTTTCCTTTCCGCGGGCAACAATAAAATCCTGCTCGCCCTGCGCGGCGAGTCGGCCATCGGGTTCATCCGGCTGAACATTTATTCCGGAACCGGGATCAAGCGGCTGCAATCCCCCTCCAGGAATACCCTGCTTGAACGGCTCGGTCCTCGCCGGGTGGCGCGGAAAATACTCGGTTCCCTCCTGGCCCGATTGGAGCCGCCTTTGGCACCCCCGTCCATTTTCAAGCCTCAGCGGACGGGATACATCGCGGACCTGTTCGTGGAAGAGCAAAACCGGAAGGCGGGCGCAGGCTCGGAACTGGTCCGGCAGGCGCTGAACTGGTTCGGGGAAAATCAGATTGAGCTGGTTTATCTCCAGGTCCTGAGCGAGAACCGGGCCGGGGTTGAATTCTGGCAAAAACAGGGCTTCTCCGGTTACCGGATGCTGATGCGAAAAAAACTGCCGGGCTGATTTGGTTCCGCTGATGATTTGACCGCCGGTCCGCTTTTATTTAAAATCCGGCAAAAGTCGGGAAAGGTTTAAAAATGAAATTAAGCAGGTATTATTTGCCCACTTACCGGGAAAGCCCGGCGGAAGCCGAGGTGATCTCGCACCAACTGATGCTCCGGGCCGGAATGGTCAAGAAGCTCGCGGCCGGCATTTACAACTGGCTCCCGTTCGGGTTGCGCGCGCTCCGCAAGGTGGAGGAGATCATCCGGGAGGAGATGAACCGGGCCGGCGCCCAGGAAGTTTTTTTGCCGATGGTTCAACCGTCCGAGTTGTGGAAAGAATCCGGCCGCTGGGAGGCGTATGGGAAAGAATTGCTCCGGTTCCAGGACCGGCACGAGCACGAAAGCTGCCTGGGCCCGACCCACGAGGAAGTGATCGTGGATTTGGTGCGGGGCCAGCTCCGGAGCTGGCGTCAGCTTCCGGTCAACCTCTACCAAATCCAGGACAAGTTCCGCGACGAGATCCGGCCCCGGTTCGGGCTGATGCGCGGCCGGGAGTTCGGGATGAAGGATGCGTACAGCTTTGACGCGGACGAGCCCGGCGCGGAGAAGAGTTACCAGGGGATGTATGCGGCGTATTCGCGCATCTTTGCCAGGTGCGGTCTCGAGTTCCGGGCGGTGGAGGCCGTGACCGGCCCGATCGGAGGTAAATTCAGCCACGAGTTTATGGTCCTGGCCGACACCGGCGAGGACACGCTGGCGGTCTGTCCCAAATGCGGTTACGCGGCCAACCTGGAAAAAGCGGAAGTGAAAACCGCGGCGAAACCGGAGACCGACCCGGAACAGGTTTTGGAAAAAGTTCATACCCCCGGGCGGAGAACGGTAGAGGAAGTCTGCGCCTTTTTGAAACTGGCTCCGGCGAACCTGGTCAAGACCCTGATCTTTGAGAGCGATAAAGGACCGGTCGCGGCGATGGTGCGCGGAGACCGCGAACTCAACCCCAACAAGCTCCAGGGACTGATCAACGCCGACCGGCTGGAAATGGCCACTCCCGAACGGATCCAGGAATTGACCAAAGGCCCGCTCGGCTTCTCCGGACCGGTCGGGCTGAAAATCCCGATCTATCTGGACCAGGAAGTGGCGCTCTTGAAAAATTTCATCACCGGCGCGAACGAGCCGGACTATCATTTGCTCAATACCAACTTAACCCGCGATTTCCAGGCCGCCAAAATCGCCGACCTCCGAGTCGTGGTCCCGGGAGATTTTTGCAACCGCTGCGGGTCCGAGTATCATTTCCATAAAGGCATTGAAGTCGGACACATCTTCAAGCTCGGGCTGAAATATTCCAAACCGATGAACGCGACCTTCCTGGACCAGAACGGCAAGGAACAATTCTTCATAATGGGCTGTTACGGGATCGGCACCAGCCGGACCGTGGCCGCCTCCATTGAGCAGAACCACGACCCGAGCGGGATCATCTGGCCCTTAAGCATCGCCCCGTTCCAGATCTATCTGTTGCCTATCAATTATAAGGACGAACGATTGAGAAAGGTCACGGACGATCTGGCCGCGGAGCTGGAAAAGCTGGGATTGGAAGTGCTTTTGGACGACCGGGAGGAAAGCCCGGGGGTGAAATTCAAGGATGCGGATTTGATCGGGATCCCGCTCCGGATTTTGGTCGGAGATAAAACCCTGGCCAAGGATTCGGTGGAATTCAAACTCCGCAACCAGGATAAAAAAGAATTGGTCTTGATCTCAAAAGCGGCTATGGCCGCCAAGGAACTGATCCTGGCTCAGCTCGAGGCCATTTCCCAAAAAACCGACCGGATCGCAACCCAGGCTTCCAAGCTCTGATCTCAACCTGCCGGTCGGTGGGCCGCGACCTTGGCCGGCAGACACTGTTGTCTTCCGGCGATCAGCCTATCCGCCTCTCAAACCCCGGATTAAAAGAAGAGTAAAAAGAACAGGGGGAATTTGAGCATCAACCCGAATTTAAAGGCCAGGCTGGACCAAAAACCGTTTTTGAGATAAAGCGCTCCCGCGACCATATTCAGTACCACCACCCCGGTCCAGAACAGGATGATTTCCATCCCGGTCAGGCTGACCCCCGCCAGGCGATAGAAATCCACCCAGGCAAAAGCGGCCAGGAGCAGGGAGGTCAGGAAGTTGGCCAGGATTTTTTTCCGCTTACTCTTTCCCAGAATCCAGACCGCCAGACTGAGCAGGGCGAAACGGGTGGCGAGTTCCTGGGGAAAGGATGCGGAGATGGGATAGATCAGGGCGACAAACAATTTCCGGGGATAGACTTCGGGGATCAAGGCCAGGGCCAGGTGGTCATAAAGGAGGTAACTCACCGGGATCAATAATATTCCCAGGGCCAGCGAGAGAAGAATTTTTCCCCAGCCCGGGTAGGAGAACGGGGCCAGGCCGGCCCGTTTATTTGCCAGCATCCCGATCAGGATGAACAGGAACAGGGAGAAGAAATAGAGAATCAACAGCCCGAGCAGGAACAGTTTCATTGTTTCCGGCGTGGCCGGCCGGGTGAACATCCGGGGCGCCAGGGAATATGCCTGGTCGTAAATATGGGGGGAGGCGAGGATCAACCCGATCCCGGCGAGGAGGAATCCGTCTCGGATTCGATGGAAGGTTGACTTGAGTTCAGCCTTGATCGGGTCCGGCTTCATCCAACTCCTCCATTATCCCGATCACCTGATCCAGGCGCCGGATCAGATAGTCGGCCTTCTCCGGCCGGGGGCAATTCTCTAGTTGAGACAAAAAAACCGTCGGGCATCCCGCGGCCTTCCCGGCCATCAGATCAAAATGGAAATCCCCGACCACCAGCGCCTGTTCCGGGGCCAACCGCCACTGTTTTAAAATATAAAAAACCGGATCGGGATCGGGCTTGAGCTTAAGCCCCAGGTCCCGAGTGACCATTGGATCAAAGGCGCCGCTCAACCCGAGCCGGGACAAAGTCAGGTCCAGCGCCGACCGGTTGTTGCGGGTGAAAATCGCCTTTCGGATGCCCCTCTGGTCCAAGATTCGGATCAGGTCATAAACCCCCGGACCCGGTTCGGCTTTGGCGGCTGAATTCATCTCCGCCTCGCAAAGGATCGCCAAGGCCCGCTCCTTTTCCGGCTCCGGCCATTGGAGCGCCTGCTCATAGATGGGCAGACCCGGGTTGAGTCCGCGGATCTTTTCCCGGACCTCCCCCAGATCAATGCAGGGCCGGGTCAGGGTTCCGTCCATATCAAATATCATCCCCTTGATCATCGGCTTAAAGATAACACCGGGCCGGGATTTGACAAGATAGATGGAAAGGTTAATACCTGCATCGTCGTGATTTGGAATCCGGGCCTGGGCCGCGCGCATGGGGGTCTGCGTCAAAAAAAAAGTACATCATAAAAGTGGGTCTTCAGGCACAACGCAACCCCCAATATTCCTCAAATCGGCCTGAAAGAAAGCAAAAGGCATCGGAGGCCGATGATGACATTTACGCCGGGGACCGACCATTCCCTTCCCGATCGCTTCATCCGCTGGCCGATCCCGCTCTTGCATCCCGCCTCAACCACGCCCGAGCCAACAAACAGCCCCTGCTCCCGAAACTGCGGATGGGATTAGCTTTTAAATTTTTCCCGGCTATAATATAATAACCTTATAAAAGGCGGATGAATCAAATCGGGCACCAAAGGCCGAAGCGATTGTCAAAATAAAATTAAAGCTGAGAGAAGAAGGAGGAAAAGAAATGAACGGCAAGAAATCGGGACTGGGAATTCTGGGGGCGGCGATCCTGGCAATGATTTTGATCGGGACTGCATGCAAGAAACCGGCGGAGCAGCCGGCCAAAGAAAAGACCCCGGCGGCCAAGACCAGCAAGCCGGCCCCGGTCGCGGAACCGGCCGGTGGAACCACCGGGCAGGCCGCGGCGACTTCGCAAGCTACCGGCGATGTGGTGATTACCGTTTTTTATAAGGCGGCTACTCCCACCTCGGGCAAGGATACCCAGATGCTGGAGTTGAAGGTGGGCGAGGAAATCACCATCTCGGTTCAGGGACTGGATAAGGACGGCCGGGACATCGGCGCCTGCGTTGCCTCCTGGAAAGCCGATTCCGAGATTATGAAATTGACCCCGGTCGCGGGGAACTGCAAGGCGACCAAGGTCAAGGCCCTCAAGGCCGCCACTGCCACGGTCCTGACCGCGGTCTTTACCGGCGCCAAGGGCAACAAGATCGAGTCGAACCTGAAAGGCGCGATCAAGTAAAATCCCGCAACCATTGAAGATCAAAGGCCGGGGAATACCCCCGGCCTTTTTATGCTCAATCGGACCCGGCCTTACCGGCGTAAAATCAGTTGGGCGGGAACAGACCTTAAATAATAGACATCTGCTCCCCGCAGCAGGCCACATTGCAACTGTAATCATCGCACCCGCAGGCCTGACCCACCACCAGCACCAATCCGCAGTCCTCGCACATCAGTCGGGCGCCTTTCCTCACACCCTTCTGCGGATTGCGCGCGCCCTTCTTCACGGTTTTTTCCGCCTTCTTCTTCCCCGCCATCGGACACCTCCTTGGTATTTTGGAATTTAATCGGCAGAGATATTGATGCTCCGGCCTGTTGCAAAGTTTCCCTTAAATCAGCGGGCCGAAAAAACCACCGGCCGCGGCCTTCCAGCCGGGCAAATCAGTTCAGCGGGGGAGGGTCGGCTATTTCCGCGACTTCTGGATTCGGGACCATTCGTCGCGGAGCGAGACCGCGCGGTTGAACACCGGCGCGCCGGCCTTGGAATCCTTGTCGACGCAGAAGTATCCCAAGCGTTCAAACTGGAACCGGTCTCCGGGTTGGGCGTTTTTCAGGCTCGGCTCCACCCGGCATCCGGTCAGGGTTTCCAATGATTCGGGATTAAGGCTGTCCTTCCAATCCTTGCCTTCCTCAATCTCGTCCGGGTTGGGCTTGGTGAAAAGATGACCATAGAGTCTCACTTCAGCCGGGAGGGAATGTTCCGCGGAGACCCAATGGAGGGTGGCCTTGACCTTGCGCCCGTCCGGGGAGCCTCCGCCCCGGGTCTCCGGGTCATAGACGCAATGAAGCTCGGTGATTTCTCCGGTCTTGGGATCCTTGACCACATCCTTGCAAGTGATGTAATAGCCGTATCTCAATCTCACTTCCCTTCCCGGAGCCAGCCGAAAAAATCCCTTGGGAGGGTTTTCCATAAAATCCTCCCGCTCGATATAGATCACGCGCGAGAAAGAAACCTTGCGGGTTCCGCTCGCCGGGTCCTCGGGATTATTCACCGCTTCCAAATCTTCCGCCTGCCCCTCGGGATAGTTCTCAATCACCACCTTGAGCGGCCTCAATACCGCCATCACCCGATTAGCCCTTTTGTTCAGGTCTTCCCGCAAACAGTGCTCGAGCAGGGCGATGTCCACCCGGGAATCGGCCTTGGCCACTCCGATCCGGTCGCAGAAGTCCCGGATCGCCTCCGGGGTATAGCCGCGTTTCCGGAGTCCCGAGATGGTGGGCATCCGGGGATCGTCCCAACCCGAGACCAATTTGCTTTCCACCAACTGCTTCAGCATCCGCTTGCTGAGCACGGTATAGGTCAGGTTGAGACGGGCAAATTCAATCTGCCGCGGATGATAGATGCCGATCTGTTCAATGAACCAGTCATAGAGCGGCCGATGGATTTCAAACTCCAAGGTGCAGATGCTCTGGGTGATTTTTTCAATCGAGTCCGACTGGCCGTGCGCCCAGTCATAAGTCGGATAGATGCGCCACTGATCCCCGGTGCGCTGGTGGGCGACTTTCAGGATGCGATACATCGCCGGATCGCGCAGGTTGATGTTGGGAGCGGCCATATCAATCTTGGCCCGGAGCACCCGCGAGCCTTCCTCAAATTCCCCGGCCCGCATCCGCTGAAACAGGTCCAGGTTCTCCTCCACCGACCGGTCCCGATACGGGCTGTTTCTGCCCGGCTGGGTCGGGGTGCCGCGGTATTCCCGCATCTGGTCCGCGCTTAAATCGCAGACATAGGCCTTGCCGGAATTGATCAATTGGATTGCCCACTGATACAGTTGCTCAAAATAATCAGAGGCGTGAAAAAGGTTCTTGCCCCAGTCAAATCCCAGCCAATGAACATCCTCCTTAATTGACTCAAAAAATTCCTCCTCCTCCTTGATCGGGTTGGTGTCGTCAAAACGGAGATGGCAGACCCCGCCCTGGTTTTCCTTCGCGACCCCGAAATTGAGGCAGATGCTCTTGGCATGACCGATGTGAAGATACCCGTTCGGCTCGGGCGGGAACCGCGTCACCACCCGGCCTTGATACTTGTTGCTCTTCAGGTCTTCCGCGATGATCGTCCGGATGAAATCCAGCGGAGCCTTTCGCTCATTAGTCATCTTTCTTCTCCTCTGCTCCAAATGCGCGAGCGCCTTCAGGCGCGATTCGTTTTCGCATGCGCGGATTACGAAATTATCCTTCTTCAATCAATCTTTGCAAGTCTTCTTTGCTTAATCCGCACTGTTTGAGAATGCCTAGAAGAGTTCCTTTGGCCAGGTCGTTGTGGAGCGGAACCACGGTCTTGGCTTCCCCTTTTCTCAAGCTGATATGACCGCCTTTTTGACGGACAACCTCAAATCCCGCTTTCTTAAGAAGTTTGATCAGCTTTTCTCCGGACAAGACCGGGAGCTTAGTCATTCACCGCGACCACGAGCGGATACAAAACCACCTCCCCGGTGCTTTCCGGAAGATCGTCGCTCCCAAAACTTTCCAGGTAAAGCTCAACCGCTTCCTTCAGGTTCGCCTGGGCTTGTTCAATGGTCTTGCCCTGGCTGACCACGCCCAGCTCCACGCAATGCGACACATACCAATCTTCTTCCTTCGTAATCACCGCGGTGAATTTCTTGGACATTGAAGCCTCCTGATTTCTCCTAATATTCTAGATCGCTTTTTCCAATATTGCATTTCGAGCACAGGGTTTGCAAATTCTCCAGGACCGTCTCCCCGCCATTTGCCCAAGGTTTTATATGGTCAACATGAAGCTGAACCCCGGGAGTAATGGCTGGGGATCTGTCGCAGCTTGTGCATTTGAAATTGTCCCGCCGCAGTACGCGAAAGCGCAACCTGTCTCTTCAGATCTGAAATCAATTCTTGATCGTAAACATCGCGATAATATGGCTTGAGTTCTAATTTCATGTTCAATAATAATTTTATGCCTAAAGGGAATTAAAAGTCAAAGATTGATGCTCCTGATCGCCCGGTTCAGCCGGCTGAGCGTCCTTTGCGGTCCGAGCACGGTCATCACCTCGGTGATCCCCGCGGTAACCGTCACCCCGGCAATAGCCACCCGGAGCGGCTGTGCGATGTGTTTCATCTTGAGCCCGGTCTCGGCGATCACTTGCTGGAAGATACCTTCCAGAGCGGTCTTTTCAAATTGGTTAAGCCCGCCCAGCCTGTCTCTTAAAATCTCCAGGATTTTGAGCTGGTCCGGACCGAGGAATTTGGACTTGGCCTCCGGGTCATACTGAACCTCCTCAACATAATAGAAACCAGCCATTTCCGCGAAATCCGCAATCGTCTTCGCCCGCACCTGATAGTCCTTGATGATGGCCAGCAAATAATCGTCCTTCTGCGCGGGATATCCCTTCTTCTGAAAGAAGGGCAAGGCCAGGTCCGCAAGCCGATCAATCGGGGTGTTGCGGATGTAGTCGCCGTTGATCCAAACCAGCTTCTCCTGGTTCCATACCCCTGGAGACGGGGTCAGGTCTTTGAGGTCGAAATATTCAATCATCTCCTTGGTCTTGAAAACCTCCTGGTCGCCGTGGCTCCAGCCGATCCGGACCAGGAAATTGACCATCGCCTCCGGCAGATACCCTTCCTCCCGATACTGGGTCAGGCCGGTGGCGCCGTGGCGCTTGCTCAGCTTGCTCCGGTCCTCGCCCAGGATCAATGGATGATGCGCGAACGCCGGCAGATCATAACCGAGCGCCTGATAGATCTGGATCTGGCGCGGGGTGTTATTGAGGTGGTCGTTCCCTCTGATGATGTGGGTGATCTTCATCGCGTGGTCGTCAATCACCGCGCTGAAATTATAGGTGGGCGTGCCATCCGAGCGGAGAATGATCAGGTCGTCCAGCTCGGCATTATCAAAGCTGACCCGGCCCTGGATCAGGTCTTCAACCACGGTGGCGCCCGCGCTTTGGCTCTGGAACCGGATCACCCTGGGCCGGTCCGCGGGATGATCTTTGCGGTTCCGGCACCTGCCGTCATACCTGGGCTTGCCCCCGGTTTTCAGGGCCTTTTCCCGCATATCGTCCAGCTCCGCGGCCGTGCAACCGCAATAATAGGCCTTGCCCTCGGAAACCATCTTCTCCGCGGTCTCCTTGTAAACAGCCAGCCGCCGGCTCTGATATACCAACGCCTCGTCCCAATCCAGGCCCAGCCATTTCAGCCCATCCAGGATCGCCTCCGTGTATTCCTGCTTACTCCGCTCCGGGTCGGTGTCCTCGATCCGGAGCAGGAACTTCCCCCCGGTGTGACGCGCATACAGCCAGTTGAAAACCGCGGTCCGGGCCGACCCGATATGCAAATGACCGGTCGGGCTGGGCGCAAACCTTACTCTAACTTCCATTTCTTATACCTCATCTGCTTTTAATCTCTTTTCATCATTGCGCGAGGGACTTTAGTCCCGATTCCTGGGGCGCAGACACTCCTGGCTGCGCACAATCTCACCGGCCCAAAGCTCCTCCGGTGAATTTCGCACGGGCCATAATTCAACAGCGCCTCCTGGTGCGCTTTGGTGCCGTATCCTTTATTCTTCTCAAACTGATATTGCGGATAAAGCCGATGATATTCCAGCATCTTCCGGTCCCGGGTGACCTTGGCCACGATGCTGGCCGAGGCGATGCTCAGGCAGATCACATCCCCCTTGGTGATCGCCTGGGAAGGGATGCCCTTCAGGGAATGAATCCCGTCCACCAAACAAAAGTCCGGAGCCACCGACAGGGCCTCCACCGCCCGCTCCATCGCCATCAGCGAGGCCTGGAGGATATTATGCCGATCTATCTCCCGCTCGTCCGCCTCCCCCACCCCGACCGCAACCGCCTCTTTCAGGATCAACTCGAACAACTCCTCCCGGGCCTCCGCCTTCAGCTTCTTTGAATCCCGAACCATCCATAGCTTAGACCCCTTCCGGATCCAGTCCGGAAGGACCACCGCCCCCGCAACCACCGGCCCGGCCAAAGGGCCTCGCCCCGCCTCGTCAACCCCCGCGATGATTCCATATCCCAGCCTCCGGATCCGCTTCTCCTGCAAAAGGTCCGGAACCCGCTCCCCCATCGCAAACAGCCTGGCGCCCCGCTTCAACATTGACCCTATTCTAATAAACCGGCCCGGAAGTGCAAGCGGCCCGCCCAACCCCTCCCCAACCGCGGCGCCGGCAACCCCACGAACTAGATCCCGGATCCCGCCGGCCCCACCGGCCGTCTAAATATAATATATTTTATATAGCCTATATAAATATCGATCAAGGGTTATCCCCGGACCGGACGGCTCGTCCCGGCTTAAGCATAGACTACACTTTATTTAGACTGTATTTTGCCCATCCCCAGGAAAACCCGGGGATTTATCGGGCGGGTTTGCGGAAGCTTCCGATCAATCCGATCCCAAAGGGGGCTTTGGAGAAAATCCGGTCAGGGGTCAGGGCGATCCAAAACAGGGCCCGAATCAGACGGGAATCCTTGAGTCCAGCCGGCAAAGCGGCTTGGGGTCCGGCTTGCGTTTTTCTTCTCAGGCGGGGGATATAATAGAAATAGGCGTAGGACCAGATCACCGGCCAACCCCAGCGGCGGATTTTTTCTTTTTGAAACCCGGCGTCTTGGAAGATTTTTTCCAGGCCCGGCTCGGTATATCTGCGTTTATGCCCGCTCCATTCATCGTCAATGCTCCATTTTAGGGGGTCGGCCGGGACGGAAACGATCGCGAGTCCGCCGGGTTTGAGGACTCGGTAAATTTCCCTGACCGCGGCCCGGTCATCCTCCAGGTGTTCAAGCACCTCTCCGGAGATAACCGCGTCAAAGCTTTGATCCGGAACCGGGATGGAATCCATTTTCCCGCTCCAGAAGGTCAGGCCGGGGTTTCGTTCGCGTGCCTGTTTCAGGCTTTCCCCGCTCGGATCAAACCCGCTGACCTGGTATCCGCGATTGGCGATCAGCAGCGCCAGCCTCCCTTCCCCGCACCCGGCGTCCAAGACCGCGCCTTCCGGCAAGCCGGCCTTAAGCTCTTTCAGGAGCAGGCGGTGCCGGAGCCATTGCCGAGGCCCGAAGCTACCGGTTTCCCCCCATTTGCGCAAGTCCATCGGCATCCCCTCAATTTTACCCGGCCCGGAATTATTAGCAACCGATGCCGACGGGATAATTGGTTGATCGGTTAATAAATTGATCAAGGGTCGCGGAGACCATCTTTTCTTCCTTATCAACCTATTAACTTATCAACAGATCAACCATTCCGCCGGTTGCCCAGTTGGCAATCATCTGACCAGCCTCCGCTCTTTTGACCTTCTTCGGGCAAGCAAGAAATCCCGGCTCCCCTGAAATTGTCAATTTTTCCGGGATTGTGATATTCTGTATAAAAGTATCCAAGAGATGTCTAAAAGATTAACAGTTGGCTTTGCTCTGGGGGCGGCTTTGCTGGCGTTGAGCACGGTTCGAGCGCAGGTTCCGAATTACCAGTTGCTGCCGGAGGATTTGGTCGGCAATTTTCAGGAGGGGATTAAGTCTCTCCGGGCCGGACAATCTCAGGCCGGATTCCAGAGTCTGGACCAGGCCCTGGCCGCGCTCTGGGGTTATCAGATCCAGGATTTGCCGGCCTACTCGATGGAATTGATCCGCCTTTGCCAGCAGGCCCATTTGCCGGCTCCGACGCGGGACCGTCTCCTGAAATACAGCCATTATTTCGCGCCTCATTCCGCGGAAGCCGCTTTTGGCGAGGCCCAACTGTTCCTGAGTCCGGGCGCGTTTTCTCCGTCAGAATCCTACGCGGCGTTCCAGCGGGGATTAAAGCTCTTGGACTATGACCTTTTGGCCCGGCTGAGGATCCAGGCAATGGCCTGGATGGGAGCGGCCGGTCTGATCAAGATCTTCCTGGTCATCCTCTCCCTGCTGGTGGTCGGCCGTTATTCCCGGCCGTTCCTTCATTGGTTCTCTCATCTCTGGCCGAAGCCTGCGCGCAAACTATCCCTTCCGGCGCTCCTGCTGATCTTATTGATCCCTTTTTTCGTGGGAGCCCCTTTCTGGATGGTCTTGGCCTGGCCGGCGGTTTTGTGCCTGGGCTTTGCCACGGACCGGATCAAGGGTATTTATATGCTGGTCCTGCTACTCTCGGTCTTGCCGGGATTTTTCGAGCAAAAGGCAAAAGACCTGATCATCCCATTGGACAAAGGCGCGGTTTTAAGCCAACTAAACCTGGACCTGGGAATTATTGACGAAAATGACCTGGCCCTGCTCCGGAGCGAGCCCAAGACCGACGGTTCCACGACTTTGACCCTGGCTTTGGCCGAGGCGGAGCGGAGAGCGGGAAAATACGATGACAGTTCCGCGCTCCTGCTCAGCCTGGCCCATACCAACGGGGTTTCCGCGTTTGCGTATAATCAACTGGGGGCGCTCCACCTGGAATTCAACCAAGTGGATCAGGCGATCCAGACTTTGGAGAGCGCACAGGGCTTGGATCCGGGTTCCGCGGAGATTTATTACAACCTGAGCCAGGCTTACGGCCTGGGTCAGAAGTATGACCAATCCGATCAGGCCTATCAAAAGGCGCGGGAACTGGACGAACAGATGGTGGCCCGGGTGGATTTGGAGAAAAGCCTGCTCAAGGCAAATGTGGTTCCGGTCCGGATGAGCTTGCCGGCGCAATTGCTGGAAAAGGAATTGGTCCCGGTCCGGGCCTGGTCTATGGTGTTAAAATCTGGCCGCGGCGGGATCTTTCTGTTCATCCTGGGGTTTATCCTTCTGCTGGCGATTGGTCTGCGGAACCAGGTCCGGACCTGCCGGTATTGCGGCCGGATCATCTGCCCGAAATGTCTGCCGGAGAGCCGGGAGATCGGGGTTTGCGGACCCTGCCACCAGATCTATTTTTCCGGAAAGGCGGTTGACCCCAAGCTGAAGATGGAGCAGAAAGCCCTGGCGCATAACTATCATCGCCTGATCGGCTGGATCGGGATCGGCCTCAACCTGGCGGTTCCCGGCTCCGGCCTGTTTTTAGAGGAAAAAGCTGTTACCGGTTTGACCCTGATGATCTGGCCGGTCCTGTTTTTATCCGGCATCTACTTGAGCTGGGAGCTTCCGGCGATGCTGGTTCCCGGGGCCGGCTTATGGCAAACCTGGGTTCTGGTTGGGGCCGGAATCTATTTGCTGTTCAGCCTGGTCTCCATCCTGCTCTACCTCAAGCTGACTTCGGTGGAGGTCTAAATGGGACTCAATGGTTCACTCCGGGATTTCGGCATTTCGGCAATCCTGCAACTGATCAGCGGACAGCGCCGCACCGGCCGACTGGAGGTCAAGAGCGACCAGGGCGAATACCATATCCTGATCAGCGAGGGCAAGATCGTCCAGATTGAAAAAAAACCCGCGGCCCGGGGCGAATCTCTTTCCGATTACCTGGTCCGGGCCGGGGCGGTGCCTTTGAACCAGGCCAGGTTAGCGGAGCAGAAGTCCAAATCCGAGCTCAAACCTTTGGAGGCGGTTCTGGCCGGGCTGGAATTGATCTCGGCGCTGGACCTGAAGACCTACATTTTTACCCGGAATATGGACCTGATCAATCAACTGTTCCTGCTTAAGGAGGGCGAATACGAATTTGAGGCGGAGCCGGTCAACTATCACCCGTCTTATGTGGTGGAGATAGACACCGAGCAGGTGCTGATGGACGGGTATCGGATCAAGGACGAGTGGGCCAGGCTGCTTAAGGAGATCGGCCCGATGGAGGGCGTTTTCCGGAAAAGGGGGGGGGAATTTGGAACCGAGGACCGGCTTAAGGATGACCAAGCCCGGATTTACCAGTGGGTTGACGGCAGAAAAACCATTGCCGAGATCGCGTCTCTAACGATGCTCACCAGGTTTGAGGCGATGAAAATACTGGCGGACCTGAAGCGGATCGGCAGGATCGAGCCGGAGATGGTGGTCGAGGAAAAGGGGGCGGCCGGGAAATCCATTTCCGGATTGGTTTATCAATCGGCCTTCTGGGTCTTGATCGCGCTCCTGCTGGGATTGTCCGCGAATGGGATCCGGATTTATCTTTCCGGACCGGAAAAGGCCTCGATCACCGGTCCAGCCCGGACTTGGCAGGAAGAACGGATAAGACAGGGGTTGGAGATTTACCGGCTGGAGCAGGGATCATATCCCCAGACGCTTTCGGAATTGAGCCGGAAGGGCATTTTGCCGGAATCGGACTTGAAATTCGGTCAAAAACGGCAATACTATTATGAAGAAGGGGGTTACCAAATCAGCGGCCCGAGGCCCTAATCGGTCAGGGCTGTAAATTTATGAACAGAAGAGTAGATAGCTCTATAGACCTGGTGCTGGAAGACACTAATCTGGCCCGAGTCCTGTTCGGAGAACATCACCGGAACCTGAAACGCCTGGAAGAGCTCACTGAAGTGGAAATCCATGCCCGGGGCAATACCATCCGCATACTCGGCTCAGAGGCGGAGGTGCAGGTGGCCAAACGGGTGGTGAACGAGCTTTATCATCTGCTCAAGAAAGGGTTCACAGTCACAGAAAACGATCTGGGGCCGGCGGTGAAGATGATCAGCCAGAACCCGGAATTGCATTTGGAAAGACTTTACCAGGAGGGAATGACCTTTGCCGGGAGACGGAAGCCGATCCTTCCCAAAAGCATCGCCCAGCGCGAATACCTGGAGGCAATCCGGAATAACGATATTGTCTTTTCCATCGGCCCGGCCGGAACCGGAAAGACCTATCTGGCGATGGCAATGGCGGTGCAGGCCTTGACCCAAGGCGAGGTGAGCCGGATAATTTTGACCCGGCCCGCGGTGGAAGCGGGAGAGAAGCTGGGGTTTTTGCCCGGGGATTTGATTGAAAAGGTCAACCCCTATCTCCGGCCGCTCTATGACGCGCTCCACGATATGATGGATCTGGAACGGGCCTCCCGCCTGATTGATCGGGGGATCATTGAAGTGGCCCCGCTCGCCTTTATGCGCGGCCGGACCCTGCACAACAGCTTCGTGATCCTGGACGAGGCCCAGAACACCACCATCCTCCAGATGAAAATGTTCTTAACCCGGCTCGGGTTCGATTCCCAAGCCGTGATCACCGGAGACATCACCCAAGTTGACCTGGCCTCGCCCGACCAGAGCGGCTTGATTCATGTCGGCAAAATCCTCCAGGATATTCCCGGGATTCATTTCAGCTACTTTACCGAGCAGGATGTGGTCCGCCACCCGCTGGTCCAGAAAATCATCAAGGCCTACGACGAGGACGAGCGGAAGAGAATTCGGAACCACTGATCCCGACGGGAGCGGATTTTGATGAACCATTCAGCAAAAAATACCAAACTATCCGGACTGGAAAGAAAACAGAACTGGGACAAACAACTCCAACTCTACTACCGCTCCCGTCCGCAACTGGTCAAGGGGTTGATCTATCTGGCGGTGAGCCTGATCCTGATCGCGATCATCTTTTACCCCCGCCAGTATATCACCGCCCGGAAGTATCAGGCGGGAGAGATCGCCGATAAAACCATCCGGGTGCTTCAGGATCTGGAAGTCCAGGATCTGGTCACCATCGCCCAATACCAGAAGAGCGCCTCGGAGCAAACCCCGGAAGTTTATGATTTCTCCCCCGACCTCCCTGCCAGCCTCAACCAGAAACTGGAGGGATTCTTCTCCGGGATGCGCGAATTATACCGGCTCTCGCCCGGGAACCGCGGGGAAACCATCTCCGTCCCCTCCGCCTTCCAGAAGGATCGCGAGGACGAGCTGATCAGCGAACTGGGAGTGGAGCTGAGCCAGTCCGAGATAGACCTGCTCCGCAAGTTCCGCTTTTCGCAGGAAATCCTCAACCGCGGACAGACCCTGGTCAATGAAATTTTCGGCCGGCCCCTGGTCAGCAGCCGGAGCCTGTTTCAAAAAAGCGGCGCCAACGGCATCGTGATCCGGAACCTCAAGACCGACCAGCGCAGCCCGCTCTCGGATTTCAGCCAGGTGCGCGACCTCTCCGAGGTCAGGAAGGAACTTGACCTGATGGTCAAGCAGGAATTCCCCGGTTACCCCTTTGAGCTGCAAAAACTGATCGGGAAGATCGTCTCGGAATCCCTTCAGCCCGACCTGGCCTTAAACCAGCTCGAGACCGAGGAATCCAAAACCCGGGCGGTGTCCGGGGTCAAGCCGGTGTATTTCAAGTTGAAAAAAGGAGAAGTGATCGTCCGCAAGGGAGACCGGATCAACGAGGATCAGTGGAAGAAGATCGAGGCGATCCAGAATATCCGGACCCCGTTTGAAAGCTGGCTCTTGATCCTGGGGATGCTGATTTTAATCTGGCTCAGCCAGTATTTCGTCTTCCATTTCGCCGAGCACAACATCAAGAAATTCCGGCTCACCGTGCGGGACCTGTTGTTCCTGAGCCTGCTCCTGATCCTGAGCCTGGCGGCATTGAAACTGGCCGAATCCCTGGGGGCAAACCTCAAAGAAAGCCTGAGCCTGCCCGACGGGATCAATTTCTATTACCTGGCCGGGATCGCCGGGAGCGCGATGCTGGTCCGGATGGTGATGAACAGCGAGACCGCGATGATTTATTCGTTCCTGCTCAGCGGCTTCAGCGGCATGGTCACCGGGTTTGACTTCTATCCCGTGGTCTATTTCCTGCTCGGAAGCGTGGTGGCCGCGAGCGAGGTCGGCACCTGCGAGCAGCGGGGAAAAATTTTCCGGGCCGGAATCTATCTGGGCCTGGTCAGTTTCATTGTGGCGGCGAGCTTCGCGATGATCCAGAACACCGTCCGGGATCAGGAACTGCTGATCTATAACTTGATGTTCGCGCTGTTCGGCGGGATCTTCGCCGCGATCGTGGTCACCGGGGTCACCCCGATCGTGGAATCGGTGTTCGGATACGCCACCAACATCAAACTGCTGGAGTTGCTCAACCAGGAGCACCCCCTGCTCAAGGAACTGAGCCTCAAGGCCAGCGGCACCCATCAACATTCCCTGCTCACCGCCAACCTGGCCGAGGCCGCGGCCGAGGCGATCGGCGCCAACCCGCTGTTGGCCCGGGTGATGGCGATGTATCACGACATCGGCAAGATGGAAATGCCCCAGTATTTCGCGGAAAACCAGTGGGAAGAAAAAAATCCCCATTCCAAAATCCGGCCCACCATGAGCGCGCTGATCCTGATCAAGCATGTCAAGGAAGGGATGGAGCTGGCGGAAAAATACAACCTGCCCAAGGATGTGGTGGACGCAGTCCAGCAACATCACGGCACCGGCCTGATCAAGTTTTTTTATGAAAAAGCCAAGGAGCTGGAAGACCCGGAGATTGACACCATTGACGAACTGGACTTCCGGTATCCCGGACCCCGGCCCCAAACCCGCGAGGCCGGAATCCTGCTTTTGGCCGACATCGTGGAAAGCGCGGCCCGGAGCATCCGCGAGCCCAACCCGGCCAAGATCCAGGGGATGGTCCAGAACCTGATCAACCGGGTGTTCGTGGACGGGCAACTAGAAGATTGCGAACTGACCCTCAAAAACCTCCACGAAATCGCCAAGGCCTTTACCAAGATCCTCGGGGCAATGTATCATACCCGGCCGGACTACCCGGAGCCGGTTGAAAAAGGAGTTCAGGGTGCGCGGAAAAAAGACAGCAATCCGGATTTCGGCTCGGAACCCGCGGAGCCGAAAGAACATAAAGAAACAGATAACGGCAAAAGCAAGGAAGTTCTTAAACGACTTGGAAGTTGATCCCGTCGAGCTCAGCATCCTGTTGGCGGATGATCAAGCCATCCGGGAATTGAACCGGACCTGGAGAAATAAAAACCGGCCAACCGATGTGCTCGCCTTTCC
This sequence comes from uncultured delta proteobacterium, assembly GCA_903930515.1. Taxonomy (GTDB): domain Bacteria; phylum RBG-13-61-14; class RBG-13-61-14; order RBG-13-61-14; family DRUE01; genus CAIYYW01. The sequence continues at coordinate 20,248 of CAIYYW010000310.1, read as the reverse complement.
CCAGCGCGAAGGCCCGGAGGCCGATCCAAACGACCCGGTTTTGGGAGATATTGTCATCTCGTTGGAAACCGCGGAGGCTCAGGCCAAACAGCATCATCATTCGCTGGAAGCCGAATTGGAACTCCTCCTCGCCCACGGAATCCTCCACCTGCTCGGATATGATCACGAGCGAAACCCCAAAGAGGCGGCCCGGATGCGGAAGAAGGAACAAGAACTGTTGGACAGACTCAAAAAATGAAATGAAAAAAATCAGCCGCCATACCCTGATCCAAATCTCGCTCGCCGCCCTTTCCGGCGTTTTGATCTGGCTCAGCTTTCCCCTTGCCCGCGGCATCACCCTGACCCCGCTCGCCTGGTTCTGTCTGGTCCCGCTCCTGATCTCGATCCGGAGCGCCTCCGCCGGACGATCTTTCTGGCTCGGCTTGATCGCGGGGATGATCGGAAATTTGGGGACCTATTACTGGATCCCTTATTGTATGATCAATTATGCCGGGATGAGCAAGGGGCTTGCTTACCCGGTCCTGCTTCTGCTGGCCCTGATGCTCTCCGGCTATCTCGCGGTTTTTTGCGCCCTGGTCCGGGCGGTTCAGCTCAACTTCAAGCTCAGCCTTCTCCTGATCGGCCCCCTGATCTGGGTCAGCCTGGAATATATCCGAAACTATTTCCCGCTCGGCGGGTTCGCATGGGCAATGCTCGGGTCTTCTCAATATAAATTCCTGGGCGCGATCCAAATCTCCGAACTGGCCGGGGTATGGATCGTCTCCTGGCTGGTCGCCCTGGTAAACTTCGGGAGCGCCTCCCTGTTCCAGAAATGGCCGATCCCGAAAAAGGCCGTGCTGGAATTCGGCGTCGCCCTATTCCTGTTCCTCGCCAACCTCGGCTACGGCGGCCTCCGGATCCGATCGGTTGACCGCGCCTTTGCCCATCAGCCGGAAATCAAGGTCGCGATCGTCCAGGGCAATATTGACCAGGGAGTAAAATGGAACCCGTTTTTTTTCTGGAACACCCTCTCCCGCCACATCGCCTTAAGCCAATCCCTGCTCAAGGATAAGCAAGACCTGCTGGTCTGGCCCGAGGCCTCGATTACGGATTATTTCAACCTCAGCTGGGAGAACCGCTCCGAGAGCGAGATGATCAAACAGATCAGCGTCTTTGATTCCTACTTCCTGGTCGGGAGCATCAGCCGCGAATTTGAGGGCGACCAAAGATTAAACTTCAACAGCGCCTATCTGCTTTCGCCTTTCGCGGAAAAAATTGCCGGAAGATATGACAAAATGCACCTGGTCCCGTTCGGGGAATATGTGCCGATCCAGAAATTATTGTTCTGGGTGGACGCCATCGCCGGAGGCAACACCGGGAATACCACGCCGGGAAAAAAGGTCACGGTCTTTGAAACCGGCAAATTCAAGATCGCCTGCGTGATCTGCTACGAGTTGATCTTTCCCAACCTGGTCCGGAAATTCCCCAGGGCCGGCGCCCAAATTATGAGCACCATCACCAACGACGCATGGTTCGGACCCACCAGCGCCCCCTATCAGCACAACTCCAACATCGCCCTCCGGGCGGTGGAAAACCGAGTCTATTTCCTGCGCGCCGCCAACACCGGGGTCAGTTGCATCTGCGACCCGGCCGGAAGGATTCTCAAGCAGACCGGCATTTTTGAGATCGCCGCCCTGGAAGGAATCGTCAAGCCCTCTCCGCTCCATACCCCCTACACTCAATATGGGGATTGGTTCCCGATCCTGTCCCTGGCCTTGACGAGCCTGTCCCTAATCGGTATCCTTCTTAAAAAGCGGAAAGAGAAAATGAGGAGAACCGGAAAATGATGTTGGAAGAATATCAGGAACGCGCCGTGAAGCTGTCGGGTCAAATCAAGGAAATGCGGGGGTTTCTTTGACCTGGACGGTTGGAGGAAACGCGTCTCGGAGCTGGAAGAAAAACTGAAGGATACCAACCTCTGGCAGAACGCCGATCAGGCCAAAAAAGTCAATAAGGAATTCGCCCAGGTCAAGGACCGCCTTCAGAGTTTTGAAAAGATGGGGAAAGATGTGGAGGACCTGCAGGTGCTGATTGAGCTGGCCGGAGAAGATAAAAACAACAGCCTGGAACCGGAGATCAAGCAAACCCTGGAGCAAACTGAAAAGGAAATCGAACGCTGGCAGACCGAGCAACTGTTCACCGGTCAGAACGACGCCAAGGACGCATTCCTTTCCATCAACTCCGGCGCCGGCGGGACCGAGGCCATGGACTGGGCCAGCATCCTGCTCCGGATGTATCTCAGGTATTGTCAGCAGATGGGGTTCGACGGCCAGGTGGTTGACCTCCAGGCCGGCGAGGAAGCCGGAATCAAAAACGCGATCCTGATGGTCACGGGGAAATATGCCTTCGGCTGGCTCCGGTCCGAAACCGGCGTGCACCGATTAGTCCGGATCAGCCCCTATGACGCCAACAAGCGGCGCCACACCAGCTTCGCCGCGGTCTATGCCATGCCGGACATTGAGGAGGAGGTTGATCTCAAAGTGGAGGACAAAGACCTGCGCATAGATGTTTATCGCAGCCAGGGAAAGGGCGGGCAGGGCGTGAACACCACGGATTCCGCGGTGCGCATCACCCACCTGCCCACCAATATCGTGGTCCAGTGCCAGAACGAGAGAAGCCAGCACCAGAACAAGGCCACCGCCATGAGAATTTTAAAGGCGCGGCTCTATGAAAAAGAGCAGAGCGAGCGCAAGGAAAAATTTGAGAAAGAATTTCACGCCGATAAAAAGGACATCGAGTGGGGGTCCCAGATCCGATCCTATGTGCTCCAGCCTTACCAGTTGATCAAGGACAACCGGACCGGTTACGAGTCCGGGAATGTCCAGGCCGTGCTGGATGGAAAGTTGGAGCCGTTCGTGTTTGCGTATCTCAAGAAGGAGGCGAGTGAGAGGAAGTGAACGAGGATAAGCCGGAAATAATCTCCCAGCGCTACCAGAAGATAGAAAAAATCCGCGAGCGCGGCGTCAATCCCTATTTCAACCGGTTCAAGCCGAAGAACCAGATCGGCGAAATCAGGGCCAGGCTGGATTCATTGGGCAAGGAAGAAATTGAGAAGATTGAAGAAGAGTTCTCGGTGGCCGGAAGGATTGTCCGGCTAAACTTTATGGGCAAGGTCAATTTTCTCGGGCTCCGAGACCGCACCGGCGAAATCCAAATCTACCTCAATCGAACCGACCTGAGCGAGGAAAAGCAATGGCTGCTCAAGCAACTGGATGTCGGCGACTTCATCGGCGTTTCCGGAAAGGCCTTCCGCACCAGGACCAACGAGCTCACCATTTACTCCAAAGACCTGATCCTGGTCACCAAATCCATCCGGCCGCTCCCGGAAAAATGGCATGGGCTCAAGGATGTGGAAGCCCGATACCGGCAGCGCTATGTGGATTTGGTCGCGACTCCGAAGGTCCGGGAAATTTTCCAAACCCGCGCCGCGATTATCAGCCAGATCCGGAAATTTTTGGAAGACCGCGGCTTCATTGAAATGGAAACCCCGATCCTGCAATCCATCCCCGGGGGCGCCCTGGCCAGGCCCTTTGTCACTCACCACAACGCCCTGGACATTGATTTATACCTCCGCATCGCCACCGAGCTTCATCTCAAACGGCTGGTGGTGGGAGGCTTTGAGCGCGTCTATGAAATCGGACGCTGCTTTAGAAACGAGGGCATCAGCACCTGGCATAACCCGGAATACACCATGCTGGAGTTCTACCTGGCATACGCGGATTATGAAGACCTGATCAAGCTGAGCGAGGAAATGCTGGTCAGCCTGCTTCAACAAATCCGAGGCCAACTCAAAATCTCCTTTCAGGAAAAAGAGCTGGACTTCACGCCCCCCTTTGCCCGGATCACAATGGAAGACGCGGTCGCCAAAAAGCTCGGCCTGAGCAAAGAAGAAATCCGGCAAGGACTGGCCACCAAAAACTGGCTCAAGCAAAAAGGCCTCAAACTCCTGGAAGGCGACGGCTGGGGAAAAGCCCTGACCGCGGTTTTTGAACAAGCCGTGGAGCACGAAATCCTCAACCCCACCTTCATCACCCAGTTCCCGGTGGAAGTCTCTCCGCTCAGCCGGCGCAATGAACAAGACCCCGAAGTCACCGACCGGTTTGAATTGATCATCGCCGGGAAAGAAGTCGCCAATGCCTTCAGCGAACTCAACGACCCGGCTGATCAAAGGAAACGCTTTGAAGAGCAGGCCCGGGCCAAAGCCAAAGGCGACGAGGAAGCCCATCCCATTGACGAAGACTTCATCCAGGCCCTGGAAATCGGAATGCCCCCCTGCGCCGGAGAAGGTATCGGGATTGACCGCCTTACAATGTTCCTGACCGATTCCCCCAGCATCCGAGAAGTCATCCCCTTCCCGCTCCTCCGGCCGGAATAGCGGCGGAAAATAGGACGACTCGGACTAACCCTTTGCATCAAGGCAGGACACGAACTTGCGGGGATCTTTTTCTGGAGGGCGATGTGGGATTTGAACCCGCGACAACCGACTCCGGAGGCCGGTGCTCTATCCACTGAGCTAATCGCCCTTGCTCCTTATTTTAAAACCTTTCCCGCGACTGTCAAGGCCGCCCCGGCCGACGCCGACCGAGCCTGGCCGCGCCGGCCTTGGGCATTTGTAATATAGATTACATTTAGGACCGGGCCTTAAGTTTTAAGTCGTCAATTCCGGCGCTTTTGCCGTTGCCAATTTTGCCGGGAGCGTTTTAGGGCCCAAATTTCCCGGCAGAGGCGTTTTTCGGGGTTTGAAAAAAAATGAGGGGGAATGCATTTTTTCCTTTACAAGCTTTGAAAAATATGGCATACTAAGAAAAGGATGAGTCCCGGGTGGTGGTGGAGAAAGAGAGAGCCCGGATTGAGCGAGATAGAGACAGGACGAACCGATTGCCGGAGAAATGAAGGCCATGCCTTCCTCTCCGGTTTTTTTATACACGCGCGAAAAAGAGCTCCACTCATCGCGGGAATTTTGGGGTACCAAGTCTAAAACCAATCTTAAAGAAAGGAGAAACACAATGGTCTGTGGAAAAGCGCACAAAAAAGTAGCGAAGAAAAAAGCCGTCAAGAAAACCAAAAAGAGAAAGTAAGCCAAACACCTAACCCTGGTCCAAGAAATTGGAGCAGGCCTTTTTGCAGAGGTGAGCGGAGCGCTTAATTAGGAGCCGTTGGGTTCGGAAAAAGGGCGCTTGATCTTTCAAGCGCCCTTTTTCTTTCTTAAGCCAGCGAGAAAAATTGTGGGGCGGGATTCCCGCCCGCTGATTGGCGCGCAGGCAAGATGCCCGCGCCCCAAAAAGAGATTTGCCCGGCAGACTCTGGAATTGGAAATAACCGGATAATGATGATAAATTAAAGATGATGAAGAGGAAAACTCTGGTGCGGCCGGGCTGGGATCAATATTTCCTGGAGCTGGCGAAGCTGGTAAGCCGGCGGAGCACCTGTATGCGGAGGTCGGTGGGGGCGATCCTGGTTAAGGAAAAGCGGATACTGTCCACCGGATATAACGGGGCGCCGAGCGGGTTGAAGCATTGTTACGAGGTTGGGTGTTTGCGGGAGGAGCGGGAGATTCCATCGGGGGAGCGGGCGGAGCTTTGCCGGGGCTTGCATGCGGAGCAGAACGCGATCATCCAGGCGGCGTATCACGGGGTTCCGATCAAAGGCTCCAGCCTCTATGCCACCAACCTTCCCTGCAGTATCTGCGTGAAGATGCTGATCAACGCGGGGATCAAGAAAATTATTTATGGAGAAGGCTACCCGGACCGGCTGGCGCGGGCTTTGATCAAGGAGGCCGGGATCCAAATAATCAAGTTTGAGGAGGGAAAAAGATGAAGTGCCCGTTTTGCGGAGACCTGGACAACCGCGTGATTGATTCCAGGCTAAGCAAGGATGGCGCCGTGATCCGAAGGCGCCGTGAGTGCATGGAATGCAGCCGGCGCTTTACCACCTACGAGCGAGTGGAAGAGGTGATGCCGCTGGTGATCAAGAAGGACGGACGGAGGGAGCCGTTTGACCGGATGAAGATTTTGCTCGGGCTGAAAAAGGCCTGCGAGAAGCGGCCGATCAGCATCACCACTTTGGAGAAGGTGGTGGACAAGATTGAGCATAAGCTGCTGGAGAGCGGGGAGAAGGAAATCGCGTCCACCGTGGTGGGCGAGGAAGTGATGCGGGAGCTGTATCACCTGGACCATGTGGCCTATGTGCGGTTTGCCAGCGTGTATCGGTCGTTCAAGGACATCAACCAGTTTATGGACGAGTTGAAGGAATTGCTGGACCGGCAGAAGCAGGAGAAGGCCAAATCCGGGAAATAACGGAAATGGATTATGAGCCATTGATGAAGCGGGCGCTTTACCTGGCGCGAAAGGCCGAGGGAGGGACCGAGCATTACCCGATGGTGGGGGCGCTGGTGGTGAAATCCGGCCGGATCGTTTCCGAGGGATACTTTGAAAAACCGGGAGAGCCGCACGCGGAAGTGAAGGCGCTCCAAAAAGCCGGGAGCCGTTCCCGCGGCTCCACCCTGGTGCTGAACCTGGAGCCTTGTTCCCACTGGGGCCGAACCCCGCCTTGCGCGGAATTGGTGATCCGTTCCGGGGTGAAAAAAGTAGTGGCCGGGATGAGGGACCCAAACCCGCTGGTTTCCGGGAGGGGATTCCGGAAACTGAAGGCATCCGGGATCGAGGTGGTGAGCGGAATCCTGGAACCGGAATGTCGCGTGCTCAACCGGCATTTTGTGAAATACATTACCACCGGAAAACCCTGGCTGATCCTGAAGCTGGCCGCGACCGCGGACGGAAGGATCGCGGACCGGAGCGGGACTTCCAAATGGATCACCGGGGAGCCGGCGCGGAAATATGTTCACCGGCTCCGGAGCAAGGTCCAAGTGGTGATGGTGGGAGCGGGCACCTCGCTCAAGGACGACCCATCGCTCACGGCCCGTCTCCAGGGCAAGGCTCATCAACCGATGCCGTTGATCGTGGACGGCTTTCTGCGGACTCCGGTTGTTGCCCGGGCCTTTCAATCTCCGGCCCTGATCGCCTGCTCGAGCAAGGCCGGGGCGAGAAAAAAAATTGAACTCGCCCGGCTGGGGGTGCGGATTATTGAAACCAGGAGCGATCAAAATGGGCGGGTGAATTTAAAGGAATTGATGACCCGGCTGGGAAAGATCCGGATCGCGAGCGTCTTATGCGAGGGCGGGGCGGAACTGGCGGGGTCGCTTTTGGACCAGGGGCTGGTGGACGAGATCGCGTTTTTTTACGCGCCGAAAATATTGGCGGACGAAGAATCAAGAGCGATGATCGCGGGCAAAATTCCGCGCCGGCTGGATCAGGCTTTGCCTCTGTATCAGCCGGAACTCCGGCGGATCGGAAACGATTTCCTCTTAACCGCGTTCCTCCACGAGGTGTGAGATGTTCACGGGATTGATTGAACGAGTCGGAACCATCTCCCGGATCCAGCCGCTCTCGAGCGGGAAAAAAATCCTGGTCGAGCCGGGAAAAGATTTCCAAACGGCTTTGGGCGATTCGGTGGCGGTGGACGGCGCCTGCTTCACGGTGGCGTCAAAATCCGGGAATTCTTTCTGGGTGGGATTGAGCAAGGAGAGTTTATCCCGGACCACTTTCCAGTCCAGAAAGGTCGGAGAGAGGGTGAACCTGGAGCGCGCGCTGAAACTGTCGGACCGGCTGGGCGGGCATTTCGTGCTCGGGCATATTGACGGAGTGGGCAAAATAAAAAAGCTGAGCCGGGCCGGGGAGTTCCAGGAATGGGAACTGGAGGCTCCGGAGGATTTGAAGAGATACCTGGTGGAAAAAGGGGCGATCGCGATTGACGGGATCAGCCTGACCATCAACCGGGTTTCCGGCCGGGTGTTCTCGGTGATGCTGATCCCGGAAACCTTGAAGCGGACTGCGCTGGGCGGGAAGAAAGTCGGGGACCCGGTCAACCTGGAGGCGGACCTGCTGGGGAAATATGTGGAGAAGTTCCTGGGCAAAGGCCGCGGGGCTTTAAGCCTGGAGCGTTTGAAAGAAGAAGGCTTTTGATCTTTTATAATAGATGTCAAAGATAGTTTTCATCCAACTTAACGAATACGAGCTTCACGGCCTGGAGGCTTTGGCCGGAGAGCTTAAGCGGGCCGGTCATCAGACCCGGCTGATCATACCTTTTTTTGAAAAAAGCCCGCTCGCGAAAATAGCAAAGTTCCAGCCCGACCTGGTCGGCTTCCCGGTCGTATCGGTTGAGCGTGAACCGGCCCTGGCCTGGGCCAAGGCGGTCAAGGGGAGGCTCCAGACCCTGACCATTTTCGGCGGGGTTGACCCGACCTTTTTCCCGGAAATCATCCACAACCAATCGGTGGACCTGGTTTTGCGCGGGGAAGGGGAACAGGCGATGGTTCGGCTGGCCGAGGCCTTGAGCCGGAAAGAGGATTACACGGGCATAGAAAATTTGTGGGCGCGCCAGGGCGTAAGGATTTTTGAAAACCCGGTGGGGCCGTTGGTTGAAAACCTGGATCGTTTGGCGGTTCCGGACAAGGAGCTATATTTTTCGCGGTACCCATATTTCCGGGACTACCCGATCAAATTTTTTATGGCCAGCCGGGGCTGTCCGTTCGCGTGCAGCTATTGCGCGAACCTGGGTCTGCGGAAGATTTACCCGAACCGGGATTGCTATCTGCGATTCAAATCCGCGGATTATTTGCTGGAGGAGATCAAAGGGGTGATCTCGCGAGCTCCAGGCCGCACCATCGGATTCAACGACGACCTGTTCAGCTATGACCAGGAATGGCTGGAAAAATTCCTGCCGCGCTACCGCCGGGAAATCGGGATTCCCTTTTTCTGCACCGGCCGGATTGACCAGATCACGGAGGAAAAAGCGCGCCTGTTGAAAGAGGGCGGCTGCTATGTTTTGTTCTACGGACTGGAGAGCGCGGACGCTTTTGACCGGGAAAAAATTCTTAACCGGAAAATGAGTGACGCTCAGATTGAGCGGGGAGTTGAGGTTTTGCATCAGGCCGGGATCCAGCTCCAGAGCTACAATATGCTCAACTATCCGGGGGACACGCTGGCGAAGGGCCTGAAGACTTTGAGCTATAACCGGAAGCTTAAAAACGAGTTCGCGGTCGGGTCTCTGTTCCAGCCCTTTCCCGGCGCCCGCCTGACCGAGCAGATGGAACAAGAGGGCCGCTTGAAAAAGCCGGGGCATCCGAGTGGAAAGGACTTGAGCTACTTCGCTTTCAGCCCATTCCGCCAGCCGGACACGGATCGCCTGGAAAACCTTCATAAACTATTCCTGCTCGGGTTCCATTCAGGGCTTTGGGAAAAATTGATTCCCTGGCTGGTCAAGTTGCCGAAAAACCCGTTGTTTGATATAATATTTCTGTTCAGTTTCGCGGTGGATTACGGTAGGGTCCACCGTCTGAAATGGCGGGAAATTGTCCGGTATAATATGCTTCATATCCGGACCACATATTTGAGCAGAAAAGCAAGGGAGCCAAAAAAATAAAAGATGAGCAAAGGTCATTCGGAAGAAACCCCCCGGCTGGCCTCGATTGAGCAGGCGATCGAGTTGATACGTCATGGGAAGATGATCATCCTGGTGGATGACGAGAACCGGGAGAACGAGGGAGACCTGATGGTCGCCGCGGAGAAGGTAAGCCCGGAAGCGATCAGCTTTATGGCCCGGTTCGGGCGGGGATTGATCTGCCTGACGATGACCGGGGATAAGGTGGAGCAGCTTCGATTGCCGCTGATGGTGAACGAGAACCAGAGCCGGTTCGGAACCGCCTTCACCGTTTCCATCGAGGCCCGCGAGGGAGTCACCACCGGGATCAGCGCCTATGACCGCAGCCGGACCATCCAGGCCGCGATCGCGGACAACGCCCGCGCCGAGGACCTGGTCCGGCCCGGGCATATCTTCCCGATCCGGGCGCGCGAGGGCGGGGTTTTGGTCCGCACCGGTCAAACCGAAGGGTCGGTGGATTTGTGCCGGCTGGCCGGACTCAAGCCCGCGGGCGTGATCTGCGAGATTATGAAGGATGACGGCACCATGGCTCGGATGCCGGATTTGCTCAAGTTCGCGGAAGAACACGATCTCCGGATCGTCACTATCGCGGACCTGATCAAGTATCGGATGAAAACCGAGCGTCTGGTCCATCGCGCGGCCGAGACCTTCCTTCCCACCCAGGAATGGGGGGAATGGAAAGTGGTCGCTTACCAGAGCGATGTCAGCCCGGATATTCATCTGGCCCTGGTCAAGGGAGAGATTCTTCCGGAAGATAATATTTTGGCCCGGGTCCATTCCGAATGTTTGACCGGGGATATTTTCGGATCGCTCCGCTGCGATTGCGGAGACCAACTGCATCGGGCGATGGCGATGATCGCGAAGGAGGGCAAGGGGGTCCTGGTTTACCTTCGCCAGGAAGGACGGGGCATCGGCCTTTTGAACAAGCTCAAGGCCTATATGCTCCAGGACCAGGGGATGGACACGGTGGAGGCCAATTTGGCGCTCGGGTTCGCGGCCGACCTGCGCGATTACGGGATCGGCGCGCAAATCCTGATTGACTTGGGCGTGCGCCGGATGCGGGAGCTGACCAATAACCCGAAAAAAATTGTGGCCTTGGAGGGCTTCGAGATGGAGATCACGGAGCGGGTTCCGATAGAGGTCAGTCCAAATGAGCGGAACCTGAGCTACCTTACGACCAAAAAGGAAAAGCTGGGGCATCTGCTCAATCTAAATCCGAGGGAGAAGGAGAGGAGGTAAACTTGAAAGAGATAATTGGCAAGCTGGAGGCGAAGGGACTGAAATTCGGAGTGGTGGTCAGCCGGTTCAATGAACTGATCACCAGCCGGCTCCTGGAGGGATGCCTGGACGGGCTGGAGCGACTGGGCGCCAACAAGAACGAGATCGTGGTGGTGCGGGTGCCGGGCTCGTTTGAAATTCCCCAGGCCGGGTACAAGCTGGCCAAGAGCGGAAAATATGACGCGGTGATCTGCCTGGGAGCGTTGATCCGGGGGCAGACCCCTCATTTTGAATATTTGGCCGCGGAAGTGACCAAGGGGATCGCCCAGACCGGGATGGAAACCGGAGTGGCGGTGACTTTCGGGGTGATCACCGCGGATACGCTCGAGCAGGCGATTGAGCGGGCGGGAACCAAAAACGGGAATAAAGGATTTGCCGCGGCGATGTCTGCAGTGGAGCTGGCCCAAATCTTCAAACAAATTTGAAAAGTCGTGGTCTAAGTTCCTTGAAAACCAACTAAAATGGGCAAAAGACGCAAAGCCCGGGAGCTGGCGCTCCAGGCATTATACCAGGTGGATTTTCACGCAGGCGTGGACGCGCCTGGCTTGGAGATGTTCTGGGAGGAGCAGAAGGTGGGCGAGGAAACCCGGGAATTCTCCCAAAAACTGGTGGAGGGGACGGGGCGCCGGCAGGAAGAAATAAATCAATTGATTGAAAAACATTCCGAGCATTGGAAACTGTCCCGGATGAGCCGGATTGACCGTAATATTTTGCGCGTGGCCATATTTGAATTGCTGGAAATGGAAGATATCCCCTGCAAGGTGACCATTGACGAGGCGATCGAGCTGGGCAAAAAATTCGGCTCAAGCGAATCCGGCGCCTTCATCAACGGGATCCTGGACCAGGTTTTAAAAAGCCTGGTCAAGTCCGGCAAAATCCGCAAGGTGGAAAGGCAATGAGGGTCGTCGCCTGCGCCTACCCTCCGGACTGGTCGTTGCGGGAAACCATCGCCCTGCCGGTTTTTTTGGATCAGATGCCCCCGCGGGGAGAGACCGGCCGGATGGACTTCCGGCTCAAGGGATTGATCAGCGGGCTCGCGCTCCAGGAGTTGTTTGAAGGGAATGGAGACTGGCTCCTGATTGATTTCAACCGGCAACTGGCCCCCCAGATTTTCCTGATCGCGCTCAAGCAAAGCCGGAACCTGAGCCTCGATCAGGTCGCGGGATGGCTGGACCAGGCCTGCCGCAAGCTCGCCCGGGCCGGCGCCCGCAATTGCGGATTGGCGATCAGCGACCTCTACCGCGGGAATTTCACGATCAAGGAATTTTCCGAGGCCGTTCTCCGGGCCTTGGTGGATCAGCCCCTGGACCGGGTAAAATTGTATGCCGGGTTTGAGCTCGCCGAACTGCTGGCCCAGGAACTGGGCAGATGGGTCGCGCATCTCCGCCCGGAAAAACCGGTGGAGCTCGGAATCCATTTCCTGCCCGAGTTCTTCGAGGAAAAATAATGAACCGGTTGGCGATGTCCCTTCTGGCCGTCCTGCTATTCGCCAGTATGGCCTTCCTCCAGAACCGGAGGGACCTGAGCGGCCAGACCGAGACGGCGCGGGAGCAGACCCTGCTGATTTTTCCCAAGCCCTTCCTGGTCCGGCCGTTGAGCCTGGGACACATCAATTTGGTCGCTGATTTTTACTGGCTCAAAACCATCCAGTACCTGGGAGCCAACCTCGCTCAAAAAAACCCGCCGGTCGAGATCTGCCGTTACGCGGATTTCGTGACCGACCTCTCTCCCCGGTTCCTGGAAGCCTATTATTATCCGTCAGTGATTATGATCGTCAATCAGATCAACCCGGCGAAAAACCTGGCACTCCTGGAAAAAGGGGAAAAGAACCTCCCCGCCAGCAAGGATATCGCGTTCCTGCTCGGGATCGTCAATTACTATTTTATCGGCGACACCCAGAGGGCCGCGGAATCTTTCCGGAAAGCCTACCAGCTTTCCGGCTACCGGCCGTACGGGCTTTTGGCCACGCGGATTTTGGCCGAGAAGGGAAACCTGGAACTGAGTCAATCCATCCTGGACGAACTGTCCAAGGGCAGCCGGAACCAAGCCTGGAGCAATTCCATCCAGGATATGACGAACGGGATCCAGCAAAGGAAGCAATTGGATTTCCTCAATCAAAAAATCGCGGAGTATAATCAAACCTATCAGAAATACCCAAACCGGATTCAGGACCTGACGGATTCCGGCTTGATCGCTCCGTCGCAATTGCCTTCGGACCCGTTTGGCGGACAATATTATATAGACGCGGGAACCCATCAGGCGCGGAGCACCAAAGAATATTACCTGGGGGTATATCGTCCCAAGGCATTTGAAAAATGATCAGAATCGAAAACTTGCATAAGACTTTTTACTCCGGCTTTTTCCGGAAGCAGGTGAAGGCCCTGCAGGGATTGAGCCTGGAGGTTGGAAAGGGAGAAATCTTCGGGTTCCTCGGACCCAACGGCGCGGGTAAAAGCACCACCATCAAAATCCTGGCCGGACTGCTCAAGCCCGGCTCCGGCAAGGCCTTTCTGATGGGCAAGCCCGCGGGAACGGTGGAGAGCAAAAACCGGATCGGGTTCCTGCCCGAACAGCCGGATTTTTACCAGTATCTTTCCGGCGAGGAATTCCTGAATTTATGCGCCCGCTTCTTCCCGCTCAGTCATCGGGAGCGCCGATCGCGCGTCAATCGCCTGCTGGACCAGGTCGGGCTGAACCGGGCGAGGGATCTGGCGCTGCGTAAATATTCCAAGGGCATGCTCCAGAGGATCGGGCTGGCCCAGGCACTGATCAACGATCCGGAGCTGGTGATCCTGGACGAGCCGATGAGCGGGCTGGACCCGATCGGCCGGAAGGAAATCCGGGACTTGATCGCGCGTCTGGGCCAGGAGGGCAAGACGGTCTTTTTCAACACCCATATCTTGAGCGATGTGGAAGTGATCTGCAACCGGGTCGGGATCATCCACCAGGGAAAGCTGCTCAAGGTGGGGCCGGTGCGGGAGCTCTCTTCCGCGACCATCCAGAGCTGGGAAATCCAGGCCCGGATTAAATCGCCGGACCTGAAGCAAGACCTGGAAGGGAAAGCCCGGGCCGGGGAGCTGACCCTGTCCTGGCAGGCGGATCAGGCCCTGATCCGGATGACCGACGAAGAAAAATCCATGACGCTGGTAAAAACCATCCTGGACCGGGGAGGATCGCTCCAGGAATATTTCGCGCATCGGCAAAGCCTGGAGGATTATTTCTGGAAAATCGTGGAGGCGAGCAAGCAGGAATGAAAAAAATCTGGGTGATCGCCCTCAACACCTTCCGGGAAAATATCCGGGACCGAATCCTGTATAACCTGCTCGTCTTCGCCCTGATTATGATCCTGATGTCCATCGCCCTGGTGCAGCTTTCCACCGGAGAATGGGACCGGATCGCCATTGATGTGGGACTGAACGGCATTTCCATCTTCGGAAGTTTGATCGCCATCTTCCTCGGAATCTCCCTGGTGAGCAAGGAGATCGAGCGCCGAACCATTTACGCCCTGCTCTCCAAGCCGGTGTCCCGGTCGGCGTTTATGCTGGGAAAATATCTCGGCCTGGTTGTGACCATCCTGGTCAACCTGGCGATTATGGTTGCGGTTTATTTAGTCGTGCTGTATTACCTGGGCGGGCATTTCACCTGGTCCCAGGCCCAAGCCCTGATCCTGATCCTGGTCAAGCTCCTGATCGTGGTGGCGATCGCGCTGTTCTTCTCAACCTTCACCACCCCCACCCTTTCCGCCATCTTCACCCTTTCCCTGTTCGTGATCGGACATCTCACCGCAGACATCAAGTCCTTCGGAGAGCACGCGGGAAAACCCGCTCTGAGATATTTCAGCCAGGCCCTTTATTACGCCCTCCCCAACCTGTCCAACTATAGCTGGCTAGAGAACGCCACTTACGGGGACATTATGCCGGCGCGCGCTTTCGCCCTCGCTATCCTGCTCGGGATTCTCACCGCGGCCTTGATCCTGGTCCTGGCCGGCCTGATCCTGGATCGGAGGGATTTTGCCTGAGCCTTTGGCGGGAAAAAAATTGGATGAAAATTCCGCGCCCAAATTCCTGGAAATATTTTTCTTGTCCGGCCTGCTCCTGCGATGCCTGATCTCCGGCCGGATTTATTACTGGTCCAATTATATCTTCCTGGCCTGGTTCTCCCTCGCATATCTCCTGGCGCTGCTTTTTTCCAAATCCGCTTTCCCCATCCCCCGCCTGCTCAAGATCGGCTTGGGATTGTTCTTCGCCTCCTTGATCCTGTCTATGCCCTTCGGCATCCAGCCCCTTTCCAGCGGCCGAGAACTGGTGATCTTCCTGGGTTATTTGTTTATCCTGCTCTCCGGCCTGGAAATACTGAACCATCAGGAACCGGATCAATTGCTTTCCATCATTATCCTCGCCGCCATCATCCAATCCCTGGCCGGGCTTCGGCAATACTTCGGAGGCCTGGAGAGCATGGTGCAAATCAGCGGGAACGCCAACCTGGCCGGTTTGGAACAGGTTGGAATGAAAAGAATTTTCGGACTGACCTTTTCCCCGGATTTCTTCTCCGTATTCCTCGCCGCAGCCCTGATCCTCTGGATCGGACTGGTTGAAAAAAATGTCCGGTCCGGCCGAAAGCAACAAAGCCTTTATCTAAGTGCGGCCTCCCTGATCGCGCTTTTGCTTTTGATCCCGATGCTCCTGTCCAAATCCATCGGCGGATTCCTTTCCTTCCTGATCGGGATCGCCGTCCTGGTCGCGCTCCGGTTTTCCAGTTCCCTCTTTTCCAAAAAAAATATCGTCTCCTTGATCCTGATCTTTTTGACCGCGGCCTCGGTCCTATCCATCTTCGCTTATCGCCGGAGGGCGAATATCTTTCAGGGCGAATCCAACCCGGTTATCCTAAGACTTTATAATTTCCAGGCCGGCCTTCAGGTCTTTCGCGAAAAGCCCTGGCTCGGAGTCGGGCTGGGCAATTTCTGGATCGCCTATCCCAAATACCGACAGGCCCGGTCCAACGAAGTCAGGTACGCGCACAACAATTTCATCCAGGTCCTGGCCGAGGCCGGCCCGGCCGCGTTAGCCGGATTGCTGGCGCTGATTTTATCTCCCTTGCTCGCGTTCCGAAAAATTCTTGCCCGGAAAGACCCTCTCCTGAACAGCATCTTTGCCGCTCTGTTGGTCCTCTGGTCTCACTGGCTTTGGGATTTCGATCTCTACGCCCCGGAGCTGGCTTCGCTCTCTTTCGCCCTGCTCGCCGCGATCACGATCCAACTCTTCCCCGCCTCATCCCAAAAAGTATCCCGGCTCTCCCGGGCCGGCCTCGCGCTCCTGATCGCCGTCCTCGGCCTGGGGGCCGGATGGGTGTTCGCCGAGCAAAGGGCGATCCTGAAGGCTCAATCTTTTTTCAACGCGCGCGATCTCAACCAGGGCCGCTCTTATGCCCAAAAGGCCCTGTCAATAATTCCGGGCGATGATTACGCTTACGCACTCCTGGCTTTCAGCGCGACCCAAAAAGGAGAGAAGGAATCGCTGGTGGAGGAATATTTTCAGAAGGCGATCGGCCTTAATCCCCGTTTTGCGTTCTGGCATAAGCGTCTGGCTGATTATTATTTCAAGCAGGGCCGGATCCGGTCCGCGGAAATGGAATATCAACGCGGCTTGGAATTATATCCCAACAACCTGGAAATGCTGGTCCGGATGGCCCGGATCCACCGCCTGAACGGAGACCCGGTCCAGGCGGAAACTTTTGCCCGGAAGGCCCTTGCGGTCTCGGGAGATCACCAGGCCGCCTTATGGGAACTGGCCCGGATTAAGCTGTCCCGGGGGCAGCAGAGGGAGATGTTGGAGATCCTGAAGGAGCTTTCGGAAAAATATCGGGACTTGGATGCGGGCAAACTCCTGGAAAAATATTCAAAGGAATCAGAGAAATGAGCCTGGTCCGGAAAGTCGCGCTCAATAATTCCATCATCCTCTTCGAGCGGCTGTCCGCCTCCCTGCTCGGGTTCCTGGTCACCATCTGGCTGATCCGATATTTGGGCACGGAAAATTTCGGGGTGTACAGCCTGGTATTCGCCTGGTTCACTTTCCTCAATGTCTTCACCCCTCCGATGATCGAGCTGGTGGTGGCGCGGGAAGCGGTGTTATTCCCGGCGCTGACCCGGAAATATCTCGGCGCCGGCCTGGCGATCAAGATCGGGCTGGCCCTGCTGGGATGGGTTTCCGGAATCACCGCCGCGGTCCTGCTCGGATATCCGCCCCGGACGGTTTTCTTCCTGTCCATCGTCCTGCTCGGCCTGCTCGGAAACGCCTCCTTCATCCTGCAGGTGCCCCACCAGATCGAGTTGCGCCTGCTCCGGCCGAGCGTGGCCGACGGCTTAAGCGCCATCCTCTATCAATCCGGCCGCGCCATCGCCATCCTGATCCGGCTCGGCCTGTTCCCTTTCTTCTGGATTTATCTCGGATACCGGCTGGTCCAGTTATTATTCTTTTCATTGCTCAGCCTGGAAAAGAAAGAATACCGGCCGGATTTTAATTTTTCCGTTCACGAAGTCCGGGGAATCTTCCGCGCCAGTTGGATCCTCCTGCTCAACAATGTCTTCATTATGGTGATCAGCCGGATAGACCAACTGATCATCTACCAGTTCCTGGGCGCCCGCCAGGTCGGGCTTTACGGCAGCTGCGCCAATCTCACCGATTACCTGGTGCTGATCCCCGTTTCCTGGTACCTCACGGTTTTTCCCCTGCTGGTCAAATACCTGGGCGAGTCCGGCCGCTCATTCGAGAAGGCCAACCATTACAGTTATAAATATAACACCATCATCGTGGTTATCGCCTGGATCATCTTCGGCGGGTTCAGCCGCCAAATCCTCTCCCTCCTCTTCGGACCCGATTTTATGGAAGCCGACACCGCGCTCTTCTGGCTGAGCACGGCAGTGGTCTTCATCTTTCTCTACTACGGCCTGTTCAACGCCGCGCTCTCGCGTGGAAAAGAAAAAGCCTGGCTCTGGGTCAACGGCGCCGGCGCCGCGGTAAATGTCGCGCTCAACCTGATCTTGATCCCCATCTACGGAATCGCCGGAGCCGGCTTCGCCACCTTTGCCGCCTTTATCACCCAGGTCCTATTAGCCGGCGCGCTCCCGGCCTTTCGCCCGGACTTCCTCCTGATGCTCAAAGCCTCGGCCTGGCCGGTGGTCCTGGCCGCGGCCCTGGTGGCAGTCTCGCGGACGCTGGAGCTGAAACTGTTGATCTTTGGACCGGTGATGCTTGCGGCTTATTTGGTTTTGCTCCTGCTCACCCGGACCATCAATCAGGGCGATCTAAAATTATTTTATCAGGCGGTGGGACTGAAAACGAAATGAGCCAGCCGTTAATCAGTGTGGTGATTCCGGTTTATAACCAGGAGAAGTATATCGCCGAGGCGTTGGAAAGCGTTTTGGCGCAGAAGGGGGTTGCCTTTGAGGTGGTGGTGGTGAACGACGGATCCACTGACCGGAGCGCGGAGATTTTGCAGGCTTACGCCGGCCGGATTACCGTGTTGCGCCAGGAGAATAAAGGGGAAGGAGAAGCTCGGAACACCGGAATTAGAAGCGCCCGGGGGGAATTAATCGCGTTGCTGGATGGGGATGATCGGTATCTGCCGGGACATCTCCGGCAAATCGCCGAATTTGAAAAAGCGCATCCCGAGGCCATCCTTTTTTACGGGGATGCCTGGATCATTGACCCCCGAGGGAAAAGGCTCTATCTCCAGAAAACCCGGCCCCGGGCAAACCTGGAAAATTTGCTGATGGGCAATTTCCTGATCAATTCGGGAACCATCATCCGAATGAAATTGTTCGAGCAGGGAGAATGGTATCATCCCTGGAAACATTTCGCCGACTGGGATTTGTGGATGCGCGCGACCCGATACGGATCGCTGGTCCGCTATCCTTGGGTTGGACTGGAATACCGCAAGCACCCGGAGAGCGCGCTCCAGAGCAAGACCGCTCAAGCCGAGGAGATTACAATTCAAATTTTAAATGATGCCCTTGCCCGCAACCCGGAATTGGATCGGCTCAAGAGCCGGGCGCTTTCCAACCTTTACTGCGACAGCGGAATCAGGTTTCTGGCTGCGGGACATGCTCCCGAAGCGAGGCAGAGGTTTCGCGCAGCTATGAGCGGCTTCCCCCTCAACCTTCGCATTGGGATGGGATGGCTTTTAAGCCTGGTCCCTCCGGCGGGGCTGAATAGCTTGATCAAGTTTAGGAGAATGGTAAAGAAATGGATGAGCGGGCAAAAATAACCTTCCTCATCACCGACCTGGACTTCGGCGGCGCCGAGCAGGTCTTGTATGAGTTGTGCCGGGGGCTCGCTCCCAAATTCCAGATCCAGGTCCTGACGCTGAAACGGAAAGGCCATTTTGCAAAGCTGATTGAAGAACTGGGAGTGCCGGTGAAGAGCTACGGGCTTGGCCAGAAAATCAATCCGGCATATGTTTTACGCCTGCTGCCGGTATTTCTCAGCATCAGCTCCGACCTCCGCAAATGCAAGCCCGACCTGGTTCAGGGAATATTATTCCAGGGCAACCTGATGGCCAAGCTGACCGGAAAAATCTCCGGGAGCAAAACCATCCTTTGCGCCATCCACACCTTTGACCGGGCCCGGTTAAAAGCCGTCGCGGAAATGCTCACCTCGTCCCTGGCCCGGAAATATATTGTGGTTTCGGGGGCGTTGAAAATATTTTGCGTGAAAAATTATTCCATCCCCGCGGATAAAATATCGGTGATCAAAAACGGGATTCCCTTGCCGGATAATGTCCCGGCGCAAAGTAATTTGCGGGAAAAATTGGGGATTAAGCCCGGCGCGAGAAATATCGGGGCCATTGCCCGGCTGCACCGGGAAAAAGGGATAGACCTTTTGGTCCGGGCGTTCCATTCCCTGGCCGGGGAATTCCCGGACTTGGACTTGGTGATCATCGGGGACGGCCCGGAAAAAAGCAAGCTGGAACAGATGTCTAAAAATCTCGGCATTTCCAACCGGGTCAGGTTCGCGGGATTCCTGCCCGAGCCGGAACAATATCTTTCCTTATTCAATTTGTTCGCGCTTCCCAGCCGGATTGAAGCAATGCCCGTGGCGTTGATGCAGGCGATGGCCGCGGGGAAGGCAATTGTCGCGGCAAAAGTCGGCGGGGTGCCGGAGCTGATGGAAGACGGGAAAGAGGGGCTGCTGGTTCCGGCCGAGGATGAATCGGCGCTGAGCCGCGCGATCAGCCGTCTGCTCCGAGAGCCGGCTCTGGCAATGGCATTGGGAGCGAAGGCGAAGGAAAGGGCCGGACGCGAATTCGGCCTGGAGCAAATGCTTGAATCGTATCTTGCGCTTTACCAAGAGTTGACCAAGGAGCGATCCTGATGTGCGGAATTTGCGGTGAATTGATTCTCCAGGGAAAGGCGGACCCGCAAAAAATTCGCAAGATG
>CAIYYW010000309.1 GCA_903930515.1 uncultured delta proteobacterium | reverse complement strand
GGGGGGGGGGGGGGGCAACGCCCTGAACACGATGATCAAGAACGGGATGTCGGGAGTGGAGTTCATCGCCGCCAACACCGATTCGCAGGCGCTCGGGGTCAGCCTGGCCGGACGCAAGCTCTTGCTCGGGCCGGGCCTGGGCGCGGGCAAGAACCCGGAGGTGGGAAAGAAATACGCCGAGGAGTCCGGCCCGGAAATAGAAAAGGCCCTGGCCGGTGCGGATATGGTCTTTATCACCGCGGGGATGGGGGGAGGAACCGGCACCGGAGCCAGCTCGGTGATCGCGAGGGCGGCCAAGGAATCCGGAGCGCTCACCGTGGCGGTGGTGACCCTGCCTTTTGAGTTTGAAGGATCGCGCCGGAAAGAGATCGCGCTCAAGGGTATGGAGGAGTTGAAGCAGGAAACCCACAGTATGATTGTGATCCCCAACCAGCGTCTGTATAAAATCATCAACCGGAATACCACCCTGATTGAGGCGTTCCTCCGAGTGGACGAAGTGCTGCTCCACGCGGTCAAGGGAGTGGTGGACCTGATCACCAAGACCGGTTTGGTCAATGTGGATTTCGCGGATGTCAAGACCATTATGGACCAGAAAGGACTGGCCCTGATGGGAATGGGAGAGGCGATCGGGGACGACCGTTCCCGCGAAGCCGCTCACCAGGCCATTTCCAACCCGCTTTTGGAAGAAATCCGGATTGAGGGGGCGCGCGGAATCTTGATCAATATCACCGGCGGGCCGGACCTGACCCTTTATGAAATCACCGAGGCCACCGACCTGATCCGGGCCGAGGCCCATGAGAGCGCGATGATCATCTTCGGAGCCGTGATTGACGAGGCAATGGCGGGTAAGACGAGGGTGACCGTGATCGCCACCGGGTTTGAAAACCTCCCGCTCAGCCAGGGGATGATCAAGTCCGTCCCGAGCGGGGACACCCTGGACATCCCGACCATCATCCGGCAGCGACAGCAGGCGCGCGCGAAAAAGGCCAATCCCCAGAACCCGACCGACGAGGAGAGTATGACCGATTACGATACACCCACTTTTATGCGGAAACGGATGGATTAAAAATACCGTTTCCAGTTTCCGGTTTATGGTTTATGGTTGGATCAAACCCGAACCGGAAACCGTTTTATCCTGGAAATCCTCCGGGGAAAGAGCAGTCCCGGTTATACATCGCCAACAAGGGCGCGCGCGCCGGTCTTTTGGCTCAATGCCATAAAACACTTTTCGGATCTCGGTGTAAACCGGTCCGAACCAGATTTGCTTGAACTCCGTATCGTTAATATTGCCCAGGTCAAATTCCGGATGGAAAGAATTACGGGCGCAACAGACCGAGATACCCCCATCCCAGTTGATGGTCACAGCCGACCAGGGCCAATGGCAGGTTCTCATTTTGGACTGCTTGGGCCGGTTGAGGACCTGACTGACTTGATCGGGGGTCAGATTTTCCAGATAGTTATGGAGAAGGGATTCAACATAATAAGGCGGCGAGAAAAGCGCATTGTTTACTTCCAGCGTTTTGGCCAGGG
>CAIYYW010000308.1 GCA_903930515.1 uncultured delta proteobacterium | reverse complement strand
ATGCTTTTTGGGTTGTTGCAATAATGCAACAATAAGATTCCACGGTTGCCTGATTGCAACGAAAAAGAGATTTATGGAAGTAAAAATAATCTTCCCTGCTCAATAATAATTAAATATAACCGATTGATTATAAACGGTTTATTTTTATCAATACTCCTTATGGATTCCTTGAAGAGCCTTAAAAAATTTTTGGCATAAATCTCGCATCTTTTAATAGCGATGCATTATCAAAGGACTATCAAGGAAGAGATCAGCATAGATGGAGTTGGTCTTCATAGCGGGGAAAAGGTCAAGGCGCGGCTGATTCCGGCGGAGGCGGATACGGGCATTGTTTTCATGCGCGCGGACAATGGTCGGCAGAAGATTCCGCTCAGCCCGGACCGGGTGGTATCCACCCAGAACAATTCCGCGCTGGGGGTGAACGGAAATAAAATCCTCACGGTCGAGCATCTGCTATCGGCTTTTTACGGGTTGGGGATTGACAACGCTTTGATCGAAGTTTACGGCCCGGAGATCCCGGTCTTGGACGGAAGCGCCAAGCCCTTTGTGCGGGAAATCCTTAATGCCGGCATTGAAAAACTGGGCAAGGCGAGGAAATTCATGTTGGTGAAAAAGCCGGTGCGGGCGGAGGAAGGGGATCGGTACGCGGCGCTTGACCCCAGCCCGGAATTCCGGATTGAGTTTGTAATCTCATATGATCATCCCCTGCTCAGCTATCAGCGGAAGGAATTTACCTTTGACCATCAGGACTTTGAGCGCGAGATCAGCCCGGCCCGGACCTTCGGGTTCCTGAGCGAGGTTGACCAGCTCCTGAAATCGGGATTGGCCAAGGGAGGCGGCCTGCAAAATGTGGTGGTGATCGGACAGGACGGCCCGGTCAATCCCGAAGGGTTCCGGTTCCAGGACGAGCCGGTCCGGCATAAAATTCTTGACTCAATGGGAGATTTGATGATCCTGGGGACTAATATCATCGGAGCATACCGCGGCTATAAATCCGGACATAAACTAAACCACCAACTGTTAGTCAATCTCCTCTCCAGCCCGGACAATTACCAACTGATTGAAGCCACCGACCCGCACTTGGTCCAGGAAAACGGATTCCAAATTCCCCGCTGGTATAATCCCGATTCCGCCCAATCCGCCTGAACTGTTTGCGACCCGAGGCTCTAAGGCCCACCCATTTCACTACTTCCTTCAAACCGCTTGGACTTGCCTTCCGATTGATTTACCCTCTTGACAATCGCCAGAAACCGGCTATATTATGAACCGTGATTCTAAAAATTGAACATAAATTCAAAAGCGGGGTCAAATAAGAACTTTTTATGCGCGGATAGCGTCTGGAGTTAAAGGATGATAGTTACCATTATAAAACTCAGGGGGTCAAAATGATGAGGAGATATTTGATTGGATTCCTGCTGGTAATTCTGTATTCCCCGGCGGGAATTTCCGAGGAGGCCATCGCCCCGAACCAGGCGCTGACCCTGGAGCGTTGCCTGGAACTCGCGCTTCAAAGCCATCCGAGCATAATTGTCCAGACCAACACGGTTAATTTTTCAAAGAGCCTGGTCGGCCAGGCCGCGTCCGGTTTTTATCCTCAGATTAATTTTGCCGCGGGCTTCTCCCGGAACAATCCCGCGACCGCCCCTGCCAGCCCGACGACGCCGCTGGTGATTCCCGGGAGCACGGCCACCGTCACTATTCTCGGAAGCCCGACCAAAATTTATATTCCCGGGCAAACCCTGCAAACCAGCGCCAATACCGCCGCGGATGAGGATCAATATTATGACAACTATACCGCGAGCGTCCGTCTCAACCAGATCCTGCTTGATTTCGGCAAGACCTACACCGGGGTTAAAGCTCAAGACTACAACCTAAAATCGTCACGCTCGGACCTGGAAAATGTATCCCAGCAAATCACCTTCAAGGTCAAGCAGGCCTATTACGGGGTTTTGCAGGCGGAGCGGAACCGGGAGGTGGCCCTGGAAACGGTTGAGCAGACGCAAAAACACCTGGACCAGGCTCAAGGTTTTTACCAGGTGGGTCGGAGTCCGAAATTTGATGTGACCAAGGCGGAAGTGGATTTCAGCAACGCCCAGTTGAATTTGCTTAAGGCGGAGAACAACCTGAAGATCGCCAAGGCAACCCTGAACAACGCGATCGGGATCACCCAATCCCTGGACTATGAAGTTGTGGATAATCTCTCCTTCCAGCCCTATCAAACCAGCTTTGACGACGCACTTCAGGCCGCGTATCAGGATCGGCCGGACCTGGAGTCCAACCTTTTGAAACAGAAGTCGGCCCAGGAATCCATCAAGAACTCAGCCATCGGCTATCTGCCGGTGGTGAGCGGAACCGCGGCTTATAACTGGGCGGGCAAGGATTTTCCGCTCCAGGACGGCTGGGATTTGGGGATCAATTTGAACCTCCCGCTTTTCAACGGCCTGCTCACCAAATACCAGGTGGACCAATCCAAGGCCAACTACAATATCGCCAAAGCCAACGAGTCGTATCTGCGTCAGAGCATCTATCTGGAAGTTCAGCAGGCCTATCTGAACCTGCAGGCGGTGGCGGACAGCATCCCGATCGCGGAACTGACCGTGAAGCAGGCGCAGGAAAATTTGGACTTGGCTAACGGGAGATATTCCGCGGGGGTGGGAAACCCGATTGAAGTGGCGGACGCGGAACTCGCTTACAGCAACGCGCGCCTGACATATAACCAGGCGCTCTATGATTATAAAATCGCCCAGGCGACCCTGGAGAAGGCGGTGGGAAAAAGATGAAGAAGACAATTATTTTGATTGTGGTGGCCGCGGTGTTGATCGGCGGCGGAGTGGCCGCATACCTGGTGACCAGGTCCCGGCATAACGAGGTGGAATACAAGACCGAGAAAATAACCCGGGGGGACATCCAGGAAACCGTGTTCGCGAGCGGGACCATCAATCCCATCACCACGGTCTCGGTCGGCACCCAGGTTTCCGGAAGGATCCAGGCGATTTATGTTGACTTCAACTCCCAGGTCAAGCAGGGACAGGTGATCGCCCAGATTGACCCGCAGATGTTCCAGGCCCAGGTGGATCAGGCCAAGGCCAATTTAATCTCGGCCAAAGCCAACCTGCTCAAGGCCCGGGCCGCACTCTCGGACGCCAAAAGAATTTACGATCAGGCGGTTGAGCTGTTCGCGAAAAACCTGATCGCCAAGAACGACCGGGATTCCGCCCAAACCGGCTTACAGTCCGGCCAGGCCCAGTTGGAATCGGCCAAGGCCCAGGTCACCCAGATGGAGGCCGCCCTGAAAAGCGTGGAAACCAACCTGGGATACACCACGATTATCTCGCCGGTGGACGGCATTGTCATTTCCCGCAATGTGGATATGGGACAGACCGTGGCCGCATCCTTCCAGACCCCCACCCTGTTCCTGATCGCCCAGGACCTGACCAAGATGCAGATTGACACCAATGTCAACGAGGCGGACATCGGCAAGATCAAGGACGGACAGGATGTGGAGTTCTCGGTGGACGCCTACCCGGAAATCATTTTTAAGGGCAAAGTCTCCCAGGTCCGGAACGCTCCGATCACGGTCTCGAATGTGGTCACTTACGATGTGGTGATCCAGGTGGCCAACCCCGAGCTCAAGCTCAAGCCCGGGATGACCGCCAACGCCACCATCATCTCGGCTTTCAAAAAGAATGTTTTGAGAGTGCCCAATGCCGCGCTCAGGTTCGTGCCGCCCAAGCAGACCGCGGTCAAGCTGCAAAAAGGGTTTGGAGTCTGGATCATCCGGAACGCCGAGCCGGTGCGGGTCCCCATCACCACCGGCATCAGCGATGACAACTACACCGAACT
>CAIYYW010000307.1 GCA_903930515.1 uncultured delta proteobacterium | reverse complement strand
TCAAAGCAGAATCGCAGACAAGAGTGTCTGCGCCCCCTACAAGAGTGTCCCGCCCCCTACAAGAGTGTCTGCACCCCAGGGGTCTATTCAATGAGATATTTCAGGAGCTTTCTCTTTGAGATTGCCGGGGATTCCCGGGTTTCAGAGAGGAAGGGGCCGGAATATTTCAGGTTGGAAAAATTGAGCATCACTTTTTTCCAGACGATGTTGCCGTTGCCGATGTTGCGGTGGTCGTCTTTCCTGCCGTCATTATCGTGGAAATGGACGCTGATGATTTTGGGTCCGAATTCCTTGAGATAGGGAATGATGCCTTCATTGGTGTGGGCATGTCCGAGGTCGAGGCAAAGGTTCAGCCAGGGCGAATTGATGCCCGAGAAAATCCGCTGGAAGTCCTGGAGGTTATCGCCCAGGTAAAAGATGGGCGAACCCTTGGGCATGAGGTTGGTGTTTTCCAAGGCAAGTTTCACCTGATAATTCTCGCATTCCTTGACCGCTTCTTTCAGGTTCTCAATGGCGCGGCCCAAGGCCGGACGCCTCGCCTTTGCGAAATTCTTTTGGTGGTTGATGGAGCCGAGATAGGTAGTGACAAATTGTGCTCCCAGGTCCTTTGCCAGCATAACGCAATACTTTAGGTATCTCAGGTTAGCCTCTGATATTATTTGTATTTTATCTGCAAGGTTCAAGATATAAGGGGGATGAATACTGAGGCTGATCTGAAATTTTTCAGCCATATTTTTAATGACGCGGATCCGTTTTTGAGTGAAGCTTTCCAGCAGGTTCTGGTCATTGAACAGGTCAATTTCAATATGATTAAGGTTGTTTTTCGCGGCATATTGGAGTTCTTTTTCCGCAGGCCGGTTGTGCGCGAGGAATCCGAATTTAAGTTTCATTATATCCGCCATTCTGTTTCCGCTATTTGAAATCTGAAATGGCTTTTAGATTTAAATGGTGGAGCTGACGGGAGTCGAACCCGCGACCCCTTGACTGCCAGTCAAGTGCTCTCCCAACTGAGCTACAGCCCCACGGCGAATTTTTTATTATAATCCGGAACCGCGGCTTGTCAAATTTTTGTTTCGCGCCCATGCCCTCGGGAACCAATTCAATTTTGGGGATGGAATAAAAAGGCCGGAGCTTTTGGGCCCCGGCCTTGATCGGCATTAAAAGTTTTGTCAGGTTTCTCCCATCGCCTTGGCCACGATCTCGGTCAGGTCCAGGGTCTTGACGGCTTCTTCCTTGCCCTCTCCCTTGACCCCGTCTTCCAACATTGTCATACAGAAGGGGCAGGCCACCGCGATCACGCTGGCGCCGGTTTCTATCGCTTCCTTGGTCCGGTTGACATTGATCCGATCCCCGTGCTCTTCCATCCACATCATCCCGCCGCCGGCCCCGCAGCAGAACGAGCGGGAATAATTGCGTTTCATTTCCTTGAGCTCAACGCCGGGAACGGATTTGAGCAATTCGCGGGGAGCGTCGTAAAGGTCATTATGCCTTCCCAGATAACAGGAATCGTGATAGGTGATCACCTTGCCGTCCGCCGGCTGGTTCAGATTGATCTTGCCTTCCTTGAGCAATTTCAGGAGAAAGTCCGCGTGATGCCAGACCTCGTCAAACTCGTATCCGAACTGGTGGTATTCGTTCTTCAGGGTATTGAACCCGTGCGGGCAGGCGGTGATAATCTTCTTGATCCCATAGCGCTTGAAGGTCTCAATGTTCTGCTCGGCCATAACCTTGAACAGGTATTCGTTCCCGAGCCGGCGCGCGGAATCCCCGCAGCATCCCTCTTCCACCCCCAGGATGGCGAAGCTGACCCCGGCTTTTTTCAGGATCTTGGCCAGGTTGACCGCGACCCTTTTGTACCGGTCGTCAAACGACCCGGCGCATCCCACGAACCAGCAATATTCCGCTTGCGCGCCCTCGGCGTAAACCGGGATCTTCAGACCCTCAGCCCAGTTGGCGCGCTGGTCAAAGCCGACTCCCCAAGGGTTGGAATTCTTTTCCATGTTTTGCAGGGTCAGTTGCGCCTCGGGAGAAATATTGCCCTCCATCAGGGTCAGGTACCTGCGGTAGTCAATGATCTTGGGGATATGCTCGTTCCCGACCGGACATTCGGTCATACAGGAGCGGCAGGTGGTGCAAGCCCAGATTTCCTCCGGCTTGGTCCACTTATCGCTGATGATCGGCTGGCGCTCCTTGCCCGGCTCCATAAATCCCTCTTCCACCAGGAGGTGCTTGATGTCCAGATGAATCTTCTTCGGACTCAACGGCTTCTTGGTGTTCCAGGCCGGGCATTTATCCTGGCACCTGCCGCATTCCTGGCAGGTCAGGCCGTCCATCAAAGACTTCCAGGTATGCTCCGGAATGGTATGAATCCCCCAGCTCTCCCGCTCTTCCAAACCCGGGATCGCCGGAACCGATCCTTTCGGCTCCAGGCTTTGCATAAAGATATTGGGGATGGAAAGCAGGATGTGCATATGCTTGGAAATGGGCAGATAGTTCAGGAACCCGAGCAGGATCCCGGCGTGGAGCCACCAGCTGACCGCGTATGCGATCTTGCCGGAATGCTCGGTATTCACGCCCGCGGCCTGCCAGAGATACGCGACCAGGCCGCTGAAGAACGCGCCGGGAAGGACCTTTCCGCCGGCGATTTTCGAGCTTTCCAGCATCACATCCGTGATGATCACGCCGGTGATCAGGGTCAGGATCAGAAGCGCTTCCCTGGTCAGCTCCATCCGCTCCGGCCGGATGATCAAACGGCGATAAAAGGCCATGGCCATCGCGATCAAGACCGCCACGAACCAGATGTTCATCAGGATGTGATACCAGGCCCAGCCTTCGGTGAACGGGAACGCGGTCTCGCCCCGGATGAAGGGGAACGCAGTTCCGGCCAGATTAAGCTGGGTCAGGAAGGCCGGCCAAGGGATTTTTCCCCAGAGCGCCGGCGTGATCCCGAGTCCTTCCCAGAAGAAGCAGACAATGGAGATGAACAGGAAAGCGAATCCGTAGAAAATAAAGAAATGCATCGGACCCGCGTACCAGTCTCGGAAATGCTTGAGATGCACGACCACTTCGTCAAAGATGAACCTGAACCGCATGGGGATTTGATTCCATCTCTTGACCGGATCCGGCTGCCCGGTGCGCATCAACTTGATCTTGACCCAGAAGCTGTAGCAAAAAAGCGCGGTGGCCAGGGCGAACACAAAAACTTCCAGTACCGCAAAACCGATCCCACTACCTGGCATTGAGTACCTCCCTTATCTATGTGATATCAGCATCAACCCGGCCGCGAAAGCAGCCCGTTTTTTTACCGATCTCCCAATACTTAAGTCAGCAAAATTATCCGGATCTCCAATAGAATCAGGCGATTTCAGCGATCCCGTTCTTGATCACCGGGGTGCCGTCCTGCTTCTTGGCCTCAAAGCCGATGGTTCGGGGAGAGCCTCCCTTGAGTTCCCATCCGTAAATGGTGATCTCGTCATTGGGCAGCACCGGCCGGGAGAACCGGACCGCGAGCCGCTTGAGGTTTGCCGGATTTCTTCCCGGGCAAAGGTTGTCCACGATCGCGTTCTGGCACAGGGCCATTGAGCATAGTCCCTGCAGGATGATCCCGGGGAGTTTCGCCATTTGCACCGCAGCATTGGGGTTGACATGAATGAAATTATGGTCGCCCGAGGCCCAGGCGTAAATATATGACTGATGGCTCATAACCTTCTTCTTCACTTCAAAAAGAATCTTGCCCGGTCCCGGCTCCGGTTCCTTCTTCTCGTCCTTCTTCCCGCTCCCGCCTCCGCGCACGAAAAACCCGTAGGTGGCCTCCGCGACCAATCCCCCATTCTGGTCCTTGCTGGTGACGGTGAACTGGCATAGTTCGCCCGAGCCTTTGTCAACAATGTCCACCACCTTGGCCTGGCTGGTGATCTTCATCCCGGCCTTGACCGGTTGGTGGAATTTGATGTCCTCCTCGCCGTGGACCATCAGGAACACATTCATTCCCAATTCCTTGTCCAGGATCACCGCGGGAACGCAAATCCCGCTGTAGCAGACCGCGAACATCGGCGGGGCCATAATCCCGCCCTCCCGACTCTCCTCCCAGTAGTAGGGATTGTCATAATCGTTGGTGGATACCGCATAATAGGTGAAATCTTTGGGATTGATATCCATAGTCCCCGGCGGATGAACCTTTCCGATTACTGCCTTATTCATACCCATTTTCAAGCCCTCCTTACTAAATTT
>CAIYYW010000306.1 GCA_903930515.1 uncultured delta proteobacterium | reverse complement strand
TTGGGGATGCGCCGGATCAGGGGCATCTGCCCGCCTTCAAAGGCGATATTACGCTTGGCCCGGCCGGAGCGCGAGTTCTGGCCCTTGGAACCGCGACAGGAAGTTTTGCCGTGGCCGCTTCCGATCCCGCGTCCGATCCGTTTGGGCTTGTGCTTGGCCCCAGCGGCCGGTTTGATTTCGGACAAGTTAATCATTCAATTCCTCCACTTCCAACAAATGGATCACCTTCTTCACCATCCCCCGGATGGAAGGGATATTCGGATGGATCACGCTATGCTGCCGTTTCTTCAATCCGAGCGCCTGGACCGTGGCCCTCTGCTTCGGAAGGGTGGCGATGACGCTTTTTTTCAAAGTGATTTTCAAATTTTTCGCCGGCTTCTTCTTGGGCATATTCTCTCCTTTATAGATCCTCAACCGATTTTCCCCTGCGGCTGGCCACCTTTTCCGGGGTTTCCATCCGGGTGAGTCCGTCAATGGTCGCGGCCACCACATTCATCGCATTGGTGCTGCCCAGGACCTTGCTCAGGATATTTTTAATCCCGACCACTTCCATCACCGCCCGGACCGCTCCTCCGGCGATAACCCCGGTTCCGGGCCCGGCCGGCCGGAGCAGTACTTTGCTGGAATCCTGTCTTCCGATGATCTCGTGCGGGATGGTATCCCCGGGTGCGATCAAAACTTCCATCAGATGCTTTTTCGCTTGTTCCATTCCCTTGCGGATGGCATCCGGGACTTCGTGGGCCTTGCCGATCCCAAAGCCGACCTTGCCCTTTCCGTCCCCGACCACAACCACGGCGCTGAAGTGGAATCTTTTTCCGCCCTTCACCACCTTGGCGCACCGGTTGATAAAAACCACCCGATCCAGAAGATCTTGATCCTGTCCATATCTTTGCAAAGCCACTCGTTTACCTCCTAAAAATTCAGCCCGGCTTCCCTGGCTCCCTCAGCCACCGCCTTAACCCGGCCGTGGTAGAGAAAACCGTTCCGGTCAAATACCACTTTTTTGATCCCTTGTTCCAGGCATTTTTGGGCCAGGGCCTTCCCCACCTGCTTGGCCGCGTCCTTGTTCTTGGTTTTCTTGAGCTTGCCTTTAAAGTCCGGGCTTAAGGTGCTGACCGTGAGCAGGGTATGGCCCTGGAGGTCGTCTATCACCTGGACATAAAGGTGCTTCTCGCTCCGGAAAACGCACAAGCGCGGACGCTCAATCGTGCCGCGGACATGCTTCCGGACCCGTTTCTGCCTGATTTCCCTTTTCTCTCTCCTGTTTGCTTTCATTTCTCCTGAATCCTATCCCGTGGATTATTTGCCGCCGGCCGTCCCCGAAGTCACGCCCGCCGCGGCCTTGCCAGCTTTCTTTCTTACCAATTCTCCCTCGTAGCGAATGCCCTTACCCTGGTACGGCTCAGGCGGCCGGATCGAACGGATCTGGGCGGCCACTTCCCCCACCAGGTGCTTGTCAATGCCCTTGATCGCTATTTTATTGCCTTTTTCCACTGTGATTTCAATCCCGGCTGGGATCGAATATTCCACCGGATGGCTGAACCCGGCCAAGATCGCCAGGGCCTTCCCTTTCAACTCCGCCTTATATCCCACTCCCACCATTTCCAGTTTTCGCTCAAATCCCTGGCTGACCCCGATGATCATATTATTGATCAGGCTCCGGTAAGTTCCGTGGAGGGAATTCGCCTGCTTGGTGGCTTCCTTGGCCTTGACTTTAACTTCGCCGGAAGAGACTTCCAAATCCACTTCCGGCCGGATGGTCAGAGTCAATTCCCCTTTGGGGCCTTTGATCCTCACCAAGGGCGCCTGCCATTTCAACTCCACGCCTTTGGCGAGCGGGACCGGTTTTTTTCCGATTTTGGACATTCTTTACCTCACCATACCTTGCACAGTACTTCTCCGCCCAGTTTTTGTTTCCGGGCCTCCTTGTCGGTCATCAATCCTTTATTGGTGGTCAGGATCAAAACCCCCATTCCCTTCCGGATCTGCGGGATTTTCTCCGACCCGACATACAGCCTCCGGCCGGAGGTGCTCACCTTTTCCAGGCCGAGGATGACGGATTTCTTCATCTCGTCATATTTCAAGAAAATCTTCAACGATTCCTTTTTGTCTTCCTGGATCAATTTGAAATTCTTGATGTAGCCCTCGGCTTTCAAGATCCGGGCGATCTCCAGCTTGATCCGGCTGGAAGGCATATCCACCTGGTCCTTCCGGACCATTATGGCGTTTCGGATTCGGGTCAGCATATCCGCAATGGGATCGGTCATAACCATTTCTTTCTCCTCACCAACTCGCTTTAATGACGCCGGGAATCTTGCCTTCCAGACTCAGGGTCCGGAAGCAAATCCGGCACATATCAAATTTCCGAAGATAGGCGCGCCTTCTTCCGCAGAGCGGACACCGGTGATAGGCTCTCACCTTGAACCGGGGGGTCCGCTGGGACTTGATCATTAACGATTTTTTGGTCATTCCTAAAGCCTCCTCAATTTTCCCGGAACGGCATTCCCAGGAGCCTCAACAACTCTTTGGCTTCCTCGTCCGTCCGGGCCGTGGTGGCGATCGTGATATTCATCCCCTGGACCCGCTCCACCTTGTCATAATGGATTTCGGGGAAGATGATCTGCTCCTTGAGTCCGAGCGAATAGTTGCCTCTTCCGTCAAACCCTTTGGGGCTTAATCCCCGGAAGTCGCGCACGCGGGGCAGGGCGATGTTGAAGAAGCGGTCGAGGAACTCGTACATCCGGGATCGGCGGAGGGTGACCATACACCCAATCGGGACCCCGGCCCGAATTTTGAAATTGGCGATGGATTTCTTGGCCTTGGTCACCACCGGCTTCTGTCCGGTGATCGCAGTCATCTCTCCCACCGCGTTGTCAATGATCTTGATGTTCTGCACCGCGGCTCCCAGCCCCATATTGATCACGACCTTGTCCAGCCTAGGGACCTGCATCTGGTTCTGGTACCCGAATTTTTTCATCAGGGCCGGAACCACCGCCTTGTTATAGTTATCTTTAATCCTCGACATAACCGCCTCCCTTAATCTATCTGCTCATTACAACTGCCGCAGATCCGGGCGCGCTTGCCCTGGTCCCGCCGCTGATTTTTCGCCCGCATCGGCTTGTTGCACTTGGGGCAGACCAGCATCAGCTTGCTGATTTCCACCAAGGCTTCCTTCTCGATCACCCCGCCCTGGGGCGCGGTCGGATGACCGGGCCGGACATGCCTTTTCACGAAGTTGATCCGCTCGATGATCGCGGCTTCTTTCTTCCGGCTGACCCTGAGCACCTTGCCGGTCTTTCCCTGCTCGTCCCCGTTCAGGATCAGCACGGTATCTCCCTTTTTAATATGGAATCGCCTTGCCCTTGCTTCGCTCATAAGACCTCCGGAGCCAGCGAGATAATTTTCATAAATTTCTTGCCCCGCAATTCCCTTGCCACCGGGCCGAACACGCGGGTGCCGAGCGGCTCCAACTGATTATTGATCATCACCGCGGAGTTGTCGTCAAACCGGAGATAGGTTCCGTCCGGCCGATGGATTTCTTTCCTGGTCCTTACCACCACCGCCTTGTGGACCTCGCCCTTCTTTATTTTGGAATCCGGCATCGCGGCCTGGACCGCGACCACGATCACATCCCCGACCGTGGCGTATCTTCGGCGGGAACCTCCCATCACCCGGATGCAAAGCACTTCGCGAGCCCCGGAATTGTCCGCCACATTCAGCCTGGATTCATTTTGGATCATTAGCCGTCACCTCTTCCGCCAGCATTTCTCCGCGCTTTAAAACCCGACTGACCAGGAAGCGCTTGTTCCGGCTCAAGGGCCTGGTCTCGATGATCTCCACCAGGTCCCCGGTCCGGCATTCGTCCTTCTCGTCGTGGGCGAGAAAATTCTTGCGCTTGCGCAGATATTTTTTATATTTGGGATCAAGAACGGTCCGTTCCACCCGGACCTTGACGGTCTTGTCCATCTTGTCGCTGACCACCAGTCCCTGCAGGACTTTCTTCCTGAATTTTTTCGCGCTCTCCATTATTTTTTACCTTTCGATTTCCGCTCCCGGATCACGGTCAGGATCCGGGCCAGATCCCGGCGGGTCTGGCGCAGGAGGGAAGTGTTATTAAGCTGACCGGTGGCCATCTGTATTTTCAGGTTAAACAAATTCTTCCGGATCTCCTCGGACTTCTTCAAGAGCTCCTCGTCCGCCATAATTTTTATTTCGTTAGCTAACATAATGACGCTCCCTGATCACCACCCGGCATGGGATCGGCAGTTTGTGGGAAGCGAGCCGGAAGGCCTCTTTGGCCACCTCGTCCGAGATCCCTTCCAGTTCGAACAGCATCCTTCCCGGCTTGATCACCGCCACCCAGATTTCCGGGTTTCCTTTTCCTTTGCCCATCCGGGTCTCCAAGGGCTTCTTGGTCAGGGGCTTGTCCGGGAAAATCCTGACCCAGAGCTTGCCGGTCCTCTTCACATAGCGCAGGATCGCCACGCGGCCGGCTTCAATCTGGCGGTCGGTCATCCAGCATCGGTCCAGTGCTTGGAGACCGTAATCCCCGAAGGCAAGCCGGTTGCCGCGGGTGGCGTTTCCCTTCCGCCTCCCCTTTTGCTGTTTTCTCCATTTGGTTTTTTTGGGCTGAAGCATCTATCTCCTCCTCATAGCTTGGTCTGCTCCGCGCCCTTGCCCTTGAGGATTTCTCCCTTAAAAATCCACACCTTGACGCCGATCACGCCGTAGGTGGTTTTGGCGCGCGCATATCCGTAATCAATATCCGCTCTTAAAGTATGGAGCGGCACTCTTCCCTGGCGGTACCATTCGGTCCGGGCGATTTCCGCTCCGCCCAGCCTTCCCCCGCAGCGAACCTTGAATCCCTTGGCCCCGAACTTCAGGGCCAGGGTCATTCCTTTTTTCATCGCCCGGCGGTAGCTTACTCTCCGCTCGAGCTGGAGGGCGATATTTTCCGACACCAACTGAGCGTCGGTCTCGGCCGGCCGAACTTCCAAAATGTTCACGAACACTTCGCTGTGGGTGAACTGTTGCGCTTCCTTTTTCAAGACCTCCACTTCCTGGCCCCGTCTTCCGATGATCATCGCCGGACGGGCGGAGTAGATGTTCACCCGGCACTTATTGGTGGAACGCTCAATCTCGATCCGGCTGATCCCGGCGTGGTAGAGCTTGGCCTTGATATAGTTACGGATCTTGAGATCCTCGTGGAGCAGCTTGCTATATCCCTTGTCCGCGAACCACTTGGATTCCCAGCCCCGGATATAACCGAGCCTAAAGCCGATCGGATGAGTTTTCTGTCCCAAACAACACCTCCTGTTATTTTTCCGACAACACGAGTTCGATATGGCTGGTGCGCCGGCGGATGGTCGTTCCCCGACCCATGGCCCGGGCCTTGAACCGGGTCAGGGTGGAGCCGCCGTTCACCACGATCTTCTTGATGAAGAGCGTTTTCAAGTCCATGTTCTTCTTCTGCTCCGCGTTCGCGACTGCGGAGTTCAGCAACTTGAGAATAATCCGCGAGCCCTTCTTCGTATTCACCCTCAGGAACGCCCGCGCTTCTTCCACGCCTTTGCCCCGGACGGCATCCGCGACCAGACGCGCCTTCCTGGGAGCGATCCGAATGTAACTAAGTTTTGCCTTTGCTTCAGCCATAATAATCCCTCATACCTTTTTTTCCTCGGTTTTGGTCTTGCGATCCGCGGAGTGCGCAAAGAAGGTGCGGGTGGGGGAGAATTCCCCGAGCTTATGGCCGACCATATTTTCGCTGATAAAAATCGGGATGAACTTCCGGCCGTTATGCACCTGGAAAGTCAGGCCGACCATCTCCGGCAGAATGGTTGAGCGGCGGGACCATGTTTTGATCGGTTTCCGGTCTCCGCTCTCCTTCACCACCTTCACCTTCTTCATAAGGTGATCATCCACAAATGGGCCTTTACTTATTGACCTGGGCAAAATCGTCCTCCTTTACTTGCGCCGCTTCACGATAAATGGATCCGTGCGCTTTTTATTCCGGGTTTTATATCCGAGGGTGGGGATACCCCAGGGAGTGGTCGGGTTTCTGCCCGGACCGCTCTTTCCCTCGCCACCTCCGTGGGGATGGTCCACCGGGTTCATTGCGACTCCTCTGACATGGGGCCTTCTTCCCCGCCAGCGGCTCCTTCCGGCCTTTCCCACCACCACATTGATATGATCCAGGTTGCCCACCTGCCCCACGGTGGCCCAGCAATCCAAGAAAATCTTCCGCTCCTC
This sequence comes from uncultured delta proteobacterium, assembly GCA_903930515.1. Classification (GTDB taxonomy): domain Bacteria; phylum RBG-13-61-14; class RBG-13-61-14; order RBG-13-61-14; family DRUE01; genus CAIYYW01. The sequence goes on along the minus strand of CAIYYW010000306.1, from coordinate 1,929 downwards.
GCCGCTCGGCATCCGCACCAAAGCGTATTCGCCTTCCTTGGCCAAAATCTGGCCGTAATTTCCGGCGGATCGGATCATCTGTCCGCCTTTGCCAAGTTTGATCTCCACATTATGGATCAGGGTTCCGAGCGGAAGGTTTTTCAGGGGAATATGGTTCCCCACCTTGGCCTCGGCGTTCTGGTCCGCGACCAGAATGTCTCCGACCTTGATCCCATTGGGGGCCAAGATGTATCTCTTCTCCCCGTCCGCGTAATTGAGCAGGGCGAGAAAGGAACTCCGGTTCGGGTCGTATTCAATCGCGGCCACTTTGCCCGGGATGTTTCGCTTGTCGCGCTTGAAGTCAATGATCCGGTATTTGCGCTTGTGCCCGCCGCCTCTCCACCAGACCGTGATATGCCCGTAATTGTCCCGGCCGGACCCGCGCATCTTGGGCCGGAGCAGGGACTTTTCCGGCTTCTTGCCCTTGGTCAACTCGGCAAAGTCCAGTCCGGTCTTATGTCTTTGCCCGGGCGTGACCGGTTTGTAGGTTTTCAACGCCATTATTTAATCTCCTCGCTAAAGTCCAGCTTAAAACCCTCTTTCAGGGTCACGGTCGCCTTCTTCCAGGGATCTCCCCGGCGGACCAGCTTCCGGCCGTAGTGGCGATGCTTGCCGGCGATCCGCGCCGTGCGCACCTTTTCCACCTTGATGTTGAACAGGCTTTCCACCGCCCGCTTGATCTCGGGCTTGGTCGCGTTCCAATCCACTTCAAACACCACCTGGTTCTGCTTTTCATTGGCGGCATTGCTTTTTTCCGTGACAATCGGGCGTTTGATGACCTGATACAAGTTTTTCATTTGAGCGCCTCCGACACCTGCTTGAGGCCGGCCAAATCGAGGACCAGCCAGTTGAATTTAAGGAGGTCCCGGACATTGATCCCCTGGGCGCGGAGCAGCTTCATCGCGTCCAGATTGCGCACGCTTTTTTCCGCGTTCTCATTTTTCTCGCCGATCAGGAACAGTGCCTGGTTCAATTCGAAGCGATCGCAGATTTCCTTGAAATCCCTGGTCTTCGGTTTTACCAGATTGAGCTGGTCCAGGATCAGCAACTTATGTTCCTTGAGCTTCATACTCAGCGCTCCCCGCAGGGCGTTCTTCTTCACCTTTTTCGGGATCGTGTAGGAATGATCCCGAGGGACCGGCCCGAAGGTCTTGCCTCCGCCCGGCCAGAGCGGAGAACGGAGCGAACCGTGGCGGGAACGGCCGGTGCCTTTTTGCTTCCAAGGCTTCTTGCCGGTTCCGCTCACTTCCGCCCGGGTCTTGACCTTGGCCGTGCCCTGCCGGTGTTTGGCTTCCTGCCAGTTCACCACTTCCCAGAGCAGATAGGGCTTGACCTCCGCGCCGAAGATCGCCGCGTCCAGCTCCACTTCCGACACCTTTTTCCTCTCCTGGCTGAAGACTTCCGCCCGGATCGGATTCGCGCCTGCTTTTTCCGCTTCTCCCATCTATTAGCTCCTAGAGTTTAATCTCAATGTCTATCCCGGCGCTCAGGTCCAGTTTGCCCAAGGCGTCCACCGTGGCCTGAGTCGGGTCCAGCACATCAATCAATCTTTTATGGGTCCGAATCTCGAAATGCTCCCGGCTCTTCTTGTCCACATTGCTGGCCCGGAGCACACATACCCGGTTGATCTCGGTTGGGAGCGGGATCGGGCCGGAGATTTTCGCCCCGGTCCGTTTCGCGGTATCCACAATCTCCCTTACCGATTGATCCAACAGTTGATGGTCATAAGCCTTCAGCTTGATCCGGATCCTCTGCGTAGCCATTTTTTCTTAAACCTCTCCTACTTAATAATCTTGGTTACAACTCCGGCGCCCACGGTCTTGCCGCCTTCCCGGATCGCAAACCGCAGGCCTTCCTCCATCGCAATGTCCACCATCAGTTCCACTTCCA
>CAIYYW010000305.1 GCA_903930515.1 uncultured delta proteobacterium | reverse complement strand
GTAAAATATTCGTAATTGAAGTTCAGGCTCATTTCCAGTTTGGGGATCCAGGACATAAAGTATTTCTGCGAGGTCTCCTCGTCAATGGCGAGCATTTTCATTTTTTTGAACTTGCGAACATCCACCTTGACCGTGGCCGGGAGCGGGTTGGTCTTGCTGAGAAGGCGGTAGACCGGGTAGAGCGCCTTGGGCACATTGACATAATATAATTTCTGCGCGGGGCTTGAGCGAAAGGCGATCTCCGCGGCCCGGCAGCCGGCGATATGGTCGGGGTGTCCGTAAATGCCCTCGGGACCGTAGCCGATGACGATCTCGGCGTGGGTGTCGTTAATGACCTTGAGGATTTTGGCGGCCAGCTCTTCCGGAGGCAGCGCGGGCAGGCCCTGGTCGTGGAGCTCCCACTGGAGGTAGCTGTCCGCGCCGACCACCGCGGCCACCTTGCCCATCTCCCGGACCCGGATCGCGGCCATTTTCTCGGGGCTGATCCCGAGCACATCTTTGGACGGGGACAGGTCGCCCAAGGTCATAACCAGGAAATGGATGCGCACGGCCGGGTCTTGCTTCATCTTGAGCAGGGTCCCGTCGCAATACATTTCGTCATCCGCATGCGGGAAAACCGTGAGAACATCAATCTTGCCGTCCGGACCGGGCTTGACCCCTTCCAATAAATCGCCGCTGGGAATGGCTTTGGCGACAGCGATATTCGCGGTCAGGATCAGGACGGAAACCATCAATAATCGGCCCAGGATTCGGTTCATATTCCACTCTCCCAAGTTTATCCCCTGTAGCCTATATTCTGGGAGTAGTTTGTCAAGGAAAATTTTTAATGATTTTTTCCAATTGGCCGACCAGTTCCGGCAAGTCGGTGGCAAGGGTCTGCCAAACTTGTCTGAAATCAATATCAAAATAGACATGGATCAGCCGATTCCTCATGCCAATGATCCGGGGCCAGGGGATTTCAGGATATTGATCCTGGCATTCCTTGCTGATCTTGGAGGCCGCTTCGCCGATGATTTCTATGTCCTTCACCACCGAAAGGATCAACATGCGATCCCGGCTCAGGTCAACTTCCGTTTTATTCTTGGTGAAACCCATGGCTTCCTTGGCGGCTTCCAGCATATGGAGAAAACGGATCCGGTCATCTTTGCGCATATTGGACCTCGGCGGACTGGACGACTTCGTCCCGGAAATATTTGCTCAATTCCTCCGGCGTCCGGAGGTCCACCTTCCGGCCCAACATTTCGGAAAGTTCAATCTCCATGTCAACCATCCGGAATAGGCTGAACTGGGCGTCCGGCTTAAACTCCGCCAGCACATCCACATCGCTCCCCGGCCCGAAATCGTCGCGCAGGACCGAGCCGAACAGGCTCAGCTTTCCGATCCGGTTCCGCCGGCAGAATTCCGCAATCTTCTCCCGGTCTATTTTAATCTTTGCGTTCATTTAACTTATTATATCTGGATTCCTGGAAGGCATCAAAAAGCGGCTCTCCCCAAAAGGAATCGGAAAAAGACCCCCGGCTCAAACTACCGATGCGCCGCGATCCAGCCTTCTTTGCGAGAGAATT